>NZ_JBEOUK010000011.1:82159-214199 GCF_040304045.1 Kitasatospora sp. NPDC094016
GAGGGAGATGATTCCTCGTCAGGCGTCAGTGGTGCTACCAGAGCACGTCCTACTTTCAGTAGGAAGAGTCCGTGCGACCCGGGCCTGGCGCTCCAATTGTCGGATGAGGTCCGGTGCCTTTCAATGGGCGCCGGGCCTTGTTTGCTTTTGGGGTGCGGGTTGGTCGGGATTCGGTGTGTGGGTGTGGGGCTGGTATTGTTCTGGGTGTCGCGAGGGAGATGATTCCTCGTCAGGCGTCAGTGGTGCTACCAGAGCACGTCCTACTTTCAGTAGGAAGAGTCCGTGCGACCCGGGCCTGGCGCTCCAATAGTCGGACGGGGTCCGGTGCCTTTCAAAAGGCACCGGGCCTCGTCCGCTTTTTCGGGGTGTCGCGGTGCGCGGTCAGGACTTGGTGAGGCGGGCGGGTTCCGCCGGGGTCAGGGTCAGGCCGGTGGCGGCTGCGGAGTCCTGATGGTTTCGGGGCGGCTGGCGCCGGGGATCGGCAGGGTCGCCGGTGAGCCGGCCAGGAGCCAGGCCAGGGCGACCTGCTGGGGGCTGACCTCGCGTTCGGCCGCGACCTTGGCGAACTCCCGGGCCGGGGTTCAGGACGGCTGGCGGTCCGAACCGAGTTCGCGGGAGATCCGCAGTCCGGCCTGGGCGACGACGGGACCGAGGGCGCGGACGCGGGCGGCGGTCATGCGGGAGGTCAGGCCGGAGACCGACAGGGCGGCGGTGACCTCGCCGGCGTGGTCGAAGATCGGTGCGGCGACGCAGCGGACCTCGGGTTCGTTCTCGCGGTCGTCGATGGAGTAGCCGCGGGCGCGGATCCGGGCGAGGTCGGCGCGCAGCCGGGTCTCGTCGGAGATGGTCCAGGCGGTGACCGGGCGCAGGCCCGCGGCGACGACCTCGGTGACGGCCTCGTCGGGCAGCCAGGCGAGGATGGCCTTTCCGGTGGCGGTGCAGTAGGCGGGGGCCCGGCTGCCGACGCGGGAGGCCATGCGGACGTTGGTCTCGTCCTCGACCTTGTCCAGGTAGACGATTCCGGGGGCCTGCCAGACGGTCAGGTGGACGGTCTCGCCGGCCTCGCGCTGGAGTCGGCGCAGGTGTTCGGCGGCGACGCTGCGCAGGTCGAGGGTGGAGAGGTAGGCCTGGCCGAGGCGCAGTGAGCCGTGGCCGAGCCGGAACCAGCCGGTCTCGCGGTCGCGGTCGAGGAGGTGCTCGTCGAGGAGCGGGCCCGCGAGCCGCAGCACGGTGCTCTTGTTGAGGCCGAGCGCTTCGGCGAGTTGGGCGAGCGGGACGCCGCGCCCGTCGCTGTGGTCGCGGACGTGGCCGAGGACGGCGAGCGCGCGGCGCAGCGAGGACGACTGGTTGCGCTCGGTCGCGGGTTTCCGCCCGGCGGCCGCGCCCGGGGGTCGTTCGGCCGCCGCGCCGGCGGGTCTGTCGGCCGCCGTGCCCGCGGGTCGCTCGGTCTCCGCGTCGGGCCCCGTCTCCGTCATGGGTGGTCCGTCCCCTGTCTCGTTCCGCTGTCGAGTGCTACTGCCATGTACTGCTGCCGCGTTCTGCTGCCGCGTTCTGCCGGTGTTCCCCCGCTCGACGGCGGCGGTTGTCAGAAGGTACCCGTTCGCGTCCGCAACGCCGCTTCTTCGACACAACGTTGTGCAGTGCAAAACTTCCCGAACCCCCTCTTGTTGGCGTCGATCGCCCGCGCTTAACGTCCCTGCCATCGAGCAGGCGACGCCGCCCCACCCGAACGGTCCGCCCTGCCGCACCCCCGTACCGGTCTGCCCGGGACGCCCCCCAACGCGTCCGGGCAGTCCTCCACCCACACCCACCATCGGCCCCGGTCAGGGCCTGCTTCGACGTACCCGTCCCCAGCGGAGCACGTCTCGGCGGCAACTGTCGGGAGGGGAGGTTCTTTACCCATGCGACTCATCAGACGGACTGCCGCGGCCGCCGTGCTCGCCGCCAGCTGCCTCGCCGCGACCGCCTGCGCGCCGGGCACCGCCGCGCCGGCCGGCGACAAGGCCGCCGACGACCGGACCGGCACCCTCCAGGTCTGGCTGTACAACGAGGCGGGCAACGCGGCCAAGGAGGCCGTGGTCGGCAAGGCGGTGAGCGAGTTCCAGGCCTCCCACCAGGGCGTCACCGTCAAGGTCAGCTACATCGACACCGACGCCTCCGCCCGCGCGGCCAAGATGAAGGGCGCCTTCAACGACCCGGGCAGTGCCCCGGACCTGGTCGAGTTCGGCAACACCGACCTCCCGGGCTACGTCGCGGCCGGCGGTCTCGCCGAGATCGGCGCCGACCTCGACAAGTGGCAGGACAAGGGCGACCTCGACCCGGCGATCGTCAAGACCGCCGTGGTGGACGGCAAGACCTACGGCCTGCCCTGGTGGATCGCGGTGCGCGCGCTCTACTACCGCAGCGACCTGTTCACCGAGGCCGGGCTGACCCCGCCGACCTCGTACGCCGAACTGGTCACCGCCACCCAGAAGATCCACGCGGCGAACCCCGACACCTTCGGCATCGCCGTCGGCGGCAAGTACACCTTCGGGGCGCTGCCGTTCGTCTGGGACGCGGGCGGCGACATCGCCGCCAAGGATGGTTCCGCCTACAAGGCGGCCATCAACTCGCCCGCCTCGCAGGCCGGGATCAAGCGCTACACCGACCTCTTCGGCGCCGACGGCTGCCCCGCCCAGCAGTGCGCCGACCTGACCGGCGGCAAGACCGTCGACCTGTTCGCGGCCGGAAAGTCCGCGATGGCGATCCTGCCCAACTCCAGCCGCAGCAAGGTCGACGGGGGCCCGGTGAAGGGCAAGTACGGCGTGGTGCCGCTGCCCGGGGAGAAGGCCGGCTCGATCGCCCCGGCGTTCGCGGGCGGCAACAACCTCGGCGTGATGAAGGCGGCCAAGCACCGCACGCTCGCCCTCGAGTTCGCCGAACTGCTGGCGGGCCCGGCGTACCAGGAGCAGATGTACGACGCGATGGGCAACCTGCCGACGCTCAAGTCCGTCAGCGGCAAGGTCGCCGCCAAGGACGCCTTCCTGAAGCCGTTCACCGACACCATCGCGGCCGGCACCAGGTTCGTCCCGCTCGACCAGGCGTGGGCGCAGATCGACGCCCAGGCGGTGATCCCGACCATGCTGCAGCAGGTGGTCACCGGCAAGGCGGACGTGGCGAAGGCCTCGGGCGACGCCGCGAACCAGATCACCTCGGCCTTCGCCGCGCACTGACGGCGCCCGAGCACCCCCCAACCTCTGGTCCCGTACCACCTCCTGGTCCCGCACCGACCTCCTGGTCCGCGGAAGAGAGCAGGTCCCGCACGTGTCCGCATCCACCACGACCGCCCCGACGGCGCCGCCTTCCCCGCGCGGGCGCCGTGGGGGCACGGCGCCGGCCGCACCCTCGGGCGGCCGGCGCCGCCGGCCCCCGCTGCTGCTGCTCCTGCCGGCCGCGGTCATCCTGATCCCGCTGGTCGCCTACCCGATCTACCAGCTGGGCCTGCTGTCCGTGCTGGACTTCGGGCAGGCTCAGGCCTCCGGGGGCGCCCCGACCTCCTTCGTCGGCTTCGGCAACTACTCGAAGATCCTGAGCGACGGCCAGTTCTGGTCGGTGCTGCTGCAGACGGTCGGTTTCGCCGCGTTCTGCGTGGTCGCCACCCTGGCCGTCGGCGCGACCCTCGCCGTCCTGCTGACCAAGGTCGGGCGCTGGCCCCGGCTGGTGCTGACCACCGCCGCGATGGCGGCCTGGGCGGCGCCGGCGATGACCGGTTCGACGGTGTGGAGCTTCCTGTTCGACACCAACCTCGGCCTGGTCAACCACACGCTGGTGAAGCTCGGGCTCACCGGCTTCCACGAGTTCAACTGGTTCTACGACAAGTGGACGGCGTTCCTGATCGTCGGCGCCGTCGTGGTGTGGCACTCCTTCCCCTTCGTGATGGTCACCCTCTACGCGGGGATCCGGGCGATCCCGGAGGAGATCATGGAGGCCGCCGCCCTGGACGGCGCCAACACCTGGACGACCTTCCGCCGGATCACCGCGCCGATGCTGCGGCCGATCCTGACCATCGTGGTGATCCAGTCGGTGATCTGGGACTTCAAGGTCTTCACCCAGATCTACGTGATGACCGAGGGCGGCGGCATCGCCGGCCAGAACCTGGTGCTCAACGTGTACGCGTACCAGAAGGCGTTCGCCTCCTCGCAGTACGGGCTGGGCGCGGCGATCGGCGTGATCATGCTGCTGATCCTGGTGATCCCGACGGTCCTCTACATCCGCACCCTGCGACGGACGGGGAACGAACTGTGAGCACCCTGAACCCCGTCCGGAACTCCCGGACCCATGCCGGCGGAACCGGCGCCCCCCGGAGCCGCGCCACCCGCAACACCCGCGGCCGCTGGCGGTTCGCCGCCAACGCCGGCGCGATCGTGCTGGCCGTGGTCACCGCCTTCCCGATCTTCTGGATGGTGCTGTCCGCGTTCAAGCCCAAGGGCGAGGTGCGGTCGCTGGACCCGAAGCCGTGGACGGCCCACCCCACGCTGGAGAGCTTCCGCCAGGTGCTCAGCGTGGACGGCTTCGGCCGGTACTTCGTGAACAGCCTGGTGATCGCGGTGTCGGTGGTGGTGCTCTCGGCCGTCGTGGTGTTCCTGGCGGCCGTGGCCGTGACCAGGTTCCGGTTCAGGTTCCGCACCACCATCATGGTGATGTTCCTGATCGCCCAGATGATCCCGGTCGAGGCGCTGACCATCCCGCTGTTCTTCATGTTCCGCGACGCCGGGCAGTTCGCGCCGGGCATCGGGCTGAACACCCTCGCCTCGCTGATCCTGGTGCAGTTGGCGTTCTCGCTGCCGTTCGGCATCTGGATGATGCGCGGCTTCGTCGCGGCCGTCCCGGTGTCGATCGAGGAGGCCGCGCAGATCGACGGCGCCAGCCGCACCCGCATCCTGTGGCGGATCCTGCTGCCGCTGGTGGCACCGGGCCTCGCCGCGACCAGCGTGTTCTCCTTCATCGCCGCGTGGAACGACTTCGTCTTCGCGAAGACCTTCATCATCAGCGCCACCCAGAACCAGACCCTGCCGTCCGCGCTGCTGGTCTTCTTCAAGCCGGACGAGAACGACTGGGGCGGCATCATGGCGGCGTCGACGCTGATGACGGTGCCGGTGCTGATCTTCTTCATCGCGGTCCAGCGCAAGCTGGTGTCCGGGCTGGCGGGCGCGGTGAAGGACTGACGCCGACCGGAGCGGTGAAGGACTGACGCCGACCGGGGCGGTCGGGCGGGCTCCCCCCCCCGCCCGGCCGCCCCGGCGGTCGTGCCACGCCGTGCGGCCGGTACCGGACGCCGATCCGCGGGCCCACCGGCCGGGCCGTGTCCGAGGCGGAGGTTAGGCTTCCGCCATGCCTGGCCGGCACCGGTGGACGGGGCTTCCCTCCCGGGTGCGGCGGCCGGCGATCATCCACCGCGACGGCGGCTCCGCCGCACAGATGGGGAAGACGATGAGCAAGCCCACGAGGACGGCCGCGCAGCCGCCGGCGGCACCCGGTGCCGACAGTCACGACCTGATCCGCGTGCACGGCGCGCGCGAGAACAACCTCAAGGACGTCAGCGTCGAGCTCCCGAAGCGGCGGCTCACGGTGTTCACCGGCGTCTCCGGCTCCGGCAAGAGCTCCCTGGTGTTCGACACGATCGCCGCCGAGTCGCAGCGGCTGATCAACGAGACCTACAGCGCCTTCGTCCAGGGCTTCATGCCGACCCAGGCACGGCCCGAGGTCGACGTGCTGGAGGGGCTGACCACCGCGATCATCGTCGACCAGCAGCGGATGGGCGCCGACCCCCGCTCCACGGTCGGCACCGCCACCGACGCCAACGCGATGCTGCGGATCCTCTTCAGCCGGCTCGGCCAGCCGCACATCGGCTCGCCCAAGGCGTTCTCCTTCAACGTCCCCTCGATCAGCGGGGCGGGTGCCGTCACCGTCGAACGCGGCGGGAAGACCGTCAAGGAGCGGCGCAGCTTCAGCATCACCGGCGGCATGTGTCCGCGCTGCGAGGGCCGCGGCAGCGTCTCCGACATCGACCTCACCCAGCTCTTCGACGACACCAAGTCGATCTCCGAGGGCGCGATCACCATCCCCGGCTGGAAGACCGACAGCTGGTGGACGGTCGGGATCTACGCGAACTCGGGCTTCCTCGACCCGGACAAGCCGATCCGCAAGTACACCAAGAAGGAGATGCAGGACTTCCTCCACCGCGAGCCGACCAAGGTCAAGGTCAACGGGGTCAACCTCACCTACGAGGGGCTGATCCCGAAGATCCAGAAGTCGATGCTCAGCAAGGACCGGGACGCGCTGCAGCCGCACATCCGGGCGTTCGTCGACCGGGCGGTCACCTTCACCGCCTGCCCCGACTGCGGGGGCACCCGGCTCAGCGAGGCGGCCCGGTCGTCGCTGATCGGCGGGACGAGCATCGCCGACGCCTGCGCGATGCAGATCAGCGACCTGGCCGCCTGGGTCCGCGACCTCGACGAGCCGGCCGTGGCGCCGCTGCTCGGGACCCTGCGGCACACCCTCGACTCGTTCGTGGAGATCGGGCTGGGCTACCTCTCGCTCGACCGGCCCGCCGGCACGCTGTCCGGCGGCGAGGCGCAGCGGGTCAAGATGATCCGGCACCTCGGCTCGGCGCTCACCGACGTCACGTACGTCTTCGACGAGCCCACCACCGGCCTGCACCCGCACGACATCCAGCGGATGAACGAACTCCTGCTGCGGCTGCGGGACAAGGGCAACACGGTGCTGGTCGTGGAGCACAAGCCGGAGACCATCGCGATCGCCGACCACGTCGTCGACCTCGGCCCCGGCGCCGGGACGGCGGGCGGCTCGGTCTGCTTCGAGGGCACCGTCGAGGGACTGCGGTCCAGCGGCACCGTCACCGGCCGCCACTTCGACGACCGGGCCGCCGTCCGCAAGGCGGTGCGCGAGCCGAACGGCACCCTGGAGATCCGCGGCGCGACGGCGAACAACCTGCGCGACGTCGACGTCGACATCCCGCTCGGGGTGCTGACCGTGATCACCGGCGTCGCCGGCTCCGGGAAGAGCTCGCTGGTGCACGGCTCGATCCCGAAGGGCGCGGGCGTGGTGTCCGTCGACCAGGGCGCCATCCGCGGCTCCCGACGCAGCAACCCGGCGACGTACACCGGGCTGCTGGAGCCGATCCGCAAGGCCTTCGCGAAGGCCAACGGCGTCAAGCCGGCCCTGTTCAGCGCCAACTCCGAGGGCGCCTGCCCCAACTGCAACGGCGCCGGGGTGGTCTTCACCGACCTGGCGATGATGGCCGGTGTGGCCAGCACCTGCGAGGAGTGCGAGGGCAAGCGCTACCAGGCCTCGGTGCTGGAGTACCACCTCGGCGGCCGCGACATCAGCGAGGTGCTCGCGATGCCGGTGACCGAGGCCGAGGAGTTCTTCGGCACCGGCGAGGCGCGCATCCCGGCCGCGCACCGCATCCTCGCCAACCTGGCCGACGTCGGGCTCGGCTACCTCAGCCTCGGCCAGCCGCTCACCACGCTGTCCGGTGGCGAGCGGCAGCGGCTCAAGCTGGCCACCCACATGGCCGAGAAGGGCGGCGTCTACGTCCTCGACGAGCCGACCACCGGCCTGCACCTCGCCGACGTCGAGCAACTGCTCGGGCTGCTCGACCGGCTGGTGGACTCCGGCAAGTCGGTCATCGTCATCGAGCACCACCAGGCGGTGATGGCGCACGCCGACTGGATCGTCGACCTCGGCCCGGGCGCCGGCCACGACGGCGGCCGCATCGTCTTCGAGGGCACGCCCGCCGACCTGATCGCCGCCCGCTCCACCCTCACCGGCGAGCACCTCGCGGCCTACGTCGGGGGCTGACGGCCCCGGCGGCCGAACCCTTCGGTGGTCGAACGCCCCGGCGGTCGAGCGTTTCGGCGGCAGGGTGGTGCCACGCCCCGGGCACTACCCTGCTGCCATGGCGATCCACGGCTTCGGGGCCACCGAGTTCCAGCTCGTGCTGCTGCGCCGGATGGCCGACTTCAACCCGGAACTGGTCGAGCAGGCCGTGCGGCGGCTCGGCGCGACCCGGGCCGCCATGCGGGAGGTGAACAAGCGCTGGCAGGCGATGGTCCGCTCGCCCCGGTTCCCGCGCGGCGCCGACCGCTGCGCCGCCGTCCTCGGCCCGCCGCAGGCGGTGGTGCCGCGCCGGATCGGGGACCTCGCCTGCACCGCGCGGCAGTGGGCGCTGCCGCTCTGGCCCGAGCTGCGCTTCGAGAGCCTGCTCGGTCCGGCGCAGGCCGGGCGGCCGCTGCTGAACGAGTGGCTGGTGCGCGGCCCGGACGCCCCGGCGCCCGGGCTGCGCACCCTCGCCGACCTCACGCCGTGGAGCTGCGTGGTCGCCGACCTGGGCGCCGCGTTCCCGCCCGCCCGGCCGCGCGAGGGCAGCGCGCCGACCCGCTTCCAGCTCGACTTCACCGCCCCGGACGCCGACGGGCGGGCGCGCCCGTGCACCGCCGACTTCACCTGGGGGCTGCTCCAGGAGGTCCGGCCGGACGGTTCTTAGGCCCGGGCCGGGTGGACGGTCCGCCCGCCGACGACCGTGCGCTCGGGCCGCAGCTCGCGCAGCACGTCCACCGGGCAGCTCAGCGGATCGACCGGCCACACCGTCAGATCGGCCAGTGCCCCCGGCCGCAGGCTGCCGCGCTCGGCGCTCTCGCCCATCAGCCGGGCCGCGTGGACGGTGTGCAGCGCGACCGCCTCGGCCCGGTCGACGGCGTGCTCGGGCCCCACCACCCCGGCGGTGGTCCGGCGGGTCGTCATGCCCCACACCGACACCATCGCGCCGTACGGGCCGACCGGGAAGTCCGAGCCGGCTGCCAGCAGCGCGCCCTCGTCGAGCCATTCGCGCAGCGGGAAGATCCCGGCGGTCCGCTCCTCGCCCCAGGCCCGCTGCTGGGCGAGCGCGCCGTCGTGCAGCAGCGGGTGCTGCACGGTGACGGGGATGCCGAGCGCGATCGCCCGGGCCCGCTGGTCGGCCCGGGCCAGTCCGCCGTGCTCGACCACCAGCGTGCCGGGCGGCAGGCCGGGGCGCTGGCCGAGCACCTCCTCGAAGACGTCCAGCAGGGTGCGCAGGCCGCGGTCGCCCCAGGCGTGCACGCCGACCCGCCAGCCGCGCCCGACCACCCGGTCGACGGCCGCGACCAGCTCCTCCGGCTCCCAGAGCAGCCGGCCGTGGTAGCAGGGCCGGTCCTGGTACGGCTCCTCCAGCGCGCCGGCCTCGAAGCCGCCGTCGATGCCGAACTTCACCCCCCACAGCCGCAGCAGGTCGTCGTCCTCGCCGGCGGCGCGCCAGGCGTCCATCCGGTCCAGCAGCTCGTCGACCTGCTCGGGGGTGCGGGCGGCGAAGCCGGAGACCAGCGCCCGGACCCGGACGGCGAGCGCGCCGGCCGCCCGGGCGGCGAGCAGCACGTCGAGGTCCTCGACCGGGACGAGGCAGTCGCGGACGGTGCCGATGCCGGTGGCGGCGTAGTCGGCGGAGGCGGCGCGCAGGCCGGCCACCCGTTCGGCGAGCGCGGGGCGCGGCAGCACCCGCTCGACCAGTTCGACCGCCTTGTTGACCAGCCGCCCGGTGAGCCGCCCCCGGTCGTCGCGTTCGAGCAGGCCGCCGGGCGGGTCGGGGGTGTCGTCGGTGATGCCGGCGAGGCGAAGCGCGGCCGAGTTGAGCACCATGTTGTAGGCGCCGCGGCGGACCAGGACGGGGTGGTCGGCGGTGGCCTCGTCCAGTTCCGCGGTGGTGGGCAGCCGCTGCTCGGCGAGCAGCACCTCCTGCCAGTTGACGGTGGTGTGGATCCACTGGCCGGGCGGGGTCCGGGCGGCGCGTTCGCGGATCAGGCCGAGGAAGGCGGCGAGGTCGCGGGCCCGGTGGACGGGGACGCCGTGGACGCTGTGGCCGGCCAGGATCAGGTGGGTGTGGGTGTCGTCGAAGGCGGGCAGCACCGTCGCGGCGGGGGCGTCCAGGACCTCGGTGGCCGGTCCGATCAGGTCGTCCAGGCCGTGCGGGTCGGGGGACAGGGCGGTGATCCGCGCCCCGGTGACGGCGATCGCCCGCTGCGGCGGCCGGCCGGGGACGAGGGTGTGGACGGCGGCGGCGCGGACGAGGAGGTCGGCGCGGACGAGGAGGTCGGCGGGGGCGGGGTCGGTCATCGCGGCTCCTGGTGGGGTGGGGCGCCGGCCGGCAGGCCGGTGACCTTCTCGACGTGCCGCAGACTGGGCTCGGCGAGCAGCGCGTGCAACTCGGTGAAGACGGCCCGCGCGGCGACGGCGTTCCAGTCGGCGGGCAGCAGCGGCTCGGGCAGGCCCGGGTCCAGGTAGGGCAGCCGGCGCCACTGGGTGAGCATCGGGACGTAGTCGCGGAACGCCTCGACCGGGTCGACCCGCGGCCGGCCGCGCAGTTCGGCGGCGACCGGGCGCCAGGCGTCGTCGAAGGCCGCGTACTGCGCCTCGATCGCCGGGAAGTCCCACCAGCCGGCCACCGCGGTGCGCAGTTCGGCGAAGCCCGCGTACTCGGCGGACAGGAACAGGTGCACGTAGGCGCTCAGCCCGAGGCGCTCCAGCAGCCGCCGGGCGTCCGGCAGCAGCCGGGCGGGCGCCAGCCAGACGCCGGGGGCGGCGTTGCCGAAGCCGAGCCAGCTCAGCCGGGAGCGCAGCTGGTGGCGGTGGGCGCGTTCGGACTCGGGCACCGAGAAGACCGCGACCACCCAGCCGTCGGCGAGTTCGGCGGGCTCCAGGCTGTGGAAGATCCGGCGGTCGCCCTCCTCGAACACCGGGCCCATCGCCGGGGCGAGCCGGTAGCCGGTGCCGTCGCGGCGCTCCTGGAACAGGGTGCCGGCCTTCTTCAGCCGGGAGATGGCCGAGCGCACCGCCGGGCCGTCGACGTCGAGTTCGGCCATCAGCGCGATCAGGTCGGCGATCGAGATCCAGCCGCCGAGGCGGCGCACGAACTCGCCGTACACGGTGTGGATGAGGGAGCTGGGCCGGGTCGTGCTCTCCGACATGGTGCGCCTCCTCCCCGGCAGCTCGTGGTGATCATAGCGGTGGGAGCCCGGCGTCAGGCGTCCGCGTAGGCGCCGGAGAGCAGGTGCCCGGCGCCGGGGGCGACGGCCGGCAGGCCGAGGGCGCGCAGCAGTTGGTGGGTGGTGCAGATCGCCGCCGAGACGACCGGTTTGCCGAGCTGTTGTTCGGCTTCCTCGACGGCGGACAGCGAGGGCAGTTGCACGCAGGCCGAGAGCACCACCGCGTCGGCCTCGGCGTGGGCGAGACGCCGGGCGATGGCGGGGAGCCGCGCCGGGTCGTGGGCGGCCACGTCGAGGTTGTCGGGGATCTCCAGGGCCGCGTAGTCGAGCACCTCGATGCCCTCGTGGGCCAGGTAGTCGACCACGGTCCGGGCCAGCGGCCGCAGGTACGGGGTGACGAGGGCGACCTTCTTGGCGTCGAGCGTGTGCAGGCCGGTCACCAGGGCGCCCGCGCTGGTGACCACGGGGGCGGGGGCGCCGTTCTCGGCGGTGCGCCGGTGCAGGCGCTGTTCGGCCTCGCGGTGGTAGCCGGGGCCGGTGGCCATCACGGCGACCAGGCAGGCGTAGCCGAGCACGTCGACCCGGGCGTCGGAGAGTTCGGCCGCGCAGCGGTCGGACTCGGCGTCCATGGCGCGCAGTTGCTCGGGGGTGACCCTGGTCATCCGCATCCGGCTGGAGTGGAAGGTGAACCGCTCGGGCGCGACCGCCTCGCGGGCCCGCAGCAGGGCGGGGACCTCGGTCTCCATGGTGACGTTGGAGCTGGGGACGATCTGGCCGATCCGGTAGGTGGTCATGGGGTGCTGGGGCTCCTCTCGGGAGCTGGCCGGGGTGGGGCGCTCGGCTCAGCGGGCGTCGACCACCGGGTTGGCGAGGGTGCCGATCCGCTCGATGGTGGCCTCGACCAGGTCGCCGGGCTGGAGGAACTGCGGCGGCACCAGGCCGGCGCCGACGCCGGACGGGGAGCCGGTGGCGATCACGTCGCCCGGTTCGAGGGTGACGCCGGAGGAGATGTCGGCGATCAGTCGGGCGATGCCGAACAGCATGTGGCGGGTGTTGGAGTCCTGCCGCAGCTCGCCGTTGACCCTGAGCGAGAGGTCGAGGTCCTGCGGGTCGGGGATCTCGTCGGCGGTGACCACGACCGGGCCGAACGGCGCGTAGCTGTCCTGCCCCTTGGAGAAGAACCACTGCCCGGAGCGGCGCTGGTCGCGGGCGCTGACGTCGTTGACGATGCTGTAGCCGAAGACGTGCCGCCAGGCGTCCCGCTCGGCCACCCGGAAGGCCGGTTCGCCGATCACCACGGCGAGTTCGCACTCCCAGTCGAGCTGCTTGGTCAGGTCGGCGTTGTGCCGGATGGGCTGGCCCGGGCCGGTGACGGCGGTCGCGGGCTTGCTGAACAGCACCGGCCGGTCGGGCAGTTCGCGTTCGGTGTCCAGGGTGCGGTGCGATTCGGCGACGTGCTCCACGTAGTTGAGGCCGACGCCGACGATCTTGCCGGGCCGCAGGGGCGCGCGCAGCGACACCTCGGCGAGCGGACGGACGGCGGGGTGGCCGGGCCCGGCGTGGGCCAGCAGCGTGCGGGCGGTGGTCAGCGCGGCCTCGCCGGCCCGGACCAGGCCGAGCAGGTCGTCGGGCAGCCGGGTGCCGGCGGCGGTGGCGAGGGCGGTCAGGTCGGCGACCTGGTCGCCGAGCCGGGCGCCGAGCCGGGCGCCGAGGCGCGGGGACTCGTCGCCGTCCGCGCAGTAGGTCAACAGGTGCATGGTCGGGGCTCCTCGGGGGTACCGGGCGGTGGTGGGCCGGGGTGTTTCCTGCGGGTCAGGCCGGGCCCTGGTGCCCGTCGTGCGCGGGGTGGGCCTCCTCGCGGTAGAGGCCGAGCGAGTGCATCACCGGGAAGTCGTTGAAGGAGAACAGGCAGGCGTCCTCGCCGGGGTCGAGGTTCGCGTGTTCGTGCCAGGCCCAGGACGGGACGACGAAGACGTCGCCCTGCTGCCACTCGAAGCGCCGCCCGGCGATCACCGAGACGCCCCGCCCCTTGGCCGCCGTGTAGACCACCGAGCCGGTGTGGCGGTGGGCGCGGGTGGCCTGGCCGGGGCGCAGCAGTTGCAGGTGGGCGGCCATGGTCGGCATCACCGGGCCGCCGGTGACCGGGTTGGTGTACTCCATGATGACGCCGTCGTACGGCGATCCCCCGGTGGCGCGGGCGAGTTGGCACAGCGCGTGGTAGCTGGGCTCCCAGGGCCAGCCGAGCAGGGGGGAGTAGGGCCTGCTCCAGGTCTCGACGCCGTACGGGAGCAGGTTGCCGCCGTAGCTCAGCAGGGAGGAGTTCACCACCGGGCCGGGCCGCTGGTACAGCTCCGGGTGGACCTCGTAGAAGTTCGCGTCGAGCATGTTGACCAGCGGGATGTCCAGGCCGTCCTGCCAGATCACCGGGGCGTCGTCGGACTCGTTGCCGTGCTCGTGCCAGGAGTTGTTGGGCGTGATGGCGAAGTCGCGCGGGCCGACCCTGAGCTTCTGGCCGTCCACGACCGTCCAGGCGCCGGTGCCCTCGTGGACGAAGCGCAGGGCGGCGGCCTGGTGGCGGTGCGCGGTCATCGCCTCGCCGGGGCCCATGATCTGCAGGCCGGTGTACAGCAGGCCGACGGCGGCGCTCAGTTCGCGGCGCCCGGGGTTGACCAGCATCACCACCCGGCGGCCGGCGTCGTCGGCCTTGACCAGCGGCAGCGCCTTGCGGACCAGCGGGCGCAGGTCGGCGTAGCGCCAGAGCACCGGCACCGACTTGGGCTGCGGGTACCAGGGCTCGATCTCGTTCGCCACCGTCCACAGGGCGCCGGCCTCGTGTTCGGCCAGTTCCTGGTAGTAGGCGGTGAGTTCGGGGCTGTCGGTGACCCTGGCGCGGCCGAGCCGGTCGTCGTCGTGGTCGGCCGGGCGCCCCTGGTCGGTGGTGTCGTGGGGGTCGGTGGTGCCGTCGTGGCTGGTCATGCCTGCTCCTCCGGGAACACCAGCGGCCGCAGTGGGCGGTTGTCCACGTGCAGCCGGAAGACGTCGAAGCGGTTGTAGTGGCCGACGATGTCGTGCATCTGCTTGGGCTGGATGCACCGGCCGAGGTCGATCTCGGCGTAGACGATGCCCTCCTCGTCCACCAGCGGCTCGCCCACCGGGCGTCCGTCGGGGCCGAAGACGCCGGACAACGCGCTGCGCGGGCGGGCGAGTTGCTTGCGCACCTGGTGGTCGTCGCCGGCGATCAGGTCCACCATCTCGGGCGAGATGGTGGAGCAGGAGACCACGGTGAACAGCTTGCCCTCGAAGCAGTGCGCGGCGGCGCGCAGCGCGATCGCCTCCGCCATGTCGTAGTCCTCGGG
The DNA here is from genome assembly GCF_040304045.1 of Kitasatospora sp. NPDC094016. Taxonomy (NCBI): domain Bacteria; kingdom Bacillati; phylum Actinomycetota; class Actinomycetes; order Kitasatosporales; family Streptomycetaceae; genus Kitasatospora; species Kitasatospora sp. NPDC094016. The sequence continues at coordinate 96,573 of NZ_JBEOUK010000011.1, forward strand.
GGCCACCGGCAGGGCGATGTAGCTGGCGGCGTGGACGAGTTCGCCCTGGGCCAGCAGGGTGAAGCGGGCCAGGGTGTTGGTGTTCTCGCCGCAGGCGAGGGCGCCGAGCGGGCCGACGGCCGTGCGGTGCACCCGCAGGGAGCTGCCGTCGCCGGGCGTCCAGGTCAGCTTCTCGGCCCAGGTCGGCACCAACTTGCGGTGCACGTCGAGGAGTTCTCCGTCCGCGCCGATGATCAGCAGGGTGTTGTAGAGCACCCCGAGGCTGTGCCGGCCGCGTTCGTTGACACCGATCACCAGCACCACGCCGGCCTGCCGGGCGGCGGCGCGCAGCGTGTCCACGTACGGGCCGGGGACGTCGACGGCGGCGCGGTAGAGGCGCTCGTACCAGGGCGAGCCCTGCACCGGGTTCATCGTCCAGTTCCAGTACGGGTAGCCGGGGACGAAGACCTCGGGGAAGACCACCAGGGCGGCGCCGTGGCCGGCCGCCTCGTGGATCAGGGCGACGGCCTTGTCGACGGTGGCGGCCGGGTCCAGGTAGACGGGGGCGGCCTGGACGGCCGCGGCGGTGAAGCGGGGCAGGTCGGGCATGGTTCCTCCTCGGCTGCTCAGCGCGGTTCGGGGGTGGGCGGCGGCCAGCGGCGGTGCACCGGCGTGGCGGGCTCGGCCAGCAGGTGCAGGCGCGGTGCGACCCGGTCGGCGTTCGGGCCCGGTGGTCTGCGGCTGCCCGCCGACCAGGGACCGGGCCAGTGCGCGCCCGGACCGGTGTAGCCCTGCTCGGCGGCGGCGTGCAGCGTCCAGAGCGGGTCGTACAGCTGGGCCCGCCCGATCGCGACCAGGTCGGCCCGCCCGGCCAGCAGTACGGAGTTGGCGTCGTCGTGCCCGGAGATCGCGCCGACCGCGATGGTCGGCAGACCGGTGGCGGCGCGGATCAGCTCGGCGAACGGGGTCTGGTAGCCGCGTCCGTACGGCGGCCGCTGGTGGGCGACCACCTCGCCGGTGGACACGTCCACCGCGTCCGCCCCGCCGTCGGCCAGCGCGCGGCCGGTCGTGACGGCCTCCGGTCCGGTGGTGCCGCCGGGCGCCCAGTCGCAGGCCGAGATCCGCACCAGCAGCGGCCGCCCGGCCGGCCAGACCGCGCGGACGGCCGCCAGCACCTCCAGCGGCAGCCGCAGCCGGTGCGCGAGGCGGCCGCCGTAGCGGTCGGTGCGGTGGTTGGTCAGCGGGGAGAGGAAGCCGGAGACCAGGTGGCCGTGGCCGAACTGCAGCTCCAGCGCGTCGAAGCCGGCCCGCGCCGCGCGTTCCGCCGCCTCGGCGAAGTCCGCGACCACGGTGGCCAGTTGGGCGGCGGTGGCGGCGTGCGGGGCCGGGCTGTCCGGGCCCCACGGGAGCGGGGAGGCGGCGAGCAGTGGCCAGCCGTCGGCGAGCGGGCGCCCGATGCCGTCCGGGCCGGGTGCGGCGGTGGCGCCCCGGCGGCCGGCGTGGGTCAGCTGGAGGCCGACCGGGGTGTCGCTCACCGCGCGGACGGCGTCGACGAGTTCGCGCCAGGCCATCTCCTGGCGGTCGTTCCACAGCCCCGGGCAGCGGTCGGTGGCCCGGCCGCCGGGGCTGACGGCGGCCATCCCGGCGAGGACCAGCCCGGCGCCGCCGAGCGCGTGCGCGGTCAGCTGGGCCCGGTCGAAGCCGCTGGGCAGGGTGTCGGTGGAGGTGAAGGTGGCGAGCGGGGGCACCACGACGCGGTTGCGCAGCTCCAGGGTGCCGAGCTTGAGCGGCCGGAACATCGGTGGCACACCGGGCGGACCGCCGGCGGCGGCGTCCACCGCGTCGACGAAGCCGGGGTCGCGCGCCCGCAGGTTGCCGTAGGTGACCCGACGGCTGCGGGTGAGCAGGTTGAACGCGAACCGGTCGGCGTTCTGCCCGGTGCGCCGCTCCACCGTCTCGAACCATTCCAGGCTCGCCTGCGCGGCCCGCTGGGTGGACTCCACCACCGGGCGCCGCTCCGCCTCGTAGGCGGCCAACGCCTGCTCCAGCGCCGGTTGTTCGTGCAGGCTCGCGGCGAGCGCGAGGGCGTCCTCCAGGGCGAGCTTGGTGCCCGAGCCGATCGAGAAGTGCGCGGAGTGCGCCGCGTCGCCGAGCAGCACCACGTTGCGGTGGCGCCAGTGGGCGTTGCGCACGGTGGTGAAGCGGATCCAGCGGGAGGCGTTCGGGATCAGCCGGTGGCCGTCCAGGTGCCCGGCGAGCAGGTCCGCGCAGCGCCGCACGCTGGCCTCGTCGCTCTCGCCGCGGGCCGGCTCCCGGGCGGCGAGGGCGTCGAACCCGGCCCGGCGCCAGGCGTCTTCGGCGATCTCCACGATGAAGGTGGAGCGGGTCGCGCTGTACGGGTAGGCGTGCACCTGGAGGGTGCCGAAGTCGAACCGCTCGACGATGAAGGTGAAGGCCTCGAAGACCTTGTCGGTGGCGAGCCAGATGTAGCGGCAGTGCCGCTCGTCCAGGTCGGGCCGGAAGGTGTCGGCGTAGGCCGCGCGGGTGCCCGAGTGGATGCCGTCGGCGGCGACCACCAGGTCGTACTCGGCGGCGAGCCGGCCGACCGGAGGGGCGGGGGTGCGGTAGCGCACGTCCACCGCGAGCTGCTCGCAACGCCGTTGCAGGATCGCGCGCAGCCGGTTGCGGTCGAGGGCCGCGAAGCCGTGCCCGCCGCAGGTGCGGACCTCGCCCGCGTAGCGCACGTCGATGTCGCTCCAGCGGGCGAACTCGGCGCCGATCGCGGCGAAGACCTCCGGGTCGGCCTGGGCGATGCCGTCCAGCGTCTCGTCGGAGAACACCACGCCGAAGCCGAACTCGTCCTCCCGGCCGTCGCGTTCGAAGACGGTGATCTCCCGGTGCGGTGCCAGCCGCTTGGCGAGCGCGGCGAAGTAGAGCCCGCCCGGGCCGGCGCCGATCACCGCGATGCGGCGTGCGGTGGTGGGGTGGGCCGCGGTGGTGCGTGCGGCGGTGGGGTGGGCCGCGCCGGTGCGTGCGGCGGTGGTGGTGGTGCGGGCCGCGGTGGTCACCGCACCACCTCCGGCTGTTGCGGTCCGGCCTCGGCCAGCGCGCGGCGCACCGGCGCGGGCCAGGGCTCGGCGCCCTTGGCGTTCGGCGCGGCGTGCACCACCGACATCCGCCCGGAGGCGGCCAGGCCCTGCGGGCCGTGCACCTCGAAGGCGTAGTGCAGCGACGAGCCGCCGACCCGGACCACCCGCAGCTCGGTGCGGACCAGGTCGCCGAACCAGAGCCGCTCGCGGTAGTCGGCCTCGAAGTGCACCCGGGGGATCCGCCCGAACAGCTCGGCCAGGCCCAGCCGGCGCAGCAGCGCCGCCTCCGCGGCCTCGGCCCAGCGCTGGACGGCCGAGAAGTGGTAGTGCCCGGCCGCGTCGGTGTCGGACCACTCGACCCGGCGCTCGATCGCCACGCTGGCCGGGGCGGTAGCGGCCAGCCGGCGCAGCTCGGCGCGGTGCAGCTTGCCGGTGGCGGTGCGCGGCAGCCGGGTGACGAACTCGACCGCGCGCGGGTACTTGTACGGGGCGATGGTCCGTTTGACGTGCTCCTGGAGGCTCCGCACCTGCTCCGGCCCGGCGGCCGCGCCCTCGCGCAGCACCACGTAGGCCTTCACCACCGTGCCGCGCCGTTCGTCCGGCGCCCCGACCACCGCGCAGTCGGCGACGTCGGGGTGGGCGGCGAGGGCCTGCTCGACCTCGGGGCCGGCGATGTTGTAGCCGGCCGAGACGATCATGTCGTCGTTGCGCGCCTGGTACCAGAAGTAGCCGTCCCGGTCGCGGACGTAGGTGTCGCCGGTGAGGTTCCAGCCGTTGCGGACGTAGTCGCGCTGGCGTTCGCCGTCCAGGTAGCGGCAGCCGGTCGGGCCCTTGACGGCGAGCAGCCCGGGCACGCCGTCCGGCACCGGCCGGCCCTGCCCGTCCAGGACGGCGGCCCGGTAGCCGGGGACGGGGCGGCCGGTCGCGCCGGGGCGGATGTCGCCGTCGGCGGCGGAGATGAACACGTGCAGCAGCTCGGTGGCGCCGATGCCGTCGATCAGCCGCTGCCCGGTGGCCGCGCGGAAGGCCTCCCAGAGGGCGGCGGGCAGGTGCTCGCCGGCCGAGACGCAGCGCCGTACGCCGGACAGGCGGTCGGCGAGCCCGGCGGCGAGGATCGCCCGGTAGGCGGTCGGCGCGGTGAACAGCACGCCGACCCGGTGCCGGTGGACCTGTTCGGCGAGCTGCTCGGGGGTGGCCTGCTCCAGCAGCAGGCTGGCGGCGCCGGCCCGCAGGGGGAAGACCACCAGGCCGCCGAGCCCGAAGGTGAAGGCGAGCGGCGGGGTGCCGGCGAACAGGTCGTCGGGGGTGGGGCGCAGGAGGTGGCGGGAGAAGGTGTCGGCGTTGGCGAGCACGTCGCGGTGGAAGTGCAGGGTGGCCTTGGGCCGTCCGGTGGTTCCGGAGGTGAAGGCGATCAGCGCGACGTCGTCGGCGGCGGTGGGCACGGCGGTGAAGCCGCCGCTCTTGGCGGCGCAGCGGGCGGTCAGGTCCTGGGGGCCGGGCCCGCCGAAGGCGAGCACCCGCAGGCCGGGTGTCTCGGCCCGGGCGAGGTCGTCCAGGTAGCGGTGGTCGCACAGGGCGATGGCGGGCCGGGCGATCCGGTGCAGCCCGGTCAGTTCGGCGGCCCGCAGCAGCGGCATGGTGCTGACGGCCACGCCGCCGGCTTTCAGGACGCCGAGCCAGCAGGCCACCAGCCATGGGGTGTTGGGGCCGCGGAGCAGCACCCGGTTGCCGGTGGCCAGGCCGAGGTCCTCGGTCAGCAGCCGGGCCACCCGGTCGGCGTGGTCGCGCAGTTCGCCGTAGGTCCACTGGCCGGTCGGGGTGAGCAGGCAGCGGCGGTCGGGGCCGTACCGGGCGATCGTCGCGTCGAGCAGCGCCTGGGCGCAGTTGAGCCGGTCCGGATACGCCAACTCCGGTATGTCGAATAGGAGTTCGGGCCACTGGTCGAAGGGCGGGAGATGGTCGCGGCAGAACGTGTCCACGTGCGCGGAGGGGGATAGCTCCATGGGCGGGCACCTCATCGTGCGAGCGGGAGTGAGGCCAGTATGGCGTGTTGGTGACGCCAGTCAAGAGAGCGATACACGCATTCGGGGGAGCGGGACCCGCGCGGCCTCACCGGTGGCCCCACCCGTGGCCCGGCGCAACGGCAGCCGCACCCGGCGACCGGTTCGGTCGGGGTGCGGCGGGTGCGGGTCGCTCGACGCGGGCCGCTCAGCGCAGGTCGAAGACCAGGCGGGCGGAGACCTTGCCGCCCAGCACCTCGTCGAAGCAGGCGTTCACCTCCTCCAGGCGGCGGGGCTCAAGGATGACGCGGGTGCGGCCGAGGGCGTGCAGGCGGAAGACCTCGGCGAGGTCCTGGCGGGTGCCGACGATCGAGCCGATCACCCTGGTGCCGTTCAACACGGTCTCGAACACCGGGAGTTCGAGCTTCCCGCCGGCCGGGAGTGCCACCAGCACGAGCGTGCCGCCGCGCCGCAGGGCCCCGTAAGCGGCCTGGAAGGAGGCGTTGCTGACGGCGAGGGCGATGGCCGCGTGGGCGCCGCCGAGCTGCTGGACCTCCGCCGCGACGTCCTGGGTGCGGGCGTCGAGGACGTGGTCGGCGCCGAGTTCGCGGGCCAGGGCGAGCTTGTCGTCGGTGACGTCGACCGCGATGGTCTCGGCGCCGAAGATCCGCGCGTACTGGAGCGCGAGGTGGCCGAGCCCGCCGATGCCGGAGACCAGGACCCGGGTGCCCGGGCGGGCGCCGGAGACCTTGAGCGCCTTGTAGGTGGTGACGCCCGCGCAGGACAGCGGCGCGGCGTCGAGCGGGTCGAGGCCGTCGGGGACGGGCACCACGTAGTCGCCGTGCGCCAGCGCGTACTCGGCGTAGGCGCCGTCCACCGAGTAGCCGCTGTTGTGCTGCTGGAGGCAGAGCGTCTCCCAGCCGGAGACGCACTGGTCGCAGCGCCCGCAGGCGTCGGCCAGCCAGGGGATGGCGACCCGTTCGCCGACCCGGACGCCCCGCACCTCCCCGCCGACCGCCTCGATGATCCCCACGCCCTCGTGGCCGGGCACGAACGGCGGGCTCGGCTTGACCGGCCAGTCGCCGTGGGCGGCGTGGATGTCGGTGTGGCAGAGGCCGGACGCCTCGATCCTGACCCGGACCTGGTGCGGCGCGGGCTCGGGGACGGCGCGGTCCTCGATGACCAGCGGCGCGGTGAAGTCGTGGACGACGGCGGCCTTCATGCGCTCTCCCTCGGGCGGTGGTGATGCTGCTGGCGGCTGGGCGCAGCCGTCAGCAGCATCACCCGACGGGGTGAGTGCCGCAGCCCGGACTACTCCGGACGAGTGGACGAGTGGACGAGTGGACCGGTGAAGGTCAGCCGGCCGCCACCGGCATCGACATGTAGACGGCGCGCTTGCCGTAGCAGGACGGCACCGTCACCTCGCGGTGGGCGCGGTAGCCGAGCAGCCGCAGCAGGATGTCGGTGCCGCGGACGGCGACCATGGAGATCCGCTCGAAGCCCTGCTCGGACGCCTGCTCCCGGAAGTGCCGGATGAACCCCAGCGCGACCTCCCGGCCGCGCAGGTCCTCGGCGATCACCAGGTCGTGCACGTGCAGGTTGTCCGACGCGAACACCGCCTCCTCCGGCCGTTCGAGGTCCGGGCAGCGCAGCGGCGGGTACGGCAGGCTCAGCAGGTAGCCGCGGACCGTGCCGTCCTGCTCCAGCACGAAGCAGGTCCGCGGCGAGGCGAGGGCGCGGGACTGCAGCGCCTCCCGGCCCTCCGACAGGCCGTCCGCCGCGTAGGCGTCGTGCTCCAGGGCGACCACGGCGTCCCAGTCGCCCTCGGCCAGGAGCCGGATCCGGAGGTCCTCGCTCACCCGGCCGCGACCTCCGAGGCGGAGCCGAGCCCCTCCGCGCGGGAGGCGGCCACCAGCGACGCCCACGCCCCCATCAGCACCGCCCAGCGCTCGGCGTCCTCCTGCGCCTCGTCCAGGAGCTGCTGGCGCTGCTCGGCCACCGCGTCCGCGAGCTCGGCGTACTTGCCGCCCAGCTTGCGGTAGGAGCGGTCCAGGACGTCCAGGCAGTACTCGTTCCCGGCCCGGTCCCAGTCGACGCTGCCCCGCACCAGGTCGAGGATCGGTTCGACCTTCAGCCCGTGCCGCTCGTCGAGCAGCCCGCGGCCGAGGTCGATCATCCCGCCGTACACCGGGTACAGGTACAGCATCGAGAGCAGGAACTTGACGAACCGCATCTGGTACGAGATGAAGCCGGCGCCGATGCGGCGTTCGGGCGTGTAGTAGTTGACGATGTGGCGGTTGTGGACGACGCCGGGCAGCCGGGAGTGGACCATGGCGTGCAGCAGGGCGTAGTCGCTGCCGATGGTCTTGACCGAGGGCAGCAGCGGCAGCACCTCGTAGGCCCGGTGGTCCAGCGCGATGTTGCACATGTAGACGTCCCAGATGTCGGGCACGCCGAGGACGGATTCGTCGGTGGTGAACGGCTCGGAGCCGGCGCCCTTGAACGAGACGTCCACCATCGCGTCCCGGTCCTCCTCCGGCCACACCGGCGGGGTCCACAGGCGCACCACGTCGCGGTAGATCTCCGGGTCCAACTCGTGGATCTCGCTGATGTCCACGTTGAGTTCGCCGATGAAGGAGCCGCTGACCAGCATCACCGGCTTGTCCGCGTCGGCCGGGTCGAGCTCGGAGCGGGTCACGTCGGCCGCCGCCTCGCCGGCCGGTCGGCCGATCGAGAGCAGCTCGTGGTGGATCGGGAAGATCTTCCGGCCGTCGACGACCTGGAAGTCGGCGTCGTCGTTGCGCAGGTGCGCCGAGGTGCAGCCCAGGGCGGCCGCGCCCAGGAAGAGCCGGTTGACGCAGGAGCCGTACGCGACGGCCGGCGGGAGCATCATGTCGAGCAGCAGCTCGGGGTCGGCGGCGCCGGAGCGCTCGGTCACCCGGCGCAGGAACTCCCGCTGCCGCGCGTTGCCGAGGTGGTGGACGACCACGCCGGGGGTGGGCTCCAAGGCGGCCACGGCGTCCGCGTTCTGTGCGAACTGGGCGGCGTCGGTGGTGTCGAGGATGAGGAGGTGCACCTCGACGTCGAAGTTCGCGACGGCGTAGGCCGCCTCCTCGGCGAGTTCCACGATGGTGTCGGGGCAGGATCGCATGGTGGGCAGGGCGAGGCAGACTCGTTGCATAACGGTGGGATCTCCGTCGGTTCGTCAGAATCGTGGCGGTGATGACGGTATGAGTGCTTTTCGCGCACCACCGTGGACTAGACCAGTTCCGAAGTCAACGATTGACAGAGCGGCTGCGGCGGGGTGGAATGCGCCCCGCCCGACGGCCTTCCGGAGCCTCTCGGGCTTCCTTCCGGGCAGGGCGGAGCGCGGGTCCGGCGGCTCGCGGAGCGGGCCCCCGGGTCCGCACGCGAGGACGAATTCCCGTCACAGATCCGAACGGGCGCGCGAGCACGGGTGGTTCATCGCCGTGCATTGCGCCGTTGGGGTCAATCCGGAGGGTGAACCTGCCGATACCCGCAATGACGTCCGTTCGCCGCCTGGAGGAGACCGCATGTCCGACCTGTGGCTGCCCGGTGCCGAGATCCACGACCTCGGCGACCACGCGCCGACCGACCAGCAGTACCCCCCGAGGGCCATCGCCCACATCACCTGGGACCGCGACGCGACCGCCGCCGCACCGCAGGACTGGTGCACCTACGAGGACCTGGTGAGCTACTTCACCGGCAGCGGCGCCGGCGACGCGCCGCACCTGGTCTGGGACCCGTTCAGCGGCCGGATCACCCAGCTGTTCCCGGCCGACTCCCGCTCGAAGAGCCTGCTCAGCCCGACGACGAGCCCGACCCGCACCAACCGGGCCGGGCGCGTGGTGATCCAGATCGAGGCGGTGTTCTTCCCCTACTGCACCTACCAGGGCACCGTGTACGCGCGGCTGGTCGACACCCCGTGCGCGGGCTGGGACCGGATCCACGCCTGGATCGCCTCCTGGGGCGTGCCCGACGTCTGGCCGATGGGCCGGCCGGTCGACTTCACCAGCCACCGCGACGAGCAGGTGTGGGAGGCCAGCGGCGGCTGGTACGCGCACGCCCACGTCCCGTTCAACGACCACACCGACCCCGGCTCCTGGCCCGACTTCACGGCCGGCCCCGGCACCCCGATCCCCACGCCCTCGCAGCACCCCCCGGTGCCCCCGGCGGATCCGACCCCGGCCCGGTACCAGACCACCATCAACGGCCTCCCGTACGGCTACGGCGCCCAGGGCTACCAGGTCACCGTGGTCGGCCGGGGGCTCGTCGCCCAGGGCTTCGGCGCCCACTACCGCTCCGGCCCCGGGCCGAACTGGAGCGACGCGGACACCGAGAACTACGCGGACTACCAGCAGAGCCTGGGCTACTCCGGCCAGGCGGCGGACGGCGTGCCGGGGGAGGCCTCGCTGCGGCGGCTGCTCGGCTACCTGCCCGGCCCCCGGACGGTGTCGCTCGCGCACGTCGTGGCGGCGGCCCGCACCGACCCCGGCGCCGAACAGGGGCATCGGACGTACGGCGCCGAGGTGGCGATCGTCGAGCAGGCCCTGGCGGACGAGGGGCTGCTCGAACAGCGCTGGGTGGACGGCTCGTTCGGCAGCCTGACGGTCACCGCCTACGCCGGGTGGCAGCGCCGGTGCGGGTACACCGGCGCCGCCGCCGACGGGATCCCGGGGCAGGACTCGCTGGGCCGGCTGGGCGCGGCGCAGGGCTTCGCCGTCACGGACTGACCGGGGCCCGTCCGCACCCGGGGCATGGCGGAGGGGGGAATGCCCGGCTCGGCGGCGGGCGTTGTCCACCGCGTGACCAGCGCCGCGCCCACGATCAGGCTCTCCGTCCTCGACCGCTCCCGGACCAGACGGGGCGAGGAGCCGGCGCAGGCGCTGCGGGACACGGTGGCCTTCGCCCGCGAGGCCGAGCGGCTCGGGTACCACCGCTTCTGGGTCTCCGAGCACCACGGCGTGCCCGGGGTGGCGGGATCGGCGCCGACGGTGCTGGCCGCGGCGGTGGCGGCGGCCACCACCCGGATCCGGGTCGGCACGGGCGGGGTGATGCTGCCCAACCACCAGCCCATGGTGGTGGCCGAGCAGTTCGGGGTGCTCGCCTCGCTCTTCCCCGGCCGGATCGACATGGGGCTCGGCCGCTCGGTCGGATTCACCGACGGCGTGCGGCGGGCGCTGGGCCGGGAGAAGGACTCCGCGGACGACTTCGGCGCCCAGCTGGCCGAACTGCTCGGCTACTTCGACGGCTCGCAGCAGGCCCACCCCGGAGTCCACGCCCGCCCGGCCGAGGGCCTGCGGGTGCCGGCCTTCGTCCTGGCCACCGGCGCGGGCGCCGACCTGGCCGCCGACGCCGGGCTGCCGCTGGTCATCGCCGCCGCCCGGGGGGAGGAACGGATGCTCGCGGCGATCGACCGCTACCGCGGCCGGTTCCGTCCCTCGGCGCAGGCCGCCGAGCCGTACGTGGTGGTCTCGGGCACGGTCGCCGTCGCCGGGAGCGCGGGCCGGGCGCGCGAACTGCTCGTTCCGGAGGCGTGGTCCGGCGCGTACTCCCGCACCCACGGCGAGTTCCCGCCGCTGGCGCCCGCCGCCGAGATCCTGGCCCGGCCGATGAGCCCGCGCGAGCAGGCCGCCTACGAGCAGTCGCTGAAGGGCCACATCGCGGGCACCCCGGAGCGGGCCGCCGCCGAACTCGCGGCCCTGGTGGCGCGCAGCGGCGCGGACGAGTTCCTGGTCACCACCAGCACCTACGACCGCGCCGCCCTCCTCGACTCCTACCGGCTGCTCGCCGAGGCGGTCGGCCAGGCCTGAGGCCGCCGGCCGGGTCCGAGGCAGGCGGGCCGTGCCTGCGGAGCCGTCGCCCGCTCAGCCCGCGTCGACCTCCGACGTCCCGAGCCGGGCGTACACCTCGGGCCGCCGCGCCCGCAGCCGCAGCGCGATGGCGACGCCCGTCAGGAACACCACCGGCACGATCGCCACCAGCGGCCAGTTGACCTCCGGCCCGGCATTGGTGAACAGGTCCAGCCGCCACACCACCAGCGCCGTCGCCCCGCACAGCAGCACGGTGGCGGCGACCGGCGCCACGACCGTCCGGAACGCCCCGGCGCTCGCGGCCGCCTCGCGATGGCGGCGGAAGAAGGCGTACACGGACAGCCCGGCGAGCGCCTGCAGCACCAGGATGCCGACCACGCCGGGGGAGTTCACCCAGAGGAAGAACTGGTTGTACGGGTCGGCGCCGATCAGCGCCGCCACCACGACGGCCACCGCCGCCAGCACCGACTGCGCGATGCCGCCGATCCACGGGGAGCCGTGGCGCGGGTGGACCCGGCCGAGCGCGGCCGGGGCGGCCTGCTCGGTGGCGAGGGCGTAGCCGTAGCGGGTGATGGTGTTGTGGAAGGCGAGCAGCGCGGCGAGCAGGCTGGTCACGATCAGCACCCGCTGGAGGTCGGTGGCCCAGGCGCCGACGTAGTCGGTCATCGCGGTGAAGAACATCCCGGCCGGGTCGGCGGTGGCCGTCGCGACGGCCTCGGTGGCGCCGAAGGCCTGCACGATCATCCAGGTGATGAAGGTGTAGAAGAGGCCGAGGAAGGCGATCGCCGCGTAGGTGGCGCGCGGCACCGTCCGCCGTGGTTCGCGGGCCTCCTCGCGGTAGATGGCGGTGGCCTCGAAGCCGATGAACGCGGCGAAGGAGAGCCCGAGCACCCCGCCCATGCCCCCGGAGAACACGTTGTGCGGGGCGAACGAGGACAGGTCGAGCCCGTGCGCGCCGCCGCGCACCAGCACCGCCACGGCGAGCACCAGCAGGATGCCGGTCTCGGCGATCAGCAGCGCGCCGAGCACCTTGGCGCCGAGGTCTATCGAGCGGTAGCCGAGGAGCCAGACCACCGCGACGCCGAGCAGCGCCCAGACCGGCCAGGGCAGGTCCAGGCCGAGCAGGTCGGCGGCGGTGGTGTGGGCGAAGAAGCCGAAGGCGCCGTACATGCCGATCTGGATGGCGTTGTACGAGAGCACCGCGAGCAGCGCGGCGCCGAGCCCGGCGGGGCGGCCGAGGCCGCGGGTGACGTAGGCGTAGAACGCGCCGGCGTTGCGGATGTGCGCGGTCATGGTGGTGAAGCCGACCGCGAAGAGCGCCAGGATGACGCCGGTGGCCAGGTAGGCGACGGGCGTGCCGATCCCGCCGAAGGCGATCGCGAACGGGGCCACGCCGGCCATCACGGTCAGCGGTGCGGCGGCGGCCACGACGAAGAAGACGATGTCGCCGGTGCCGAGCACGCCGCCTTCCAGGCGGGCGGGGCCGGTGGAGCCGGCGGCTGCGGTGCCGGGGCCGGTGCTGCTGGGCCCGGCGCGGCGGGTGCCGGGGCCGGTGCGGGGGGAGCCGGGTGCGGTCGGGGAGGCCGCGTCGGAGGGCAGGGTCATGGGGGAGCTCTCCTGGGGTCGTACGGACGAGGGTAGAGCGGTCGGCCGCCGATCGGGGGCGGGCGGTCGACGGGGTGCGGACGCCGTGGGGGGCGTTCCGGCGGGCGGGGGACGGGGGATCCCGCCTCGGGGGTCGGTGCGTGCGCAGGCTTCAGTGCGTGTGTCGGCTTCAGTGCGTGCGCAGGCTTCAGTGCGTGCGTCGGCCGCCGAGCCAGGTCCCGGCCACCGGGACGGCGGCCAGCTCGTCGGCCGGCACCGCGTAGGGGTCGGCCGCCAGGTGCACCAGGTCGGCCCGCATCCCGGGCCGCAGCACGCCCCACTCCGCCTCCTCGAAGGCCTGGTGCGCGACACCCGCCGAGTACGCGGCGAGGGCCTCGGTGAGCCCGATCCGCTCCTCGGGCAGCCAGCCGCCGGCCGGCAGGCCGTCCGGGGTCTGCCGGGTGACGGCGGTGGCGAGACCGGCCAGCGGCTCGTAACGGGTGACCGGCCAGTCGCTGCCGAAGGAGACCCGGGCGCCACCGCGCAGCAGCGCGGCGATCTGGTACTGCCGGGCGCCGCGCTCGGGGCCGAGCCGGGGGAGGGTGAGTTCGGTCATCAGCGGGTCGGTCTGGGCCCACAGCGGTTCGAAGTTGGCGATCACGCCGAGTTCGGCGAAGCGGGGCAGGTCGGCCGGGTCGACCAACTGGACGTGGGCGATCACCGGACGGCGGGCGCGCAGGCCGTTGCGGCGGGTGGCGGCCTCGACGGCGTCCAGGGCGATCCGGACGCCGTGGTCGCCGATGGCGTGGATGTGCGGCTGGAAGCCGAGCGCGTCGACGGCGGTGACGGCGTCGGCCAGTTCGGCGCCGGTCCAGTTGGCGACGCCGTGGGAGTGCGGGCAGTCGCTGTAGGGCGCCAGCAGGGCGGCCGTTCCGGACTCGACGACGCCGTCGGCGAAGAACTTGACCGCCCGGGCGGTGAGCCGGCCGCGCCCGCCGGCCTCGACCCGCTCCCGGTCGGCGGCCAGGCCGGGGAGCCGTGCGCGCCAGCCGTCCGGTTCGAGCAGCAGGGCGAGCCCGGCCCGGACGGGCAGGTCGTGCTCGGCGACGGCGGCGAGCCAGGTGTCGACCTGCGCGGGCTCGATCCAGGCGTCCTGGAGCCAGGTGAGCCCGGCGGCGGCGAGTGCGGCGGTGGTCTCGCGCAGGGCGGCGACCTGTTCGGCGAGCGGGAGCGGCGGGACGAGCGCGAGGACGGGGTTGAGGGCGCCGAACTCGCGCAGGGTGCCGAGCGGGGAGCCGTCCGGGCGGCGGACGATCTCGCCGCCCACGGGGTCGGGCGTGTCCGGCCCGTACCCGGCGCGGCGCAGCGCCTCGCTGTTGGCCCAGCCGGTGTGGTGGTCCATGGTGCGCAGCAGGACGGGCCGGTCGGGGACGGCGGCGTCGAGCAGCCGGGCGTCGAACAGGCCGCCCTCGGCGAGCCACGGATTGACGGCGTCCCCGGTGATCCACTCGGCCTCTGGGTGCCGGGCGGCCCAGCTGCGGACGGCCTCGACGACCTCCGCCAGGCTGGTGCAGTCGCGCACCGGCACGCCGCGCAGCCCGATGGCGCCGAGCAGCGGGTGGAGGTGGCCGTCGCCGAAGGAGGGCAGCAGGGCGCCGCCGGCCAGGTCGACGGTCTCGGTGCGGTCGTCGCGCAGGGCGAGCGCCGCGTCGCCGAGGGCGGTGATCCGCCCGGCGGTGACGGCGAGGGCGTGGGTGGCGGGGTGGGCGGGGTCTCCGGTGTGGATCCGGCCGCCGGTGAAGATCGTGTCGGCACGCATGGGGGAGCGTCCTCTCCGGGTCGCGGCAGGTGACGAGGGCGACCTGCCTAAACCGAATGGGGTTCGGTTACCGTAGGCGCGGCGCCGGCGGGTGCGGAAGAGTTTTATTGAAAGCCATTCAGTAACGCTTGGGTAACGATGATCTTGAGAGTGCTCCGGAAGGCCCCCTGAAGGACTCCCCGAAGGGCTTCCCGAAGGATTCCCCGAAAGACTTCCCGAAAGACGAGGAACCGGCATGGCCAGGCCGCGCACACCCCTGCTGGACCGGCAGCGCATCGTCGACACCGCGCTGCGGCTGGTCGACGAGGCGGGCGACCTCACCATCCCCGGCCTCGCCGGTGCCCTCAAGGTCAGCCCCTCCGCGCTCTACCACCACGTCGCCGGCCGGGCCGAGATCGTCGCCCTGATGCGCGCCGAACTCGTCCGCACCATCGGCGAGCAGTCGATGTGGGACCAGCCCTGGGACGCGGCGCTGCGCACCTGGGCGCACGCCTACCGGGACGCCTTCGCCGAACACCCGGGCATCGTCCGCCTGCTCGCCACCGCCCCGCTCGCCGAGCCGTTCATGCACGCGCTGTACGAGCGCGCCGTCGCCACCCTGGAGGGCGCGGGCTTCGCCGCGCGGGACGTGATGGGCGTGATCACCGCCCTGGAGAGCTTCATCCGCGGCTCCGCGCTCGACCTGGTCGCCCCGGACGTCATGGTCGACGCCGTCGACCGGGACGCCACCCCGCGCCTGGCCGACGCCCTCGATGCCGTCCCCGCCGGCCGCGAACGCGCCGACCGGGCCTTCGAGCTGGGCCTCACCGCCCTGATCGCGGGTTACCGGGCGCTACTGCCCTGACCGCCCTTCGTGTCGGGGTCGGGGCCGTCGCGCCGGGGTCGGGTCGCCGCGGTGCCGCCGGGTCCGGTCCCGTTCCTCCATCCGGTTTCTGAGCAGGCGTGATGACCTGCTAATGTTCTTCTCGTCGGGAGGGAAACAAACTTCCGAACAGGCGTCAGCGGTGCTACCAGAGCACGTCCTACTTTCAGTAGGAAGAGTCCGTGCGACCCGGGCCTGGCGCTCCACTCGAAGGGGCTCGTTCCGTCCAGCGGAACGGGCCCCTTCGTCATGTCCGGAGGTACTGGAGGCACCGGAGGCGCCGGAGGTTCCGGCGGCAGTCGGGCGGCGACCCGGTGGTGTAGACCTGTTCGCCCGGCCCTTCTACCGCAGGCCGGCGGTCGAAACCCTGCCATGCGGCCGGTTCTCGGCCAAGCTCCCCTGCCAGGTGGTCGGCGGGTGGCGGTGGGTCGCGGTCCGCGACCGCCCCCGGGCCAGCGGGTTCGCCAGGCGGCGGTCGCTGACGCCTTGTCACACCTTGGCCGGAAGTGGACGCTACTGATGTGAATATGCCATTGGAATGTTCGTCATATGGAATCCGGCAGTAGCCTTCCGTGTCGAGCCCGCCACTGCTGGTGGCGGCCCGGCCGTGCCGTGCTGCGCCCGGCTGCCCAGACCCCCTCGAAGGAGCCGGTGTGCCGGGTATCGACGAATGCCTCGCCGGAGCGATGTCGATCTCCGGGGCACGCTCCGCGAGCCTGGTCGACTGGAGCAGCGGACTCGCGCTCGGCAGCCTCGGCGAGTGCCCGACCGGCGACCACGAGACCGCGGCCGCCGAGACAACCGACTTGGTGCGGGCGGCCGTTGAGAGCCAGACCTTCACCGGGGCGGAGGATCGGCGGTCGCCGTTGCAGGACGTCATCGTCACCGCCGGCCGCAGCTACCACCTCATCTGCTTCATCGACACCGTCTTCGACAGCCGCCTCGTCCTCCACCTCTGGCTCGACCGCGCCCAGGGCAACCTCGCCGCCGCCCGCTACCGTCTCCAGGCGCTCGCCGAGGAACTGGTGCTGGGGTGAGCGGGACGCCCACCGCGGCCATCGGGTTTCGGCCAGCACGCCGGGCGGGCCGCCCCCGCCGTCCGTGCTCCACCGGCCGGTGGCCCCGGTGACCGCCGCGCCCGCCGCCGTCCGCCCGCCCGCCCCGCCGCAGACCCCCGGCGAGGCCCTCGGCCTGCTCGCCGCCCGCCGCGCCACCGGCGCCCTGCGCGGCCCGCTCGGCAGCCTGCACCTCGTCGACGGCCAGGTGGCCCACGCCGACTCCCCGCGCGCACCCGGCCTGGCCGAACTGCTCACCGGCTGCGGCCGGATCACCCCCGGGCAGTGGGCGGAGCTGCTCCGGCTCCACGGCCCGCGCGCCCGGGTCGGTGAGGCACTGGTCGAACGGCGGCTGCTCACCCGGGGCGAGCTCGAACTCGGCCACCTGGGCACGCTCTTCGACGCCGCGTTCTTCGTCCTCGCCGACCGGACCGGCGGTGTCTGGCGGTTCGAGCCCGACGCCCGGCACTGGCTGGGCCCGGTGGCCACGGTCGACCCCGGCCGGCTGCGCCGCGAGGTCGAGCGCCGGGGCCGGCTGCTGGAACGGATCTGGCCCTGGCCGCAGCTCGACACCGCGCCGGTCCGCCCGGTGGTGCCGGTCCCGCGGCCGTCGCACCGCCCGCCCGGCCGCCGCCGGTGCGAACTGCTGGACCACGCCGACGGCCGAAGAACCCCGGCGGACCTGGCGCGGCTGCTCGGCCGGTCCGGCTTCGGCGTCACGGCGGACGTCCGCCGCCTGGCCGCCGCCGGGCTGCTCGCCGCCCCGCGGCACGCCGCACCGGCGGTGGTACCCGCGGTGGCGGTGGCACCGAGCGGCGCGACACCCGTGGCACCCGCGACGCCCGTGGCGCCGGCCCCCGACGCGCCGGCCCCCGCCCGCCAGCCGGGAGGCCTGCACCGCCGGGTCCCCGGCGCCACCCTCGCCGGCGCCATGCCGTCCGGCCCCGTGGCCCCCACCCGCTCCGATCGCCCGCCCACCACGGCCGCGGCCCACCCGCTGGCCGTCCCCGACCCGGACATCGCGCTGCTGACCCGGGTCCGAACCCTTCTGGAGGCCCGACTTTGAACCACTCTCCACCCGCGACCCCGCCGTCCCGGCCATGAGGCGGGCGCTCAAGCAGCGTGTCGGAAGGAGACAACTGATCGCCTTGGAGACCGAACTGCTCGCCGAGCTCCGCGCCGTCAAGCAGCGCGTCCCGCACCTCGCGGGTGGCCTGGTGGCCAGCGTGGACGGCCTGTTGGTCGCGCACGACACCCACGGGGCGGAACCCTCCGGCCTGGCCGCGATGACGGCGGCCTCGTTGTCGCTGGCCCAGCGGCTCGCGGACACCACCGGCCAGGGCGAGTTCCGCGAGTCGCTGGTGCGCGGCGAGCACGGCTACGTCGCCACCTACGCGGCCGGGGGCAGCTGCGTGCTGGCCCTGCTGGCGCACCCGGACGTCAACGTCGGCCGGCTGCACCTGGAGGCCCGCCGTTCGGCCCAGCGGATCGCCGGGCTGCTCAGCGACAGCCTCCTGCCCAAGGACCCGCGCGACCCGGCCTGACCGCACCTATCACCCCAGCACCCCACCACCCCACCACCCCACCACCGAAAGGGAGTTACCCAGATGACCGACGCAGCCGGCGCGCTCAAGCAGGCCATGACCAGCATCGAGGGCGCCATCGGCGCGGCACTCGTGGACTACAACAGCGGCATGGCGCTCGCCACCCTCGACGGCCCCGGCGGGCTGGACCTCAACGTGGCCGCGGCGGGGAACACGGACGTGGTCCGCGCCAAGATGCGCACCATGGACATGCTCGGCCTACAGGACGGGATCGAGGACATCCTGATCACCCTGAGCAGCCAGTACCACCTGATCCGGCCGCTCGCCGGACGCACCGGGAAGGGCCTCTTCCTCTACCTGGCGCTGGACAAGGCGCGCGCCAACCTGGCGATGGCCCGCCACCAGCTCACCAGGATCGAGGCCGAGCTGGAGGTCTGACAGGCCGGACAGCTCGAACAGGCGGACAGCTCGACAAGCTCGGACAGGCCGGAGAGTCCGGAGAGTCCGGAGAGTCCGACCGGACGAAGCGTCGGCCCGGCGTCGGCTCAGGCCGCGCCGGGCGCCGTCCACCGGACCTCGCCGCCCGGCAGCCCCGCGCACACCGCGCCCTCGGCGGTCTCCACGCTCCACGGCGCGAGCTGCGCGTGCGGCGGGACGGACAGCGCGCCGCCTTCCGCGAAGGCCAGCTCCAGGCCGCCGGCGAGGGTGATCTCGGCGGTGTCGACGGTCCGGCCGACGAGCGCGAGCAGAGTGCCGGTCGGGCGGACGGTCAGCGCCGGAAAGTAGTGCTCGACCTCCGCCGGGGCGGTGAAGGAGGGCGCGGCGAGGCGGAACTCGTGCGCCACCCGGACGGTCACCGGCCCGTCGAGGGTGAGGTCCAGCCGGTCGCCGCCGCTGACCGACGCCACTCGCCGGCCGGCCAGCGCCTCCGTGATCCCGTGCTGCGTGATCCCGTTCTGCATGGCCCCAGTGTGACCCACCCGACCCGGCCCTGTCCGCCCTGCCCGACAGCCCCGCCCGACCAGCCCGCCTGACTCGCCTTCCTGAACCCGCTCGACCCGCCCGCCCGCCTGGCCCGGCCGGCCCACCCGGCCCGCCCGCCGCTACCCGGCGGCGCGTCCGCGCACCAGCTCGGCCGGCCCGCCCGCCCGCTCCCGCGCGGCCAGCGCGGCGGCCGTCCGGGCCCAGGAAGGGCCGGTCAGCAGAGCCCGTGCCTCGGCGGGGCCGCAGAGCCGCCACTCCACCAGCTCCTCCTCCGGCAGCGCGATCGAACCGAGCATCCGCTCCGTCACCGTGCCCCCGTCGAACACGGACACCAGCACCGCGGTGTCCCGCCCGGTCGCCGGGTCGGCCTCCGGGTCGGCGGCCGCCCCGGGCTGCCAGTCCAGCGCCAGCAGCCGCCCCGGTTCGACCTCCCAGCCCAGTTCCTCGCGGATCTCGCGCCGGACGGCCGCCCGGGGCAGTTCCCGGTCCGCCTCGATCCCGCCACCCGGCAGCGTCCAGTACGGCACCCGGCCGCGCGGCCCCTCCCACGGCCGCAGCCGGACCAACAGGACCCGCCCGGCGTCGTCGGTGAACAGGGCCCGTGCCTTGGCCCGGATCCGCGGGCGGGTGGCGATGTAGGTGGCCCGGTCCATCGGCGGCTCGTACCCGGGCCCCGCCCCCGGCCCGTCCGGGGCGGGGCCCAGGGCGGGCACCCCGGCCAGCCCGGTGTACGCGGGCGGCGGTTCGTCCGCCGGCAGGTGGTCGAGGGTGTGCCCCACGGGCCTGCTGTCCTCCAGCTCCAGCGGACCGGCCGACCGCGGCGCCCGCAGACAGGCCGTGACCCGGCGGGACAGCAGGGGCGGCAGCGCGTGGCCCGCCTGGTCAGGGGTCAGCCAGGCCCAGCCGCCGACCTCCGCCGCGTCCGGCCGGATCGCCGCGGCCTGTTCGGCGGTGAGCGGCTGCGCCCAGTACAGGTACGCGGCGATCGGCGGCCGGAAGTGGTCGAGCGTCCAGTCGACGCAGGCCAGCGGCCCCAGCCGGGGTGTGAACCCGAGTTCCTCCACCACCTCGCGCAGCGCGGTCTCCCGTGGCGAGCGGTCCTGCGGCTCCCACCCGCCGCCCGGGATCGCCACCGGATGCTTCCGGTCGTACGGCAACCGCACCACCAGCACCCGCCCCCGCCCGTCCGGGAACAGCACCCCCGCCGCCGCCAGCAACTCCCGCCCGCTCCCGGATGACGCGTCCACCGCTGCTCCCTCCGTCAGGCCCGGTTCGAAGGCCGTGCCCCCCGACGACTCGGCGGACCTCCTTCATGGTTCCCCCCGCGGGCCTGGCCGAGCCCTCGCCGCCTCACCCCAGTGACGCGAGGGCCTGCGCCGCCGCGCGGGCCATCTGCTCGTCGTGCCGTCCGTTGGACCCGCGCAGCCGGGCGAGGCCTTCGGCCGCCGCCAGGGCGAGCAGTCCGGGCAGCAGGTCGGTGCTTCGGGCGGCCACCCAGCGGGTGCCCTGGGTGGCCATCCACCACAGGTCGGCGGCCCGGCCGGGCGGGGCCTCGGCGGGGGTGTCGACGGGCGGCGGGCCGAGGGGGTGGCCGGCGGCGGCGAGCAGCTCGTGGAACCCGCGGGCGATCAGGTGGTGGCCCTCGGCGCTGGGGTGCAGCCGGTCGACGCTGAGCAGCCGGCGCTGCGCGTACCAGGGCAGCTCGGCGATGTGCAGGTGCACCGCCCGGTGCCGGGCGGTGAGGGCGTGCACGACGGTGTTGACGGCCTGCATCCGCCGCGCCAGCGGTCGGGCCAGCGGCGCGGGCAGGCGGAGCAGGGTGCCCGGATCGGGCAGGCAGGCGGTCAGCAGGACGGCGCCGTGGCTGGAGAGTTCGCCCAGGGTGGCGTCCAGTTCCAGGGTGGTGCGCCGGATGTCGAAGCCCGCCCGCAGAGTGTCGTTGCCGCCGATCACCACGGCCGCGAACCGCGGCCGTAGCGCGAGCGCGGAAGGGAGTTGACGATTCGTCAGGTCCGTGGTCTGGGCGCCGCTGCACGCCAGGTTAGTGAACTCGACGCCGCCTTCGGGCGCCAGCGACCGGGCCAGGACGGCGGCCCAGCCGCGCCATCCCTCACCGACCGGGTCCCCGACCCCTTCGGTCAGCGAGTCCCCGAGCGCGACGAACCGCACCGGCCCGCCGGTGGCCGGCCGGCCGTCCGCGGACCGGTCACGCCCGGTGCCGAGCACGCTCATCCCAACCCTCCTCCACCGCACCGGGGTTCCGTACGCCGGGGTTCCGCACGCCGTGGTTCCGTACGCCGGGGTTCGGCGCGTCGTGGGCCGCGAGGAACGCGGCCACCGCGGCCGGCCAGCCGTACCGCTCGGCCCGGGCCCGGGCGCCGGCCCGCCGCGCCTGCTCCGGGCGTGCCAGCAACTCCCGTACCGCCCCGGCGAATCCGGCGCCGGTGTCGGTGGCGGCCACCCCGGCCAGGCCGACCAGCCCGGGCAGCGCGGAGGAGCGGCTGACCGCCACCGGCGTCCCACAGGCCAGCGCCTCCAGCGCGGCGAGCCCGAAGGTCTCCACCGGCCCGGGCGCGAGCACCACGTCCGCGCAGCCCAGCAGCCGGGCCAGTTCCTCCCGCCGGCCCAGGTGCCCGAGGAAGCGCACCGGCAGCCGCAGCCGCTCCGCCCGGGCCGCCAGCCGGTCCCGCAGCGGTCCGGCCCCGGCCACCACCAGGACGGCCGGCAGCCCCCGGGCCCGCAGTGCGGCCAGCGCCTCGACCGCCCGCTCGGGCCGCTTCTCGGCCGAGAGCCGGGAGCAGAGCACCAGCAGCACGTCGTCCGGCCCGCAGTACCGCGCCCGCTCCCGGGCCCGCGCGGCCGGCGGCAGCGGGCGCATCGCGTCCAGGTCCACGCCGAGCGGGGCTCGGGCCAGGTTGGGCACGCCGATCCGCCGGAACTCCGCCGCCGCCCAGTCGGTGGTGCAGAGCACCGCGTCGTACGTACGGGCCGTCGCCGCGTTGAGCCGGTCGGCGGCCGCGTCGGCGAGCGGGCGGGGCAGCCCCCAGGTGCGCAGCAGCCCGACGGCGCTCTCGTGCGACACCATCACTGAGCGGACGCCGTGCCGCCGGGCCCAACTGCCGGTCCAGCGCAGCGTGGTGCGGTCGGAAACCTCCAGTCGGTCGGGCTTCAGCCGGGTCAGTTCGGCGGACACCGCCCGCCGGTCGGTGAGCACCCGGTAGCCGCCGCTGGCCGGCAGCACCGGCCCGGGCAGGGTGACCACCAGTCCCTGCTCGCCCTCCTCCTCGCTGCGCCGCTCCCCGGGCACGATCAGCACCGGCCGGTGCCCGGCGGCCAGATAGCCGGCACCGAGGTGGCGCAGCGCGGTGCGCAGGCCCCCGGAGACCAGGGTGACGAAGTTCGCGAGCCGCACGATGGTCAGCGGCTCGCGGTCGGCGGTGTCCGTCATGCCGGCAGCTCCTCCACGACGGCGACCGGCTCGACGACCGCCGGGGGAGTGGAAGGGGGAGCGGAAAGGGGAGCCGCCGGTGTGCCGTGGTGCTCGGTGAGGACCTCCGCGTAGTGCCGCAGCAGCAGGTCGCCGACCGCCTCCCAGGTCCGCGCGGTCACCTCGGCCCGTCCGGCGCGCCCGTACGCGGCCCGCCGCCCCGGGTCGGCGGCCAGTTCCGCCACCGCCCGGGCCACCGCGGCGCCGTCCCGGGGCGGCACCAGCAGGCCCGTCCGGTGGTGCGCGACCAGATCCAGCGGGCCGCCGGCGGCCGGACCGATCACCGGCACGCCGCTCGCCATCGCCTCCTGGATGGTCTGGCAGAAGGTCTCCAGCGGGCCGGTGTGCACGAACACGTCCAGGGTCGCGAAACAGCGGGCCAGTTCCTCGCCGGTCCGGCGGCCGAGGAACACCGCGCCGGGCATCGAGGCCCGCAGACCGGGCCCGGACGGCCCGTCCCCGATCACCACCACCCGCACCCCGGGCAGGGCCGACGCGGCGGCCAGCAGGTCGACCCGCTTCTCGGGCGCCAGTCGCCCGACGTACCCGACCAGCACCTCCCCGCCCGGGGCGAGCGCCCGGTGCAGCGCCTCGTCCCGGTGCCGGGGGTGGAACCGCACCGAGTCCACCCCGCGCGGCCACAGCTGCACCCGGGGCACTCCGTGCGCGGTGAGGTCCTGGGCGGCGGGGGTGGACGGCGCCAGCGTCCGGGCGGCGGCCCGGTGCACGGCCCGGATCCGCCGCCAGGCCGCCGCCTCCCCGAGGCCCCGCCCGGCCCGGTAGGCGTGCGCGTACCCGGCGAGGTCGGTCTGGTAGACGGCCACGGCGGGGACACCGAGGCGGGCCGCGACCTGCACCCCGCGCGCGCCGAGCACGAACGGGCTGGCCAGGTGCACGATGTCCGGCCGGTGCCCGGCGACGGCGGCCGCCAGCTGCCGGCTCGGCAGCGCGATCCGCACCTGCGGGTATCCGGGCAGCGGCACCGACGGAATGCGCACCACCGGCAGCTCCACCGTTTCGGAGCCGCCGAAGGTGTGCGGCGGGCACGCGGCGCCCCGCGCGGGTGCGGGGGTGACGACGAGTGGCTGGTGGCCCCGGCGGACCAGATGCTCGGCCGTCCGCAGCACGCTGTGGGCGACTCCGTTGACCTCGGGCGGAAAGGATTCGGTGACGATGACGACGCGCATGCCAGTGTTCTCTCCGCGCCCGGCGTGCACCCGGCCAAAGGGATCTGTCATAGAAGCGAACGCGGGTCGGCGATTTGCATCGCCGACCCGCGCCCGCACCGCGCCGCCTCAGTGCGACCCGGCCGCCTCCTTGAGCTCCGCGTACGGCGCGAGCTTGCGGAGCGACTCGATGCTCCTGAGGCACTCGTCCTTGCTCTCGTGCGGGTCCCCGGTGACGATGACCGTCCCGTTGCTCGCCTTGAGCCGGAAGCGGTGCATCCCGCTCTCGTCCTTGTACAGCTCGAATTTCCCGGCCATGCCAGTAACAGCCTTCCGTTCAGGTGACCCCCTCGATCGAAAGGTAGGGCCAAACCCTTTGGAGTGCAGGACAGTTGGCCCAGTCGGGTGGCGACTGTTCGAGTCGCGGAGCCGGGTACTGCCTGGCCGCTGCTGGGGCCGTGAGGGAAGGCGGTGCACATGGCGAGTTTCTTTTGGGGAGTGACGGTCGCTGGCGGTTGCCCGTTGGGCGGGTGCTCAACCCTGGGCACTTAGTCACGGACAGCGACCGAACAACCTCGCGAGCGCGGGGCCGGCCGGCCTTTGTCCAGGTCCACCACACTGTTCTGAGAGCAACCCCGCGAGCGCGGGGCCGACAGCGTGCGGGCGATCCGCTCCTGGTTGGTGGTGGAGCAACCCCCGCGAGCGCGGGGCCGACGCCCGGGTGCCGATCGTCGCGATGAACGCCCGGGAGCAACCCCCGCGAGCGCGGGGCCGACTTGGTGAGCAGCCGGACGGAGAACCGGCCGGCGGAGCAACCCCCGCGAGCGCGGGGCCGACGAGCTGGAGATCGAGGGGGCGCTGTACTGCCCGGAGCAACCCCCGCGAGCGCGGGGCCGACTTCGCGCAGGGCACCGTCGATCACAGGGTGCCCGAGCAACCCCCGCGAGCGGGGCCGACGGTGAGGACAAGGCGGCCACGAGCTCGCTGACGGAGCAACCCCCGCGAGCGCGGGGCCGACACTTGCTGACGTGCGGCGATTGGGCTCAGAGTCCTCCGGTTGATTTAGTTCGATCGGATGGCAGCCTGAGGGAGATCTCATGTATTGCCATCATCTCTTCATACTCTGAGGTGAGTTGTCATTGCCGTGTCCCGCGCTCTCGAAGGGTACTCGCACGTGGATGTTGGGGTGATGGCTGAGGGTCGTTGGCAGTGGTCGGCCCTGAACGTACGGGGATGGATCTGCGCCCGTGCCCGGTCACCGTGACCGGCACCGTGAATGCCGTCGAGCAGCTGAGTCTCGTTGCTCTCAGTGGTGATCGCGTCGAGGCCCAGCAGGCTCCGGATGCTTTCGACTGGCCGTCAGGCGGGTTGGCCCTTGGGCGCACATCGGGTGCACAAGACGAATGAGTGCGGTTGTCTGGCGAGGAGAGACAGCGATAAGCGTTTCTGCAGGTCAAACGCTGTGAGTGGACCTTCATCCCCTGAGTGCGGGAGGTTCGATTCAGAAGTCCTTGTACAGCTCGAATTTCCCGGCCGTGCCAGTAGCAGCCTTCCGTTCAGGTGACCCCCTCGCGCCGCACCGTAGGGCCAACCCGGTTGCTCCGCCCGCCGGCTGGGGGTGGTGGCCCGGGAGTGCTCCTTGCGGCAGCCTCGTTTCACCGGCGGACCGGGGTGGTGCCGTTCATGCCGAAGCGGGCGGAGCACTGCTCGCCGGATCGGTTGTTCGCGTTCCACACGCAGATCCACATCGTGTAGCCGATGTCCGGGACGAAGCTCGTCTTCGCGGCGCCCAGGGAGGCGCGGAAGGTGTACGTGATGCCGTCGCTGCGGGCGAGCTCGGCGACGCAGGTTTGGGCCAGGGAGGTGTTGAGCACGCCCGCGAGCGAGCCGGAGCCGTTGTCGTCCAGCCAGGCGGAGCAGGCGGCATCGGGGCCGAACCAACTGGTGTCCGCCTCGGAGCCCTTGACCTGTGCCGGGTCGTCGCTGCCGTTGATGCCGCGGATCGATGACGAGGTGGGGCTGGGGGCGGCCGTTGAGGGTGCGGCGGTGGCCGTGCTCGGTGGGGTGGCCGTGCCGGGTGGGGTGGTCGGGGGCCGGGTAGCGGGTTCGGCGGCAGCGAAGGTCGAAGGCCGCAGGCTGGGGGAGGGTGCCCGCGTGGTGCCGGCCGGGGCGGTTGTAGGCGGGGGAGAGGGTTCGGCGGTGGCGGTGGCGGTGGCGGTGGCGGAGATCGAGGCGCTCGGGCTCTCGGAGGGCCCGTGCGTCGTCCCGGCCAAGGGCTCGACGGCGACCTGCACGCCGTTGGACTCCTGCGCGTCGTGGTGCTGCGGGGAGGTGGACGGGCTGAGGGCGAACACCGCGACCGCGCCGAGGGCGGTCGCCGCGGCGATCGGCAACAGGAGCAGGTGCTTGCGCGGGCGGCGAGGTGGTACGAGGGGTGCGGGCCCGACGTCGGGCTTCGGGTCCGCGCTCGTGTCCGGTGGCGGGACGGTCTCCAGCTTGCCGACCGGCGTTTCGGCGAACGCACGTCGAGCGTCGATGCGTGACATGACTTCGGGCGGCCAGGACGGGGGAGGGTCGAGCCGGTGCGTGCGCGTCGCCAGGACGATCTCGTCGGCGGTGGGGCGTGCTCCGGGGCCGGTGGCGAGACAGGGCCCGAGGAGGGTGGCGAGGTCGGCGTCCACGGCGCGCAGCGGCCCCACGTCGGGAACGGCGCCGGGCGTGCGGCCCGAGGCGGCGTAGAGCAGGAGCGCCGCGAGCGAGTAGACGTCCGCGGGCGCCGCCACGTCCTCGTCCCCGGCCTGCTGTTCCGGTGCCGAGAAGCCCTGCGTTCCGTAGCTGTCACCGCTCCTGGTGAGCCTCGCCTGGTCCGCGGCGCGCGCGATGCCGAAGTCGATCAGCTTCACGCCGTCGCGCACCAGCATGACGTTGGCGGGCTTGATGTCGCGGTGCGCGATCTCGGACGCGTGTACGGCCCGCATTCGAGCGGCCGTCTCGGCCAGCAGCAGCCACAGCGCCTCGGCGGGAAGCGGGCCGTGCAGCCGGACCGCCTCGTCCACCGTGAGCCCGGGAACGTACTCGGTGGCGAACCACGGGCGTTCCGCAGTGGCGTCGCTCGCCAGCACCCGCGGTCCGACTCCGAGTGGCACGCGGTAGAGGATGCCGACCTCTCGTTCGAAGCGCTCGCTGGGGACCAGCCGCGGCCGGACGAGCTTGACAGCGGCGTAGCCCCTGTCCGAGACCCCGAGGTAGACCTCGCCCATGCCGCCGGTGCCGAGCAGGCCGATGATGCTGAAGCTGCCGATCTCCTGCGGATCGCCCGGGCCGAGTGGTTCGGCGACCAGGCCGTCGATCGCGGCAGCTCGCCGGCTGATCTCGCTCACGGCGGGCAGGCTATCGAGCAAGTCCAGTCAGGGCAAGCGGAGTTGGTGATTCCGCAAGCTCGACACGCCGCACGCCCGCAGGAGGAATGGTCCTCTCGGTGCGCTCATACACTGGCGCGAGCCGAGGCGGAGGTATGCGAGATGGCGTACGAGGACTTCCCACCCCAGATGCTGCCGCCGGGCAGTCCTTCCGGCAGAGTGCCCTCGGCCCCGCCCGGGACGATCTTCGTGCTCGGCCCGGAGGGCGGGTACGCCGTGCCGCCGCGCCGGTACACCTTGCTGTTCGGGCGCGACCGCGAGGACGTGCACGTACCGGTCGGTGTCGACGCCCCGACCGTCAGTCGTCGGCACGGCGTCTTCACCTGCGCCGGGCCGGACGGCGACTGGTGGCTGGTCAACACCGGCGCTCTGCCGATCGAACTGCCCGACGGCGTGCTGATGCTCACCAGCCACAAGCGGATCATCGGACCCGGGTACACCCCGCTGGTGATCAACTCGTCCAAGCGGCGGTCCCACCTGGTGGAGGTCCGCGTCGTGGACGGGGACGACCTGCACCCCCGTTCCACGAGCAACGCCGATACCGCGGCCCCCGAGACGGTCTACCTGCTCTCCCTCCAGGAGCGGCTGGTGCTCACCGCACTCGCCCGGCGCTACCTGGAGGGCCAGGACGCCTTCCCGCTCCCGTCGGCCTGGGAGGAGACCGCCCGGCTGGTCAACGCCTCGCCCCACGCGACCAAGTTCTGGACCCACAAATCGGTCGCCAACACGGTCGAGGACGTGCGCGACCGGCTGCGCCGGCGGGGCGTGCGCGGACTGACGCGCGACGAGGTCGGCGAGCCGGTCGGCTCGACGCTCAGCGTCAACCTGATCAGGGAACTGCTGAAGACGGCGACGCTGAACGCCCAGGACCTGGAGCTGCTGGCCGATCAGGGCTGAGCGTTTCTCAGGCCTCCGTCTCGGGCGCGGCCTCGGCGTGGTGGTTGTACGTGACGTGCATGGTGCCGTGTTCCACGGCGAAGACGGCTGCCTGGTCCTCGGCCGTGTTCTGCTGGCGCGGTTGGGGCTGCGGCTGCTCGGGGTGATGCTTCGTGTTCGTCACGTGGTTGTTGTCGCCCACGATGAAGGTGCCGGAGACGTCTCCGGCGTGGATGGTGCCGGGGGTGGATTCCGTAGGCATGGTCGGCCTTTCCTGGTCGGTCTTGTGGCGGATTACCAGGCGATGCAGTGGATCACCAGACTCTGCCAGGCCGAGTTGTATGCCGAAGCCTGGCTGGCCGTGTTGTAGCCGGTGGTGAGATTTTTCCGAGTCGCGCGGAACTGGTTCTCCTCCTGCTGGCTAGCGGTCAGAAGGCCCTTGAGGTCGGATACCACGGATCCGTCCCGCGCTTGCGACAGGGCTCCCCGCACCGTGGACTCGCTGGCGCGCAGGTCTTTGAGGATGATGTCGATACGGGATTTCACCACGCTGTCGTCGGGAAGGGTGGAGGTCCGTCGTGAGTTGTACGCGGCTACGGCGTTGTTGTACGAGTCGAAGGCGCTGTGAATGGCGGTCAGGTCGGCGTTGTGCTGCTGGGTCTCCTTTCCCAATTCCTGTACCACCGTTGCGCACACGGGATCGACGGGGTCCGGCGTGACGACCGGGGCCGGGGCCGGCGGGGCGGGGGTGTGGACCGGCGGGGCCGGGGTGTAGACCCTCGGAGGCGGGGCCGGCGAGTAGGTGGGCTGGGCCGTCGTAGCCCGGTTCGACTGGTTCTGGGTGTAGACCATGGCGCCCACGCCGAGTACGGCTGAGGCGCCGACCACGCAGGCGACGACGAGGGCTGCTCCGCCCTTGGCAGCCGCCGCACCGGTGGCGGTGACTGCCGTGTGACCGGTGCTGGTTGTGGCCGTGGTGCCGCCCGCGGCGTGCGTCGAGTGCGTGGCGGAGCTGTGCGCACCCGACAGGTCGATCTTCTGCGGTACTGCGTGCGAGGGGATGGCGTGTGTGCCGGCCACGTGGCTGGTGGGCAGGGGCTGTTGGGCGGTTTGGGACAGGTCGATCACCTGCGGCGGAGTCGCCGAGTGCACGGGTGCCGACGCAGTGGGAGTGGGGACCGGGTGGGTGATCGTCGGGGGGCTGACCGCCGGGTGAGTGACTGTTGGCGGGGTGGCCACGGTCGGTGCGGGAGCGACCGGTACGACGGGAGCGACCGGTACGACGGGGGCGAGAGGCGCGATCGGCGGCACGGCGGTGATCGCCGTCGTGGCGGCCTGGTGGGCCACCGAGTGCGCTTGCAGGGCGGCGAGTTCCTGCCAGAGCGCCCCCGCCTCCAGCACCAGGGCCGTCGTCAGCGCCGCCCGGCCGATCGCCTTGCGGCGGGTGCGCGCCTCCCTCAGGAAGAAGTCCTCGCCCGCGCGGTCTCCCGCGCTCTTCGCGGCGGCCCAGCCGGCTCCGAGGAGGCTGCCCCACGCGTCGAACTGCCGGGAGAGCGCCAGTTTCGGCGAGGCGGCACGGGCCAACTCCACGCCGAGCTGCGCCTGTCCGCTCCGCTCCGCTCCCAGCACCGCGACGTCCAGGGCCTGGAAGTGGGCCGCGACCTCGTCCGGGGTGGTCTCCCGCGACTCGACCCAGGCGGTGAGCGCCTGGCAGAGCGGCGCGGCGGGGAACTGCGTCATCCGGCTCCTGAGCACGCACTCGGCGACGTCCGGCGGACACCCGTAGCCGGTTTCCGAGGCGACCAGCAGACCGTGCCGCACCAGGCCGTCGGCGAGCGCCTTGGCGTCCGTGCGGCCGAGCAGGGCGTCGAGCTGCCGGGCGGCCAACTCGGCGCCGGAGAGCGAGCCGAGCAGGTACAGCAGGTCGCGCTCCTGCGGCCGGAGCCTGTTGAGCAGCGCGGGAAGGAGCGCGGGGAGTTCGGCGATGCCGGGCAGGCCCTTGCCGGTCGCGGCCGACAGGGCGATGCGCCGCAGTCGGAGCGGGTTGCCGTGCAGGGCGTCGCACAGCGCCGTCACGGTCCGCGCTTCGTCGGGCCGCAGCGCGCGGGCCAGGACCGTCTGGACCAGGACCACCCCGGCCGGGGCCGTCAGTCCGTCGAGTCGGATCGTGTGGACGCCGGTGACCGACGACCGGCGCTGCGAGGTGAAGACGAACGTGGAGTGCTCGGCCAGGTCGAAGAGCCGGTGCAGGTCCTTCTCGTCGAGTCCCGCGTCGTCCAGGTAGATCCGCAGCCGCAGGGTCTTCAGGTGCTCCTTCAGCACCTCCAGCGACGGCTTGTAGTTCGGCGCGTCGAAGCTGATGTCGAAGATCGCCTGCGCGAGGTCGTCGGCCGTCCGTCCGCCGGCTTCGATGTAGGCCGCGCCTTCGGGCCCGCGCGGCAGGGTGCGGGCGAGGTGGCGCAGCAGCGCACTCTTGCCGACCCCGGAGGCGCCCCAGATCTGCACCAACTGCCGTGTTCCGATGGCCTGTTGCAGCACCTGGAGCTCCCGCTCCCGACCGATCGGCGGATCGGCGGCGGAACGCGGCAGGTGGGAGATCGGCTGACGCTTGACCGGGGTCGGCGCAGGCCCCGCGTTCACGGTGATGGCCGAACCGTGTCCGGTGGTGATGTTCAGGTTGGTGACGGTGTTCCGGTTGCCGACGATCATCGTTCCGGACACGTCGCCCGCCCGGATCCGCGTGGAACCGTCCGGAGCACCGTTGTTCTCTGGCATCTGTCTCTCCGGTCCTCTCCGACGCTCGGGTTCCGGCACTCGGTCATGCTGGCGCCGGCCCGTCGTCGGAACCCGGCGCTTTTAGCTGTTCGGTGAGATCGCCCGCGAACCGGCCGGTTCGGTCGCGGCGGCGATCCGGGCGAGGTGGTCCAGGTCGAGGATCGTGATCCTGCGGTAGCCCGTGACGACCGCGCCCGACTCCCGCAGGGCCCGCAGGGCCTTGTGGATCGACGACTCCGCGGCGCCGACCAGCGTGGCCATCTCCGGTTGTGACAGCGGGAGATGGGCTTCGTTGCGGCCGGGGCGCCCGTAGGTGACGGCGAGGTGGTGCAGGATCCTGGCCAGCCGCCCGAGCACGTCGCAACCGGTGAAGTCGACGATCCGGCTGGTCGCCGTGCGCAGCTTGGCCACCACGCTCGCGTTGAGTGCGAGCCCGATGGCGGGGTGCTGCTTCGTGCACGCCAGCAGTTCGGCGGGCAGGATGTAGCGGGCCAGTACCCGGCCGCAGGCGGTCACGGTGCCGATGCGCGGCTGACCGTCGATCCCGGCGAACTCCCCGACGAGGTCCCCGGCCATCCGTACGGCCAGCAGCGCGTCCCGGCCGTCCTGTGCGTGCGCGGTGACCTTCACCGTGCCGCCGATCAGGAGCAGCGAGAAGTCCGAGGTGTCGGCCTCGCGGATGGTGATCTGACCGGCCGGGTAGACCACGCCGTGGCCTAGCCCCAGCAGGACTCGGCGGTCGGCCTCGCCGACCCGGCCGAGCAGCCCGGTCGTCGGCCAGTAGGCCCCGGCCCCGCGCATCCGTGTGTTGCTCATCGGTCACTCCTCCTCCTCGTCCGGCCGAAGCCGGACAAGCCGTATTAGTAGCCGGTCTACCCGAGGACCCCTCCTCTACGTTCTGGTTAACCATCGTGTCGGCACCGGGAATTCGGTGCCGACGGCGGTTCGATCCTCGAACTGCCGGCCCTCGTCGTGATCGCGGAGGGAATGTGAATCCGAGGTACGAGTACCGAGCTCTGCTGGCGTGCGACATCGCGGGTTCCGCGGGCCGCGGTCAGCAGCGGCTGCAGGAGATCCGCGGTGTGCTGCGGTCCGCGCTGTTCGGCGCCCTCGGCGTCGCGGAGCTGGACCGGCGGGACTTCGCGTACGTGGACACCGGCGACGGCTGCCGGCTCGTCGCCCCGGCCGGGTTGCCCAAGGCCGGACTGCTGGTCCCGCTGCTGCCGGAGCTGGGCTCGCGGATCCGCGAGCACAACCGGCACGCCGGCCCGGACGCCCGGCTGCGGGTACGGGCCGCCGCGCACGCGGGGGAGGTCCGGTTCGATCCGGACGGCACCGTCTCCGGCACCCCGTTCGAGGCGCTCGCCCGGCTGCTCGACTCGCCCCCGCTGCGGCATGCGGTCCTGGACGGTCCGGACGGTACCCCGGTGGCTGCGATGCTGTCGCAGCACTACTACGAGGAGACGGTCGGGCACGGCCACGAGGGGCTCGACGCCGGCGCCTTCACCGCGGCCGAGGTCCGGGTCAAGGAGTACGCCGCACGGGCCTGGCTCTGGTACCCGGGCAGCCCGGTCGGGCCGCGCGGCGGTCCCGGCCCGGAGTCCGGCTCCCGCGAGCGGCCGGCGGAAGCCGAGCCGCCGTCCGCGGGGCAACTCGTCCGAGCCACGGGGAGCGGCCCGGTCTTCGCCGTCGGCCACGGTGGCCAGTACGTCCACTACAACGAACGGGGCTGAAGCGCCGATGAACCAGGAACTCGCGGAGCTGGCCGCGAGCGGAGCCACCGCTCTGGTGTCCGCGATGGGCACCGATCTGTGGAACGAGGCGAGGCGACTGATGAGCGGCGTCATCGCCCGGGTCCACGGCAGCCGCCGCAGGGAACTGTCCGCCGCGCTGGAGCGGGCGTCGACCGCCACGAGGGGAGCGGTCGACGCCGCGGCCGTGGACTTCTGGACCGGGGCCCTGTTCCAGTTGCTCGACCGGGACCCGGCTCTCGCCCAGGACGTGATGGCTCTGGCGACGCTGCGGACCGGGCAACGGCCGGACTTCGTGGTCCAGGTCAACTCCGCCACCGGTTCCGGTGAGGTGTTCGCGGTGCAGCACGGTGACCAGCACTTCGCCTCGGGGCCGAGGTCCCGCGATCGTGAGGAGCGGCCGTGAGCGGGGGCGACGGCCGGCGGGACGGCCTGGCGGACGGCTGGGTGCGGGCGGGGCTGCTCGCAGCCGTCGTGATCGGGGCCTTCGCCGAGGTGCGTATGCCGCACCGGCACTACGGCTGGCTGGTGGACGCGTTCGCCCTCGCGGCGGTGGGTGTCGTCGGCGTGGCAGCCGCACTGGGGTCCGAGGCCGCCGCGCCGCCCGCCCGGCGGCGGGACCGGCCCGAACGGGGGGCCAGGCCCGACGCGACGGCGCCGGTCTGCCGCTTCGTCGCGGCACCGGCGGTGTCGACGGCCCAGCCCGGCAGGCCCCGGCCGTTCCTGCGCGAGCGGCCGACCGACCTGAGCGTGCCCCGCTTCGGCGAGGGCGCGCGGGCACAGGGCTACCCCTGGCTGCTGCCGGAGCGCACGGTGCAGAACGGCATCGCCGCCGACGAAGCCACGGTCGGTGCCCTCACCATCCGCGCCGCCTCCGTCGTCGGGCCCGGCCACCGCTGCGGCCGGCCCGCCGAGCCGCGACAGGACTCCTACCGGATCGGGCGGAGCCCGGACAGCCGGTACGCGATCGTGGCCGTGGCCGACGGCCTGTCCAGCGCGGCCTGGTCCGACATCGGGGCCACCGCGGCCTCCAGCCAGGCCGTCACCCTGCTGCGCGAGCAGATCGAGGGGGTCGGTTTCGACCGGCTCGACGTCAAGGCGCTGTACGGGCAGGTCGCGGAATCGATCGCCGCGCACGCGGCCGGACGCGGTGTCGGCGCCTCGCACCTGGCGACCGTGCTGATCACCGCGGTGATCGCCGAGCCGGACGCGAACGGTGTGGCGCGGGCGTGGGTCGGCTGGCTCGGTGACAGTTCGGCCTGGACACTCGACCCTCGCGTCCCGCTGTGGCGGTTCTCGGCCGGCGAAGCCAAGGACCGCGCGGCCGCGGTGGTCTCGAACGAGGTCGCCGGCCGACTGCCGGACACGCCGCACCTGGCCGCGGACGGTTACGTCACCCTGGCGGCCGGTGCCGCCCTCGCCCTGGTCACGGACGGGATCGGCGACGCGTGGGCGGACCGGGCGGGCAACGTCAACGAGTACTTCGCGAACGCCTGGCGCTCGCCGGTCCCGGCCACCCGGTTCACCGCCGACGTCGGCTTCGACGCACCGCAGTGCCTCGACGACCGCACCGCCGTCGTGGTGTGGAACGGCAGTGGGACATGACCGACTCCGATCCCGTCGCCGGCGGCGGCGCCCCGGCGGTGGACCCGCGGGGCTGGGCGTTGCCGAGGACCGTGGGCCTCGGCGATCTCGGACCGCTCGCCGAGCCGATCTCCGAACACAACGGCCAGGCCGTCGCCGTACGGCCGCTGACGGGCCATCCGGGCTGGCTGGCCAAGCTGTACCGGCCCGGCCCGCACCAGGAGGACGGCCACCGGATCGACCTGCTGATCTCGGCTCCGGACACGCTGCCGGAGGCGGAGCGGGCGACCCTGTACGCCGGGACGTGCTGGCCCGCGGCCCGGATCCGCGAGCCCGGCAACCCGGTCGTCGGGTGCGTGATCC
The DNA here is from genome assembly GCF_040304045.1 of Kitasatospora sp. NPDC094016. Classification (NCBI taxonomy): domain Bacteria; kingdom Bacillati; phylum Actinomycetota; class Actinomycetes; order Kitasatosporales; family Streptomycetaceae; genus Kitasatospora; species Kitasatospora sp. NPDC094016. The sequence continues at coordinate 130,744 of NZ_JBEOUK010000011.1, forward strand.
CGATGGCGCCCGAGCAGTACCGTTCCGAGCTGCGGCGCGGCAAGTTCAGCGAGCGCCGGTTCCTGGAGATCGACTGGCTGGCGAAGTCCGACGAGTCGATCCGGGGCGTCGGCCTGCCGTGCCCCGGCTTCGAGGGCCGACTCGCCGCCTGCCGCCGACTGACGGAGCTCGCCGCGATCCTGGAGGGCCTGGGCCTGGTCTACTCGGACTGGTCGTTCTCCAACGCCTTCTGGAGTCCGGAGGGGCGTTGCGTCTACCTGATCGACGTCGACGGCTGCCAGCCGAAGAAGATGCCCGACATCCACCAGCCGAACTGGGCCGACCCGCTCACACCGCCGGGCTCCGACGCGGACCAGTACACCGACCGCTACCGGCTCGCCCTGCTCGTCGCCAAGTGCCTGACGGGCCGGCGCGACGCGAGCACCTTCCACGGCGTCGCCGCGTCCCACTGGCTGAACCAGCCCGCCGCCTCCGAGGTCCTGCTGGACATGCTGCTCGCGACCGACCGGGAGCGACGGCCCGCGGCCGCCCAGTTGAACCAGGCGCTGAACAACGGGCCCTACCTCAGGGCCGTTCCGCGTCCGACACGTACGCCGCTGCCCCAACTGCCCCCGACGCCGCCGACGGTGGTGCTTCCGCGGCCCGCGCCGCACACGATCCCGGAGCCCCCCTCCGGCACCGTCACCCGCGTCGGCACGGTCGAGGAGCAACAGAAGCCCGCGACCGGCTCGTCCACCAAGTGGATCTGGGTGCTCGCCCTCGTCGTGATCCTGGCCATCGTCATCGCCAACAACCACTAGCTCAGAGGTGCACACACATGTCACTCTGCCTGCCCACCTACGTGGTGATCGACGCCTCCTCGTCGATGAAGCCGCACGAGGCGGTGCTCAACGCGACCCTCTCGCGTCTGCACTACAACCTGGCGACGAATCCGCGCGTCTCGGAGTTCGCCAGGGTCAGCGTGGTCGCCTTCTCCACCGACGTGCACGTGGTGATCCCGATGTCGGACATGGAGCAGGTCCCGAGCATGCCCGAAGTGATCTGCGGCGGGGGCACCGAGTACGGCAAGGCCTTCGACCAGCTGCGGCAGAGCATCGAACAGGACGTGAGCAGCCTGCGGGCGCAGCAGTACGGCGTGCTGCGGCCGGCGGTCTTCTTCCTGACCGACGGCGCTCCGACCGACGCGAGGTGGCAGGACTCCTTCCGCGCGCTGGTGGACCGGAACTGGCCGCGCCACCCGCACGTGATCGCCTACGGCTTCGGCGCCGCCAGGCGCGACGTGCTGAAGGAGGTGGCGACCAAGGCGCTGTTCATCGCCGACGGTTCGGACACCGAGTCGGCGCTGAGCGGGGCGATCACCGGTCTGCTCAACACCCTGATCGCCTCCTCGCAGACCGGTCGGATGCACATCGCCACCGACGTCAAGGGCTTCGAGTACGTGCAGGTCGCCCAGGAATACGTGGACTGAGCGTGGACACCGAACCGCGTACCGCGGCGCCCCGGGCGCTGCGGGCCTCCGCCGGGCTGTCGGTGCTGGCCGCGGTGCTGCTCGCCTGCGGCGGCGTGGTCGAGGTGGCGGGCCATCTCAGCGGCCCCTCGACGAACGGGGGCGGAGGCGGCTCGTACCCGGCGGCGCCGGTGCCGGTACAACCGGCCCCGACCCTGGACCCGGCCCCGATCCCGACCCCTGAGGTCTCCTCGCCCGCCGCGGTGCCGTCGCCGAGTTGCCCGCTCCCGGCCTCACCCACCCAGCTGCCCGAGCCGACGACCACCCCCACCACACCGGCGTCTCCTTCGGAGCATCCCCCAGGGAAAGGGGCATCCCGGACGAGGACTCCCGTGACGAGGGCTCCTGCGGCGAGGAGTACTGCCCCCTAGCCCCCGTGGCCCCCCGTAGCCGCGATACCGGCGGGGGAGTGGGGGCGGGGGTGCCGCTCCTGGTGGCGCCGTCACCCGAACGCAGTCGCCTCGGGTCCTCGCGCGGCCCCGGAGTCGCCCGGAAGGCGGCTCCGGGGCGCCTTCTCACAGCGGATCCGCCGTGGCGCGGGCGGTGCCGGGGCCTCGTTCCGGTGCTTTCCGCGGGGCTCGACGCGGGGGTTCCCGTCGCACCGGGCGGGGGTGCGCACCCCCGCTCCGGCGGTCGGCTGCGCCATCCGGGTAGGCGTCGGCGGGCGGGGTCGGCGGCCCGGGCGGGGGTCTTCGGGGAGGGGGCGCGAGGGCCGGGGGATCGCGCCGACGCGGTCGTCGCGGGGGCCGCCGGCGGACCGGTGGGCGGCGGTGGCCGGTGTGCGGGGGCGGCCGTTTCGGGACGCCGGACGAAAGGCACTTGACGGCGGGTCAGTCGCGGATCCGGCCGGGCGGCTCCCCGCCCGACCCGGCTCGTCGGGGGGCCGGGCGGGAGGGTCGGATCCGGCCGCCGGGGCGCCGGCCGGGCGTTCGCGTCGGGGGGCCCTTCGCATGCCGAGGGCCGGTCACGGTTGCGGTCCAGAAGCTGCGAGCGGGGGCGTCAGGCGGATACTGGAGATGTGAGAACGGCTCTGGCAGGCACATCCCTGACGTGCCCGCCGCTTAGGGCTGTCTCACGGCAACGGCAGTCTCTGTCGTGCTCCCCGGGTCCGCGCCGTCGGCGTCGGCCGTGGACGTGCGGCGTGCCAATGCAAGGGAAGAAATGGAGTCGTGATGAGTTACTTCAACCGCAGGGACCGCGGTCGCGGACGTGAACGTGACCGTCGCCGCCGTCGCCACGGCCGCCGTCGTCGGTTTGGCTTCTGGTGACAGATTAAGGGCGGTCCGGGCTGTGCTTAACAGTCCGGCATGACACCCATCCCTGGGGCCGGCGGTATCACCGCCGGCCCCTCATCCTGAGTGGGGTTCCTCCATGCACGGTGCCACGCCCATGGGGGGTCCGGAGGACCGGGCAGCCGACCGGGCCATCGACCAGGGGCCGGTGGCGGACTCGCCCGCCATCTCGCTGCGCGAGCTGTTCCGGCGGTTCTGGCCGTGGGTCCGACCGGACGTGCGCTGGCTGCCGCTGAGCGCGGTGCTGCTCGTGCTGGGCGCCTTCGGCGAGGTCGTCTCGGTCTGGATGTTCAAGGACCTGATCGACGAAGTCCTGGTGCCGCGGCACTTCGCCGAGTTCTGGCCGCTCGGCGGCACGATGCTCGCCGCGGCCGCGGCGGCGGCACTGTTCACCTTCGCCGGCACCTACACCGGTACCTGGATCGCGGAGCGGTACCTGCTCCGGCTCCGGACCGGCACACTGGCCCATCTGCACACCCTGCCGCCGGACACCCTGGAGACCCGCTGGCGCGGCGACCTGGTGGCCCGGATGACCGCCGACATCGCGACGATCGAGCAGATGGTCGCGACCGGTCTGGTCGAGGGCGCGGTGGCCTCGGTCAGCCTGGTGCTGTTCGCCGGCGCGGCGTTCTACCTGAGCTGGCCCCTCACCCTGGCGGCGCTGATCGTCGCGCCGCTGTTCATCTTCACCACCGGTTTCTTCGGGCGCCGCATCCGCATCCGGGAGCGGCAGGTCCAGCGCCGCGCCGGCGGCGTCACCGCGCTGCTGGAGGAGACGCTGCGCAACGTGGTCGTCACCCGCACCTGCGGCCAGGAGGAGCGCGAGGTCGAGCGGGTGCACCGGGAGGGAAAGGCCCTGCTGGACGCCGAGCTCTCCGCCGCCCGGATGTCCGACCTCTACCAGCCCCTCCTCAACGTCCTCCAGATGCTCGCGGGGCTGGTCGTGGTGGGCGTCGGCGCGCTCCAGGTGATCCGCGGCGAGCTGAGCCTGGGTGGTCTGCTCGCCTTCGCCGCCTTCATGGCGCAGCTGTTCGAACCGATCCAGCAGCTCGCCGGGCTCGTCCCGCTCGCGGGCGCGGCCTGCGCCTCGGGCGAGCGCCTGCTGGAGATCCACGACCTGTCCAGTCCGGTCCGGGAGAGCCCCGCCGCGCGGGACGCCGACGCGGTCCGCGGCCGGGTCTCCTTCGAGGGCGTCCACGTCGCCTACCCCGGCAGCCACGACGCCCCGGTGCTGTCCGACGTCAGCTTCGACGTCAGCCCCGGCAAGGTCCTGGCCGTCATCGGCCCCAGCGGCAGCGGCAAGTCCACGCTCGCCAAGCTCCTGGTCCGCTTCCTGGACCCGCAGGCCGGTACCGTCCGCCTCGACGGCGCCGACATCCAGGACCTGACCATCGCCTCGCTGCGTGCGGCGATCAGCTTCCTGCCCCAGCAGGCGCAGCTCTTCCACGCGACCATCCGGGACAACATCGCCTACGGCAGGCCCGACGCCCCGCAGGGCGACATCGAACGTGCGGCCCGCAGCGCGGGCGCCCACGGCTTCATCACCGCGCTGCCGCAGGGGTACGGCACGGTCATCGGCGACGAGGGCTTCCAGCTCTCCGGCGGGCAGGCCCAGCGCGTCGCCATCGCCCGGGCCTTCGTGCGCGGCGCGCCGGTCCTCGTCCTGGACGAACCCACCACCGGCCTGGACCCGAAGACCGTCCAGCAGCTGATCCCGCCGCTGCGCCGCCTGATGGCGGGCCGCACCACGATCCTGATCACCCACGACCCGGCCTTCCTCCCGCTGGCCGACCACGTCCTCACCCTCCAGCCGCCGGACGCCCCGCGGCCCCGCGCCCGCTTCGCGGAATCGGCCACCGGGCGCCCGGAGGCCGTCGCGGTGAACGCGTCCGAGGCGGGGCTGCCCGGTGAGCGGGGCCACGGGCCCGGGTGAGCTTCGCCCCCACCCGAACGGCCGGGATCCGCAGGCTGCGGACCCCGGCCGTTCGAGCGCGTGCGGTCAGGAGACGACGATGGTGGTCCGCAGGTAGTAGACGAACGGCGGGCAGGCCGAGCCGCGGTCCGGGAAGGCGCACCGCGAGATCCAGGTGATGTCGCTCGTCCCGGCGGTGGCCGCGCTGAAGGTCGCGTGCGTGGTGTTGTCGGGGTCGGTGCTGCCCGCGGTCTGCGGCAGCACCGAGGGCACGGTCGGCACGGGGACGGAGGACAGCCAGGTGACGGTGCGGTCGCGGTAGGGCGGCAGGTCGATCTGGACCACGTCACCTGTGTGGACCTGCACGGTCTGGCCGTTGGCGGCGGGGCCGAGGGCCACGACGTCGGCCAGGGCCGGCCGCGCCGGTGCCGCCGCGGCGGTGGTGACGGTGCCGGCGGTCAGGGCGAGGACGGCGGCGGGGGCTGTCAACAGCCTCAGGATCTTCATGGCACTCCCGGTACTCGGAGGTTCACGGAAACGGAGGTTCGCGTGGAACGGCGGTGCAGGGTGCGGAGGTTCCGGTCTCCCGTCTATCCGGTGCGGGCGGCCCGGCCGATGGCGCGGAGCCGCCCGGGAGGGAAACCTCCGGCCAAGGATGTCCACATCCTCCGCTTCAGGCAAGGAGCGTGACGTTCCGTCAGCTGTGCGTGACCCCGGGTCGCCGTGGCCCCGCGCCGGGCCCGGGCCGTCAGTCCCGGCGGCGGGCCGCCATCCAGACGTAGACCAGGATCCCGGCGAACAGGAACAGCACGCCCTGGTAGACGGCCGCGTAGCCGGCGCCGGCCACCAGCCACAGGGAGAAGCCGAAGGCGCCCAGGCCCAGCACCGCGTCCCGGGCGAGCCGGCCCCCGGAGACCTTGTCGGACATGCCGCGCACCAGCCAGTACAGCTGCGCGGCGGTGGAGAGCAGGTACGGGACGGTCGCGGTGAAGGTGGTGACCAGCACCAGGATGTTGAACGCGCCCTTGGCGCCGGTGGCGAAGTTGAGGATGGTCAGCACCGAGGCCAGCGCGACACTGGTCACGACGCCGAACACCGGGACGCCGCGCCGCTCCTTGGCGAAGGCGGCCGGGAACAGCCCGTCCTTGGCGGCCGCGTACGGCGCCTGGGCGGCCAGCAGCGTCCAGCCGTTGAGCGCGCCGGTCATGGAGACGAGCGCGGCGACGGCGATGGCCGTGCCGCCCCAGGTGCCGCCGAACATGGCGTCCACGGCGTCCGAGAACGGCGCGGTGGAGTGGATCAGCCGGTCGTGGGCGACGGTGCCGAAGACCGCGAGCGTGCCCAGCAGGTAGACCACCGCCGCACCGGCCGTGCCGAGCACGCTGGCCCGCCCGACGTTGCGCTCCGGATCGCGGACCTGGCCGGCGCTCATCGCGGCGGACTCCACGCCCAGGTAGCTGAAGAGCAGGATGGCCGCGGCCGCCGTCATCCCGCCGGCCCAGCCGTGCCCGGTGGCGTCGAAGGGGCCCAGGTTGCGCGCGTCGAAGAAGCCCAGGCCGCCCACCGCGACCAGCAGCAGCGGGATGAACTTGAGGACGGTGGAGACGAGTTGGACGGCGCCGACGTAGCGGGTGCCGGCCAGGTTCGCCAGCGCGGGCAGCCACTGGAAGGCCATCGCGGCGGCGATGCTGAGCCCGATGGAGTGGCCGACGGGCAGCAGCACGTCGAGGTAGCCGACGGCGGCGACCGCGAGCGCGGCGTTGCTGACCCAGGTGGTGATCCAGTACGACCAGGCCGACAGGAACCCGGCGAAGTCCCCGAAGGCCTCCCGGGCGTAGACGTAGGGCCCGCCGGTGCGCGGGTTGCGGCGCGCGAGCTGCCCGAAGACGAGTGCGAGTGCGATCGCGCCCACGGTCAGGACGACGAAGGAGACCAGGCTGACCGTCCCGTAGGGGGCCACGGCGGCGGGGATCATGAAGATGCCGCCACCGATGATGTTGCCCATCACCAGGGCGGTGGCGGTCGGCAGGCCGAAGCGGCCGCCCTTGCGGGGCGTCGCGGTGACCGCTTCCGGGGTCTCCGGCGGGCTCGGTCGGGTCGCCTGCCGGGGTGCGGCCGGGCTGGTCTGCATGAGGGCGGTGCGCCTTTCGTGGTCCTGCTCGTGCTCGGTGGAGCCACCGTTCATGCTCGAACCGGGTGGCGCTCTGTACCAAATCGATGGGATTTGTTCAGTCGGCCTGGCATGTCACCGCAAGACTTGCGGTCCCGTGCCGGTCGGACGGGCACTCGTCCTGCGCCGCTCCGGCCCGGCCGTTCGGTGTACGGCCGGGTGTCCGAGGGCGTTCACCCGGGGGAGGGATGTCGTCACCCGAATGCCTCAGCCGGGTTGCGGCGCGCCGCGGCGCGTGCGCGTTCGTGTGCAAACGTTGGCCCGGCGCTTCCCCCGGTGGGGCGCCGTCCGCCCCGTCCGGTGGCCGCACCGGCCGTCCCGGGAGGCGGATCGAGGACCAGAATCGAACCAGAGGACATCAGATGTCGCTTCGTGGGAAGATCCGCAAGCTCGCCGTGATCGCCGTCGTGGCGGGCGCCGCCGCCTTCGCGGCGCCGGTGCCGGCGATGGCGGCCTGGCACGGGTCGCACTCGTCGACCGGGGAGAGCCTGGAGTCGGGTTCGGCCGGGGTCGGCCTGTTCGGCCCGCGCGCCAACTGGCTGAACGTCCACGAGCACACCGAGGACGCCTGCTTCGGCGACTGCTGACCGACCGGTGAGCCCGGGGGCCGCTGTGGGCCCCCGGGCTCACTGCTGTCCGCAGGGCGGTCCGAGCAGGTCAGGCGGGCAGGGTGGGGGCGGCGGCCCGCTCGCGCAGTTCCTTCAGTACGGCGATGTCCATCGCGTGCCCGGTGCCGTCCCCGCCGTGCTTGCGGTCCGGGGTCTCCACCAGCAGCGGGACACCGGCCGTCTCCGGGTGCTCGAACAGCTCACGGAACGGTTCCGCGCCGATCATCCCGGCGCCGATGTTGGCGTGCCGGTCCTTGCGCGCGCCGACGACGTCCTCGGAGTCGTTGGCGTGGATCAGCCGCAGCCGGCCCGGCCCGGCCGCCGACGCCAGGGCGTCCAGCGCGGCCGTCACCCCGCCCGGTACGGCCAGGTCGTGCCCGGCGGCGAAGGCGTGGCAGGTGTCCAGGCAGACGCCGACCTTCGGGTGCCCGTCCAGCGCCTCGACGTACTCGGCGAGCTCCTCCAGCCGGGAGCAGAGCGAGCTGCCCTGGCCCGCCGTCGGTTCCAGCAGCAGCCAGGGCGCGTCCTCGCCGAGGGCGTCCAGTTCGTCCAGCAGCGGCCGCACGTCGGCCCGGACCTGTGCCATCGCCTCGGCCCGCCGGGAGCCGCCGCCGGGCGCCGTGCCGACCGCCGAGCCGGTGTGCAGGACGACGCCCAGTGCGCCGATCGCGTGGCCGCGGCGCAGCGAGTGCCGCAGCGAGTCGGCTGAGCGCTCGCGGGTGGCCGGGTTGTCCGAGCCGAAGTTGATCAGGTACGGGGCGTGCACCCAGGCGGGGAGCGCCTGCTCGGCGCAGGCCGCCCGGAACTCCTCGTCCTGTGCGTGGTTGCCCGGCGGAGTTGCCCAGCCGCGCGGGTTGGCCACGAACACCTGCACGGTCTCGGCGCCGACCCGGCGCGCGTACGCCAGCCCCGTTCCGGCCAGTCCGCGGGCGGCCACCGGGACGTGGGCGCCGACCGGGTTGCGGAGGGTGCCGAGGTGCGCTGCGGGTGCGGTGGTCATGGCCCCGAGGATGTCACGCCGCAGGCCGGCGGTGGTACGCGGCCCGGCCGACGGTGCCGGAGGCGGTCCGAGGGCGTGCCGTGCGGCCCGGCCCGGAGCGCGCCGCGCCGTACGCGCCACGCCGGGCCGTCCCACCACCGGCCGACGCCCCGTCAGTCCCGCAGCCCAGCCCTGGTGGCGGGCCCACTCGGCGGCCCATAGCGTCGAGTCGGCCGCACCCACCGGCCGTCACCACCCCCGCACACCGTGCGACAACAGACACCGCGTACCTAGCGCGCCGCCCGGCAGGCTCCGGCCGCACCCCGGCGAGCGCGCCGGAGAGAACAGGTCACCACTCATGCCCACGCGACGGGTCCACCACTTCGCCGCGGCCACCGCCGCCGCCACCGCCCTGACCACCGTCCTCGCCGGCCTGGCCGCCGTGCCCGCGGCCCACGCCGCCGACGGCCTGCACGTCGTCCAGCCGGGCGAATCGATTCAGCAGGCCGTCGACGCCGCCCTCCCCGGCGACACCGTCCAACTGCTCGCCGGCACCTACCCCGGCAGCGTCCGCATCACCACCCCGGGCCTCACCCTGCGCGGCGCCGGCGCGGACAGCGTGATCACCCCCGGAGGCGGTACCGAGAACGCCTGCGCCACCGCCGGACACGGCCTCTGCGTGGACGGCACCGAGACGGCCCCGCTGCCGGACGTCACCATCGAGACCCTCGCCGTCACCGGCTTCCGCAAGAACGGCATCGACGCCAGCGGCACCACCGGCCTGACCGTGCGCGACACCTACGTCCACGACAACGCCCAGCAGGGCATCAGCCAGGAGATCTCCACCCGGGCCCGGATCGTCGGCAACCGCGCGACCCGCAACGGCCAGTCCGGCGTCTTCCTCGCCAACTACGCCTACCGCGAGGGCGGCGCGCCCGACACCGGGGGCACCGTCGTGGAGGGCAACGAGCTGACCGAGAACCGGGTCGGCGTCACCGTCCGCCGACTGCGCGGGCTGGCCGTCCAGGACAACGAGCTCCGCGGCAACTGCGCCGGCGTCTTCGTGGTCGGCGACGAGGGCGTGCCCCGGGCCGGGGACCTCGACGTGCGCCGCAACGAGGTCGTCGCCAACAACATGTTCTGCCCGGCCAACCCGCGGCTGGGCGCCATCCAGGGCGCGGGCATCGTGCTCACCGGGGTCGAGGACGCCCGGGTCACCGACAACGAGGTCCACGACAACGTCGGCAGCTCGGACTTCTCCGGCGGGATCGTCCTCTTCAAGAGCGTCGTCGGCGTCGCCAACGCCCGCAACACCGTCGCCGACAACCACCTGAGCGGCAACAGCCCGGCCGACATCGCCGACCGCGACACCGGCGAGAACGCGTTCGCCCGCAACAGCTGCGCGCGGTCCGAGCCGTCCGGCCGCTGCTGAGCCGCGGCACCCGCACCCGGTACGACCCGCATCCGGTACTGCCCGCCCCCGGCACGCGCCCCCGGCACCCCCGCCCCCGTCGACAAGGAAGACCTCCCATGACGATCGCACCGCCCCCCACTCCCCAGGCCGCGATGCGCCTGCGCGAGCTCGTCTTCGGCGCCGCCTGCGCCGCCGCCGTCCGCGCGGCCGCCCGGCTCGGTGTCGCCGACGTGCTCGGCGACACCCCGACCAGCGTCACCGATCTCGCCGCCGCTCTCGACACCGAGCCCCTGCCGCTGCGCCGCCTGCTGCGCGCGCTCACCTGCTACGGCATCTTCTCCGAGACCTCCGACGACCGCTTCGAGCACACCGAGATGTCCCGCCTGCTGCGCGAGGACGCCCCCAACTCGCTGCGCTACATCTCCCTCTGGTGCACCGAGCCGTGGACCTGGGAGGCCTGGCCCAAGCTGGACGAGGCGGTCCGCTCCGGCCGCAACGTCTTCCCCGAGCTGTTCGGCAAGGAGTTCTTCGACTACCTGCACAGCGACGCGGGGGACTCCGCGAAGGTCTTCGACAAGGCGATGACCACCTCCAGCCGGCAGTCCGCCCACGACCTCGCCGAGTACCTGGACCTCACCGGCGTCGACTCGGTGGCGGACATCGGTGGCGGCCAGGGGCACGTGCTGGCCAGTCTGCTGGAGAAGCACCCGGCGCTGCACGGCACCCTGCTCGACCTGCCCAAGGTGGTCGCCGGTGCCGAACCCCGGCTCCAGGACGGCGGCGCCTTCTCGGCCCGCGCCCGGCTGGTGCCCGGTGACTGCCGGGTGGAGATCCCGGTCCGCGCCGACCTCTACATCATCAAGAACATCCTGGAGTGGGACGACGAGAGCACCCGCCGCACCCTCGCCAACGTGGTCGCCGCGGCCCGGCCCGGCGCCCGCGTCGTGGTGGTGGAGAACCTGGTCGACGACAGCCCGTCGATGCGCTTCACCACCGCGATGGACCTGATGCTGCTGCTCAACGTCGGCGGCGCCAAGCACTCCAAGGAGAGCATGGTGCGGCTGATGGAGGACGCCGGACTGGACGTCGCGGACGTCCACCCGGTCAACCCCTACCTGCACGCCTTCGAGGCCACCGTGCGCGGCTGAGCGCCGGCCCCCACGCGAACGACCGCCGTCCCCCCGGGAGTTGGGGGCGGCGGTCGTTCGCGTTGCCGGTCAGGCCGGGTGTGAGGAGTCCAGGTGCGCGAAGACCACCACGTTGTCCTGGTAGTCCTTCTGGCCCTTGTCGTACGCACCGCCGCAGGTGATCAGCCGCAGCTGGGCGTCGGGCGTCTGGCCGTACACCTTGTCGTCCGGGAAGGCGTTCTTGGGGAAGGCCTCCACCGAGTCCACCGAGAACACCGCGACCGTGCCGTCCGCGCGCTCCACCTCGATCTGCTGGTCCGGTTGCATCTGGCTCAGCATCAGGAACACCGCCGGGCCCGTGGTGGTGTCCACGTGCCCGGCGACCACCGAGCTGCCGGGCTCGCCCGGGGAGACGCCGTCCCGGTACCAACCGACCAGGTTGTCGTCGTCCGGCGGCGGCGCGGTGAGCTGGCCCTCCGGATCGAGCGTCAGCTCGGTGAACGGGGCGTCGACGCCGATCTGCGGGATCCGCAGCCGGGTCGGATTGGCGCGGCCCAGCGCCGGTGTCGCGGGGGCCGGGTCCTCGGCGGCCTCCGCGGGGGCGTCCGTGGGGGCGTCCGCAGGGGTGGTGGCCGGTGCGGACGGGCGGGGGGTGGCCGGCGCGACGATCGCCGGCGGACGGGTCATACGGGACGCCGAGTTGGCTCGCGGCGTGGTGTCGACCGAGTTGTACATCAGCAGCAGACCGACCGCCGCCGCACCGATGCCGGTGCGCAGCAGTCGGGACATTCCAGGGACGGGACCGCCCATCGCTCCTCTTTCTCCATTCCCATGCGCAGCCGGGCCGCTGACGGCCCGAAAAGGTCAGAAAGGTCCAGAAGGTCCAAAACGACCCGCCGCCCCCGTGCGCGCCGCCCTGGTGGGGAGGCGCGTGGGGGCGGCGTCAGATGCCGGACGTCAGATGGTGGCGCCGGTGTTGCGGCGGTTGCGACGCAGCGCGTACGCGCCGGCCCCGAGGCCGCCGATCAGCAGGACGGCACCGGAGGCGAGGCCGCCACCGGACAGCGTGGTGCCGGTCTCGGCCATGGCCAGGCCGCCACCGCCGGCGTGCACGCCGCCGTGCGGGCCCTTGCGACCGTGCTCGCCACCACGGCCGTGCTCGCCGCCGCGGCCCTCGCCGCCCTTGTCGCCACCGCGGCCCTCGCCGCCCTTGTCGTCGCCGCGGCCTTCGCCGCGACCGTGCTCGCCACCACGGCCGTGCTCGTCGCCGCGGCCCTCGCCACGGCCTTCGCCGCGGCCCTCGCCGCGACCGTGCTCGTCGCCGCGGCCTTCGCCACGGCCGTGCTCGTCGCCCCGGTCGTCGCCACGGCCGTGCTCGTCGCCGCGCCCGTGGTCGTCACCCCGGTCGTCGCCGCGACCGTCGCCGCGGTCGGACTGGTCCTGCGAGGTGGAGCTCTTCGCCTGGTCGGCGGAGCCGTCGGCGAAGGCCATGGGGGTGCCGACGGTGAGAACGGCGGCGACAGCCGCCCCGGCGAGCAGAGTGCGTGCAGAACGCATGAGGTTGATCCTTCCGATACACAGGCCCGCGACCGCCGGCACGGCGCCGGACAAGGGAATTCGTGGGAACTGCGTCTGATCCACCGTCAACCACCGCGACGTCCGCCGCCACCGGAGAGTGGCGGCTTGGGTACGGACTGTGCTCGATTCGAGTGGAGTCCCGGCCCGGTTCACCCGGGTGCCCCAGTGGGACGGGTGAAAAGGATTCGCGGCGGTCCGGGCCGATTCGGTCCCGTGCTGACGGCGTGTCGGGCCCGCCTCGAAGGCGCTGACGCCGCGTCGGGCCCGCCCCGGAGGCGCTGACGCCGCGTCGGGCGGGTCCGGACGGTGCTGACGCCGCGTCGGGCCGGCGCGCCTGGCGCTGACGCCGTGTCGGGCCGGCGTGCGGGCGGCGCTGACGCCGCGTCCGATCGGGCCGGACGCGCACGTGGGCCCGCCCCCGGCGGATAGCCGGGGGCGGGCCCAGGACGAGCGGGACGGGTGGGACGGGGTCAGCGGTCCCAGCGGTAGAACTCGTGCGCCATGGCGTCCTTCGGCTCGCGCCAGGTGGCCGGGTCGTAGGCCTGGACGAAGGCGGTCAACCGGTCGCTGACGGACCGGAACTCCGGGTGGCCGATGACCTTGGCGACGGCCGGGCCCGGCGGGCGCTCGGCCTCGATGAGGTGCAGGTAGACGTCGCCGAACTGGAACAGGCTGCGGCCGGTGACGCCGATCAGGTGCGGCAGTTCGCCCTGGTCGGACGTGGCGAACACCTCGGCGATGTCCGGTGCCGCCTCGGGCTTCATCCGGGCGACGATCAGGGCGCGGTGCATTCCGGTCACCGCTCCGCCGCCCGCTTCTCGACCTTCTCGCGGATCAGCTCCAGCTGGATCCGGGAGTTGCGGTTGATGTGGTTGACCATGCCGTGGTCGTCGACCGGGGCGGTGGGCTTCATCGCGAAGTCCTGGATCCAGCGCATCCTCGTCCCGGCCGGGACCTCCGCGTACTCCCAGCGGATGTCCATGAACTCGAACGGGCCGGGCTCGACCCGGCGGGCGCGCACCGCGAGCGAGGACTTGTCGGTGGTGCGCTCGGAGACCCAGCTCCACACCTGGCCGTTCTCGTCCGGGTGCATGGTGAGCCGGAAACGGACGCTGTCGCCGTCGCGCTCCAGCACCTCCACCGAGGCGTACTCGCTGAAGAGGTCCGGCCAGTTCTCCAGGTCGTTGGTGATCTCCCAGACCAGGTCGAGGGGCGCGGCGATGACGATCTCGTTGTCGGTGTGTCCGGGCATCTCAGGCACCAGCTTTCGGGGAGAGGAGGGAGGTGTTGACGAGCTGCAGGAACTCGGCCGGGGTCTTGGCGGACTCGGCGCCCGAGGTGACCTTGAGGCCGTGCCGGTTCTCCAGCTCGCCGACGACGCCGAGCAGGCCGAGCGAGTCGACGCCGAACTCGTCGAACTGCGCGCCCGGGCGCTCCAGGTGGAGCGGGTCGACGGTGACGCCGGCCCGGGCCTGGATCAGGGCGGCCAGCTCGTGATAGCTGAGGGTGTTGCTCACGGGGTGTCCCTTCGGTGGAATTGCGGGTGCGGTCTCAGGGCCGGTCTCCGCACCGGAGCACCAGCGCGGAGTTGGAACCCATCAGCCCGCGGCTGAGCACCAGTGCGGTGCGCAGTTCGGCCGGGCGGGCCCGGCCGGTCACCAGGGCGAGGTCGTGGCTGACCTCGGTGACGTTCGGGGTGGGCGGCAGCACGCCGTCCTCCATGGCCAGGACGGCGGCCGCCACGTCCAGCATCGGCGCGCCGCAGTAGGCCCGTCCGGTGCCGGACTTGGGGGCGGTGACCGGGACGCGTTCGGCCGCCGGGCCGAGCGCGTCGGCCAGTGCGAGCGCCTCGGCCCGGTCGGCGGCCGGAACGCCGAGCGCGTCCGCGAAGACCACGTCGATCTCCTCGGGCGCGATCCTGGCCTCGTCCAGGGCGATGCGGATCGCGGCGGCCAGCCCCTCGCGGGACTCCTCCCAGCGGGAGGCCCCGGTGAAGGTGGAGCCGTGTCCGGCCAGGTGGGCCCGGACGGCGGCGCCGCGCCGCCGGGCCGCCTGCTCGTCCTCCAGCAGCAGCATCGCGCCGCCCTCGGCGGGGGCGAAGCCGCAGGCCTGCGCGGTGAACGGCAGATAGGCCCGGTCGGGCTGCCCGGCGAGGCTGACCTCCGGGTAGCCGAGCTGGCAGACCATCGAGTACGGCGCCAGCGGTGCCTCGGCGGCGCCCGCCACCACCGCGTCGGTGCCGCGCTCGATCGTGCGGGCCGCGTGCGCGAGCGCGTCCAGGCCGCCGGCCTCGTCGCTGGCGACCACCCCGCACGGACCCTTGTAGCCGCCGCGGATCGAGATCTGGCCGGTGCTGGCGGCGTAGAACCAGGCGATGGACTGGTACGGACCGACGAACTGCGGCCCCTGGCCCCAGAGCTGCTGGAGCTCGCGCTGGCCGAACTCGCCGCCGCCGGAGCCGGCCGCGGTCACCACCCCGACCGCGAAGGGATGCTCGGGGTCGGGGTGGAATCCGGCGTCCGCCACCGCCAGGTCGGCGGCGGCCATCGCGTAGTGCGTGAACCGGTCGGTCTGCACCAGGTACCGGCTGTCGATCGCGGCCCGCGGGTCGAAGTCCCGCACCTGGCCGGCGACGCGCAGCGGCAGCCCGTCGCAGCCCTCGCGGGTGATCCGGTCGAGGACGCTCACGCCCTGCCTGGTGGCCTTCCAGAAGGCGTCGGCCCCAACGCCGTTCGGCGCCACCACGCCGAGGCCGGTGACCACCGCCCGGCGGCCCTGCTGACGTGACGTCATGACACTCACCCCGTTCTGTTGAGCACGACGGCGGACTGGAATCCGCCGAATCCGCTGCCGACCGAGAGGATGTGGCTCAGTGGCAGCTCGCGCGCGGTGCGCGGCACGTAGTCGAGGTCGCACTCCGGGTCCGGAGTCTCGTAGTTGGCGGTCGGCGGCACCACGCCGTGGGCCAGCGCCAGGGTGCAGGCGACCACCTCGATGGCGCCGATCGCGCCGAGCGAGTGCCCGACCATCGACTTGATGGAGCTCATCGGCGTCCGGTAGGCGTGGGCGCCGAGCGAGCGCTTGACGGCGGCGGTCTCGTGCCGGTCGTTCTGCTTGGTGCCCGAACCGTGCGCGTTGACGTATCCGACGTCGGTGCGGTCCACCCGGGCGTGGGCGAGCGCGTCGTCGATCGCCCGGGACATCTCCACCCCCTCCTGGGTGAGGCCGGTCATGTGGTAGGCGTTGCCGAAGGTGGCGAAGCCGCCGATCTCGCCGTAGATCCGGGCGCCGCGGCGGCGGGCGTGCTCCAGTTCCTCCAGCACCAGGACGGCGCCGCCCTCGCCGAGGACGAAGCCGTCCCGGTGGGCGTCGAAGGGCCGGGACGCGTGCTCCGGGTCGTCGTTGCGCTCGCTGGTGGCCTTGATGGCGTCGAAGCAGGCGACGGTGATCGGCGAGATCGGTGAGTCGGAGGCGCCGGCGATGCAGATGTCGGCGCGCCCCTCCTCGACGGCCTGGAAGCCGTAGCCGATCGCGTCGAGGCCGGAGGTGCAGCCGGTGGAGACGGTCTGCACCGGGCCGTGCGCGCCGGTCCGTTCGGCGACCGTGGAGGCCAGCGTGCTGGGCGCGAAGGCCCGGTGCAGCTGTGGTTCGGCCCGCTGGTGGTCGACGTCCCAGCGGGCGCCGCCGGCGCTGACCAGGGCGTAGTCGTGCTCCAGTCGGGTGGTGCCGCCGACGGCGGTGCCGAGCGAGACGGCGATCCGCCACGGGTCCTCGGCGGCCAGGTCCAGGCCCGCGTCGGCGATCGCCTCGTCCGCCGCGACCATCGCGAACTGCACGTAACGGTCGGCCCGCTGGACGTCCGCCGGGCCCAGCCCGTGGGCCGCCGGGTCGAAGTCGACCTCGGCGGCGATCCGGGAGCGGAACCCGGTGGGGTCGAAGAGCGTGATGCCCCGGGTGGCGGTGCGGCCGGCGGTGAGGAGCTCCCAGAACGCCGGGACCCCGACCCCGCCGGGCGCGACGACGCCGATCCCGGTGACGGCGACGCGCCGGGTCACGAGGCCACCTTGGCGTGTTCCGGCGGCCCGGCGGCGCCGGTCTCCTCGGTGTCCACGTGGCCGAGTTCGGGGCGGGGGGCGAGCGGGCCGAGGTGGAACACCATCCGGGCCTCGGTGTCGCCGACGTTGCGGAAGCGGTGGCGCATGTTGATCGGGATCATCAGGCCCTGGTTGGGCCTGATCGGACGGCTCTCGCCGTCCAGGTCCACCTCCAGGTCGCCGCTGACCACGAACACGAACTCCTCGGAGTACGGGTGGTAGTGCTCGCCGATCCGCTCGCCGGGCTGGACGATCGCCAGCCCCATGAACCCGCTGGTCGCCCCGCAGGTGGTCGGGGTGAGCATGGCGCGCAGGTCGCCGCCGCGCCGACGGTTCTCCGGTGCCTCGTCGACGTGCACGATCCGTGGGTACTGCGTGGTCATGGTGTTTTCCTCCGAGAGATGCGGCTGGTTCTTCAGTTGTCCTGCGAGCTGCGGTCGGTGACCGGGTTCATGGCGAGGGCGGCGAGGGCGGCGGCGAGCCCGGTGGAGGTGCGCAGGTCGCCCTGCGGGCCGAGGTCGAGCAGTCGGCCGAGCGCCGCGGCCTCCTGGTCGCCCGCCACACCGAGGGCGGCGGCCGGGTCGGCCTCGGCCGGCACCCGCAGGTCGACCAGGCGCACCACCACGTCCGCCCGGTGGAACACGGTGCCGGCCGCGACCGGGCCGGTCGGGTCGGCGGTGGCGAGGTTGTCGTAGTCGGCGAGCAGCTCGGCGACGGCCTGCCCCTCGCCCGGGCGGACGGGGTACAGCACGGCGTGCCGGTGCAGCCGGGCGGAGGTCGGGGAGCTGGCGATCGCCTGGTGCTTCGCCGGCAGCGCGGCCCGGGCGAAGAAGGCGCGCGCGGCCTGCGGGTCGCCCAGCTGGCGGGCCTCCTCCAGGTACGGGTTGATCGCCTCCTCGACGGCCCGCACCTCCGGCTGCATCGCCACGTGGCGCAGCGCGTCGCCGAGGTTGCCGACCACCTCGACGGCCCGGACCACCCGGTTGCCGTGCATGAACAGCGAGGTGCGGTGCAGCCGGGTGTGCTCGTCGACCTCGGCCCGGGGCGAGGCGTAGCCGGACAGGATCCGGGCCACCTCGTGCTCGCTGCCGGGCTTGACCGTGAAGGTGAGCGCGTGCCGGACCACGCCGTCCGGGCCGGGCTCGGCCTTCGGCGGGCCGACGTGCCCGGCGGGCTCGGTGCGCGGCAGGCCGGGCGGTACCTCCAGCGGGGCCCGGGTACCGGTGGAGCCGGCCGCGGAGGTCTCGCGCAGGATGCCGTAGCGCAGCGAGCGGAAGTTGTCGCTGACGCAGCCGTGCATCGGCTTGACCATCTCGCGGTGGGCGGGGCTGTCCACCCACTCCAGGAAGGTGTCCTGGTCCTCCCACTCGCTGGTGATCAGCCACTGGCGGGGGTCGTTGATCGACTGGCACAGCTGGTCGCTGACATGGCCGGGCACCGAGGCCACCTGGTGGCGCAGCTGCTCGTAGACGTCGAGGAAGCGCTGCTGGGCGCCGTCCTGGATCTCCAGCATCAGTACCACCCGGAGCCGGGTGTCGGAGTCGGCCTGCTGCTTCCGCTGCGGTTCGGACAGAGTTGTCATGATCCACTTTCTGCTCTGGGCCGCACGTTGCGGGCCGCGGTGGGCCGCGTCCGGGGGGTGCTCCCGGCTTGGGAGGGCGGTGCGACGGCGATCGGCCCGGTCGGTCGGCGCCAGGCCTGAAGTCGATCGTGAGCGGCGTACCGGGGTGCCGCGATATTTGCGGGCCATCCGGGCGAAGAGGCGGCACAAGCACCCTCGGGCGGGGGATGGAAGAGCGGGGCCCCCGGCCGTGCGGCCCCCTCGGCGGCGGCCCCGATTCCGGCTGCCGATCCGCTGAATCCCCTGACAGGGTGGAGCAATTGATGAATCCGAAGGTTGACGACCGGGTGCCGGTCCTGATCGTGGGAGGGTCGCTGGTCGGGCTGTCGGCCTCGCTCTTCCTCGGCCGACTGGGTGTCAGGCACCTGCTGGTCGAGAAGCACGCCGACACCTCGCATCACCCGCGTGGCCGAGGCAACAACGTCCGCACGATGGAGCTGTACCGGGTGGCCGGGATCGAGCCGGCGATCCGCGAGGCGGCGTCGGTCCTCGCCCCGAACCACGGCATCCTCCAGGCGCCCTCGCTGACCGGCACCGAGCAGGAGTGGCTGTTCCGGGAGATCGACCCCGGCGGGCGGCTCGCCCGGTTCAGCCCCAGCTCGTGGTGCCTGTGCAGCCAGAACGACCTGGAGCCGGTGCTGCTGCGCGCCACCCGCGACCTCGGCGGCGACGTCCGCTTCAACACCGAGCTGGTCTCCTTCGAGCAGGACGCCGAGGGCGTCACCTCGGTGCTGCGCAGCCGGGAGACCGGCGAGGAGCGCCGGGTGCGCTCGGACTACCTGATCGCCGCGGACGGCCCGCGCAGCCCGGCCCGCGAGCGCCTGGGCATCGGCCAGAGCGGCCAGGGCGAGCTGTTCCACAACGTCAGCATCACCTTCCGCGCCAAGCGGCTGGCCGACGTGGTCGGGGACCGGCACTTCATCGCCTGCTACCTGACCAACCCGGAGGCGGACGGCGCGCTGCTGCCGGTGGACAACCAGGAGGAGTGGGTCTTCCACGCGCCCTGGCACCCGGAGCACGGTGAGCCGCTGGAGGCGTTCACCGACGAGCGCTGCGAGCGGCACATCCGCACCGCCGTCGGCCTGCCGGAGCTCGACGTCGAGGTGACCGGCCGGGCGCCCTGGCACGCCGCGGAGCGGGTGGCCGAGCGGTACGGCGCCGGGCGGGTCTTCCTCGCCGGGGACTCCGCGCACGAGATGTCTCCGACCGGCGCGTTCGGCTCCAACACCGGCATCCAGGACGCGCACAACCTGGCCTGGAAGCTCGCCGCGGTGCTCTGCGGGTGGGCCGGGCCGGAGCTGTTGGAGACGTACGGGCAGGAGCGCCGCCCGGTCGCGCAGGTGACCGGTGAGCGCGCCTCGGCCCGCTCGGCCGAGCACAGCCACCCCGGGTACGCGGTGGTGCCGGGTGCTGGGCGGCAGACCGGGGTGCTCGGGGTGGCGCTCGGCTACCGCTACCCGGTGGGCGCGGTGGTCGGGACGGACCCGGCGGGCGCGGTCGTCCCCGAGAAGTTCGAGTCGGCCGGGGAGCCGGGCAGCCGGGCCCCGCACCAGTGGCTGCTGCGGGCGGGCGTGCGGCTGTCCACGCTGGACCTGTACGAGCAGGCGATGGTGCTGCTCACCGGCCCCGAGGGCGCGGCCTGGCAGGCCGCGGCGCGGCGGGCGGCCGACCGGCTGGCCGTCCCGCTGGACGCCTACCGGATCGGCGGCGGCGCCGAGGACGACCTGGCGCCGGAGCCGGGCGCGGACTTCGCGGAGCTGCACGGGATCGGCCCGGCCGGCGCCGTGCTGGTCCGGCCGGACGGCTTCGTCGCCTGGCGCTCGACGGGCGCGGCGGACGACCCGGAGGCGGAGGTCGCCGGGGCCCTGCGGGCGGTGCTGAGCCTGTAGCCCTCGGCCGACAACGGGACCTGCCCGCCGGTTGACCAACCGGCGGGCAGGTTTCGTGCTTGACGACCGATCCGGCCGGGGCCGCCGTCCGGGCGGCCGCCGGTCAGGGGGTGGCGAGGTCGGACGGGTCGGTGTTGGCGCCGCACAGGAGGACGGCGATCCGCTCGCCCTCCGCGTGGTCGAGGGCCGCCAGCGCGGTGGAGGCCGCGTACTCGACGGCGATGCGGCGGTCCTCCCAGAGCCGGCGGCGGGCGCGCACGATGGCCTCGTCGTCGACCAGGACGGACCGGACGCCCTCGTGGCGGGCGGCGTGGACGGCGAGGGCGGTGGCGCGGCGGGCGCCGAGGGCGTCCTGGGCCACGGAGGACACCGGGACGTCGACGGGGTGGCCGGCGGCGAGGGCGGCGTGCAGGGCCCGGCTGCCCTCCGGCTCCACCGCGACCACCCGGACGCCGTGCTCGCGGGCCGCGACGGCCACCCCGGCGAACAGCCCGCCGCCGCCGACCGACACCACCACCGTGTCCAGCCCGGGGACCCGGGCGCGGATCTCCTCCAGCACGGTGCCGGCGCCGGCGGCGATCAGCGGGTGGTCGTAGGCGTGCGAGGCCAGCGCCCCGCTGCCCGCCGCGAACTCCTCGCAGGCCGCCAGCGCCTCCGCGTACTCCCGGCCGACCAGCCGCACGTCGGCGCCGTACGAGCGCAGCCGCGCCAGCTTCACCGGGGAGGCCGTCTCGGGCAGGAACACCGTGGCGCGCACGCCGAGCTCGCGCGCCGCCCAGGCGCAGGCCAGCCCCGCGTTGCCGCCCGAGGCGATGGTGACCCCGGCCTCCGGCAGCGTGCCCGCCTCGGCGTGCGCGAGCAGGAAGTTCTGCGCGCCGCGCGCCTTGAAGCTGCCGGTGTGCTGAAGGAACTCCAGCGCCAGCCAGGTCCGCCCGCGGTCGTCCCCGGGGGCGACCGCGACCGGCCGCACCCTCCCGGCGATCCGCTCGCCAGCGGCCTTGACCTCGTCGTACGTCAATCGGTCCATCGTGCCTGCTCCTCAAGCCGGGTGCGTCGCCTCTGGGCTCGACGGTACGTCGCGGGCGCGGGACGAGGAAAGGATCACGGTCGGGTGGTACCGGGGCGGGGCCCGGTACCACCCGACGGTGGTCCTACGGCACCGGGCGGAGGGTGACCGGTCTGGGGGTGAGGGCGCGCAGCACGAGATCGATCCGGATCCTGGCGGCCCCGGCGCGCTGGAGGGCGGCGGCGACCGCCCGCAGTTCCTCGGGGCCGGTGCAGGCCAGGCGGAGCTCCAGGTCGGCGTCGCCGGCGAGGGAGAGTCCGCCCTGGACGGCCGGGTGCTCGGCCGCCAGCCGGTCGAAGTCGAGCGGAACCGGCCCGTAGCTGACCCGGGCGAGCGCGTGCAGCGCCCGGGCCGGCTCGGGTGGTTCCGGTTCGGGGTCCGGGTCCTCGGGGACCAGCTGGAGGGCGGTCACCGGTGCTGGAGCTGTGCGGTCGGGGCGGGGGTGAGCGGGGCGGCGGGTGCGGTGACGGGCGGGGCGACCAGGCGCGGGTCGAGGACGAGGGTGTCGACGCCGATCGGGGCGGTGAGCGCGCGCAGGGCGGGTTCACCGAGTTCGGTGAAGGCCTGGTCCGGCCCGAAGAGGGCGGCGAGCGACTCGGGGCTGGAGAAGCCGACGGCGCAGCGGCGGCCGTCGCGCAGGCGGAAGAGGCGGAGGGCGGTGGTGGGGCCGGTACCGGAGACGGTGACCGGAACGTGCCAGACGAGGCGGGCCATGCGAGTGCTCCCGGGTGGGGTGGTGGTGCCTGCCGGAACTGCTGCTTCGACGCTAGGCCGGGTTCCGGCGGGCGTCGCCGGTCCTGACGCGGCGTTGACCGAATGGGGGTGTGCGTTGACGCACCCCTGACGTTCGGTTCACCCGAGTGGACTAAACCACTCCCTATCATTACGTAAACATCCCTATCGGATGGTATGTTTCCTGCGGATGGGGGCGTTCGAGAGGATGGTCGCAGGTGGCGCAGTACTACTCGGTGGAACAGGTGGCCGAACTGCTCGGCCTGCACGTGCGCACCGTCCGCGGGTACATCCGCGACGGCCGGCTCGCCGCGGCCAGGATCGGCAAGCAGTACCGGATCGCCCGTGCGGACCTGGAGGCCTTCACCGGCGCCCCGGCCGCCCCGCCCGTGCCCGCGTCCGGCGCCGGCTCGCGGCGGGCCGAGGTGTCCGCCGTCGTCCGGATCGAGAACGTCGACCGGGCCGCCGCCGACCGGCTCTCCAACGCTGTGCTGGCCGCGATCGCCGGCCCGCGCGAGGGCGGCCGGCCGCTGCACGTCGAGGCCGTCCACGACGAGGAGCGGGAGACCCTGCGGCTCGTCGTCCTCGGCGATCCGGCCGACACCGCCGCGCTGCTCGGCATCGTCCACACGATGACCTCGTCCATGCACTGACGCCGGCCGCGTCGGATGGCGTCGGTCACACCGAATCCGCATCGAGATCGGCCTCGGATCCAGATCGGATCCACATCGACCAGGGAGAACGGCAATGTCCGAGCAGTACGGCACGACGGTCCTGCGGCTGCCCGCCGAGGGCGCGCCGATCCGCGAGGAGCAGGACGCCATGGACGTGATCGGCGACGCGTTCGGCCGCGGCGCCTCCTGGGTGGTCGTCCCCGTCGCCCGGCTGCACCCGGACTTCTTCACGCTGCGCACCCGGGTCGCCGGCGGCATCGTGCAGAAATTCGTCAACTACCGCGTCGGCCTCGTGGTCCTCGGCGACATCGCCGACCACGTCGCGGCGAGCGACCCGCTGCGCGACTTCGTCCGGGAGAGCAACCGCGGCCGGCAGCTCTGGTTCCTCGCCGACGAGACGGAGCTGGCGGCCCGGTTCCCCGAGGTCTGAGCGTTCTCCGCTTGCCCCGCACCCGCCCCGGGACCACGGTGGAGCTGACCGCCGGCGCGCCCCCGGGGCGCCCGGCGCGCGCTCCGGGGCGGGGGGAGGTGGAGCTAGGGGGCCGCGACGAGATATCTTGACGTCAAGACGTTGGAGACGTGAAGCGGAGTACCGATGACTGACTCGACCATCATCTATACGCACACCGACGAGGCTCCGGCCCTGGCGACCTACTCGTTCCTGCCGGTTGTCCAGGCATACGCCTCGACGGCGGGTGTGCGCGTGGAGACCCGCGACATCTCCCTGGCCGGGCGGATCATCGCGAGCTTCCCGGAGCGTCTCGCCGAGGGCCAGCGGATCGAGGACGCCCTCGCCGAGCTGGGCGACCTCGCCAAGACCCCGGGCGCCAACATCATCAAGCTGCCGAACATCTCGGCGTCCATCCCGCAGCTGAAGGCCGCCGTGGCCGAGCTGCAGGCGCAGGGCTACGCGCTCCCGGACTACCCGGACGACCCGCAGACCGACGAGGACAAGGACGTCCGCGCCCGTTACGACAAGGTCAAGGGCAGCGCCGTCAACCCCGTCCTGCGCGAGGGCAACTCGGACCGCCGTGCCCCGGGCTCGGTGAAGAACTACGCCAAGACCCACCCGCACCGCATGGGCGCCTGGTCGGCCGACTCCGAGACCAACGTCGCCACCATGGGCCAGAACGACTTCCGCTCCACCGAGAAGTCCGCCGTGATCGCCGCCGACGGGGCGCTGCGCATCGAGCTGGTCGCCGAGGACGGCAGCGCCACCGTGCTGCGCGAGCGCGTCCCGGTGCTGGCCGGCGAGGTCGTCGACGCCTCGGTGATGCGCGTCGCCGCCCTGCGTGAGTTCCTGACCGCCCAGGTCGAGCGCGCCAAGGCCGAGGGCGTGCTGTTCTCGGTCCACCTCAAGGCCACCATGATGAAGGTCTCCGACCCGATCATCTTCGGCCACGTGGTCCGCGCCTTCTTCCCGAAGACCTTCGCCAAGTACGGCGAGGTGCTGGTCGCCGCCGGTCTGGACCCGAACAACGGCCTCGGCGGCATCCTCAACGGCCTGGACGGCGTGCCGCACCTGGGCGCGGAGATCAAGGCCTCGTTCGAGGCCGAGCTCGCCGAGGGCCCGGCCCTGGCGATGGTCGACTCGGACAAGGGCATCACCAACCTGCACGTCCCGAGCGACGTCATCGTCGACGCCTCGATGCCGGCCATGATCCGCACCTCCGGCCACATGTGGGGCCCGGACGGCCAGGAGGCCGACACCCTCGCGGTGCTGCCCGACAGCAGCTACTCCGGCGTGTACCAGGCCGTCATCGACGACTGCCGCGCCCACGGCGCCCTGGACCCGGCCACCATCGGCTCCGTGCCGAACGTCGGCCTGATGGCCCAGAAGGCCGAGGAGTACGGCAGCCACGACAAGACCTTCGAGATCGCCGCGGCCGGCACCGTCCGCCTCGTCGACGCCGAGGGCAACGTGGTGCTGGAGCAGGCCGTCCAGCCGGGCGACATCTTCCGCGCCTGCCAGACCAAGGACCTGCCGATCCAGGACTGGGTCAAGCTGGCCGTCACCCGCGCCCGCGCCACCGGCGACCCGGCGGTGTTCTGGCTGGACGAGAACCGCGCCCACGACGCCGTCCTGATCGAGAAGGTCAAGAAGTACCTGCCGGAGCACGACACCACCGGCCTGCAGATCGAGATCAAGTCCCCGGTCGAGGCCACCGCGTTCTCGCTGGAGCGCATCCGCCGCGGCGAGAACACCATCTCGGTGACCGGCAACGTGCTGCGCGACTACCTGACCGACCTGTTCCCGATCCTGGAGCTGGGCACCAGCGCCAAGATGCTGTCGGTCGTCCCGCTGATGGCGGGCGGCGGCCTGTTCGAGACCGGCGCCGGCGGCTCCGCCCCGAAGCACGTCCAGCAGCTGGTCAAGGAGAACTACCTGCGCTGGGACAGCCTCGGCGAGTTCTTCGCCCTGGCCGCCAGCTTCGAGCACCTGGCCACCAGCACCGACAACGCCCGCGCCCAGGTGCTGGCCGACACCCTGGACCGCGCCACCGGCACCTTCCTCAACGAGGACAAGTCGCCGAGCCGCCGCCTCGGCGGCATCGACAACCGCGGCAGCCACTTCTACCTGGCCCTGTACTGGGCCCAGGAGCTGGCCCAGCAGACCGCCGACGCCGAGCTGGCCCAGGCGTTCGAGGGCCTGGCCAAGGCGCTCGGCGAGCAGGAGACGACCATCGTCGACGAGCTCAACGCCGTGCAGGGCTCGCCGGTCGACCTCGGCGGCTACTACCAGCCGGACCCGGCCAAGGCCGCGGCGGTGATGCGCCCGTCCAAGACCTTCAACGAGGCGCTCGCCAACCTCGCCTGATCCCAGGAGAGTCGAAGCACCGGGAGGCTCCCTGGTCCGTACCGGACCCGGGAGCCTCCCCGCGTTCGGGGGCCCGGCACGACCGCTCAGGCGAGGAAGGCTCCGGTGCCCGCGAGGAGCAGGAGGGCGGCGGCGTTGGCGCGCGGGTACGCGAGGGCCGTGCCGACCGCCTCCCGCAGCAGTGCGTACGGGCCGTGGGCGAGCAGTCCGTCCGCGCCGACCACCCGGCCGGGGGCGCCGGCCCGGCGGGCGGCGAGCGCGGTGCGGGCGGTGTGGAAGCCGCTGGTGACGACCGTGCACCGGTAGCCGGGCCGTTCGGCGGCCATCAGCGCCGCGCTGAAGCGCAGGTTCTCGACGGTGTTCACGGCCCGTTCCTCGCGCCGGATCCGGTCGGCCGGGACGCCCCGGGCGGTCAGGTAACGGGCCATCGCGGCGGCCTCGGTGCACTCCTCGTGCGGGCCCTTCCCGCCGGTGACCAGGAACAGCGGCGCGTGCCCGGCGGCCTCCTCGGCGGCAAAACGTTCCAGCGCGGCGTCCAGCCGGGCCGCCAGCGGCGGGGCGGGCTCGCAGCCGTCCAGGGCGGAGCCGAGGACGACCAGGTAGTCCGCCCCGACGGGGGCGGGGCGGCGCGCCTGCCGCAGCGCGCAGCCGAGGAAGCCGAGCAGCCAGAGCAGGACGTACCCGCCGAGCAGGACGGCGACGATCAGCAGAGCGTGCATACCGTCCGAACGTGTACGGCGGAACCCCCGTTCCACAGGGCGGTTTCCAGGGGACGGGGGTTCCGTGGTGCGGGCGGCGGCGGGGTCAGCCGGCGTCGGCCGCCGGGGTGACGGGGGCGACAGCGGCCGCCGGGGCGGCCGGGGCCGCCGGGCGCGGGCCGCGCTTGTGCAGCGAGGCCAGATAGGCGTTGTACGCCTCCAGCTCGGCGTCGCCGCTGCGCTCCTCGGCGCGGTCGGAGCGGCGGGCCTGCCGCTGTTCGGAGCGCATCCACTGGTACACCAGCGCGATCAGCACGATCGCGGTCGGGATCTCGCCGAACGCCCAGGTGATGCCGCCGGCCAGCTTCTGGTCCTCCAGGAGATCGGTGCCCGGTGGCGCGCCCTCCACGGTGAAGGTGGTGACCAGCGGGTGGCTGGCCATCATCACGGCCACGCCGAAGAAGGCGTGGAACGGCATGCCCATGAACAGCTCGATGATCCGCATCACATGGCCGGGACGGTGCGGGCCCGGGTCCACGCCCATGATCGGCCAGAAGAAGGCCAGACCGGTGAGGAGGAAGTGCACCATCATGAAGATGTGCCCGGCGCGGTACTGCATCAGGAAGTCGAACAACGGGGTGAAGTAGACCCCGTACAGGCTTGCGATGAACATCGGGATGGTGAAGGCCGGGTGCGAGATCACCCGGACGTACCGGCTGTGCAGCAGCGCCACCAGCAGTTCGCGCGGCCCGCGCGGGCGGCCCTTGCCGGCCGGCCGCAGCGCGCGCAGCGCCAGCGTGATCGGGGCGCCCAGCAGCAGCAGGATCGGCGTCAGCATGGACAGCACCATGTGCTGGATCATGTGCGCGCTGAACAGCACCATGCCGTAGTCGTTCAGCCCGGTGCAGGTGACCAGGATCAGGCTGCCGACACCGGCCGCCCAGCCGACCATCCGGCCGATCGGCCAGCGGTCGCCGCGCCGTTGGAGCCGGACCACGCCCGCCGCGTACAGGGCCAGGGCGGCCAGGCCGCCCAGCAGGAACACCCAGTCGGGGGACCAGGTCCAGACGTTGGACAAGGTGAACGGGCCTAGCTGGGTCATCCCGCCGTGGTGGTGCATGCCTGACATTCCGTCGCCCATCGGGGGGCCCTGCTTTCCGTCCTCGTGGCCCCTGGAGGGGGTCCGGTTCGCCCGTTTTGCTTGGGCTACAGCCTAGGTGGGCCTTACCTCGGGCCGTGCCCCGCCCCCTCCGTACGGGTGGCCGCCGGGCGGGTGGCGGCTGGGTAGACTGACCGGCCGGTCGACGGCGACACGCCGGGACCGCGACACGGGACACGCCGGGACGGCGAGGGGGCGGCATGGCGGCGGGACGGCGGTACCCGGAGCGCACCACGGTCGCGCTGACCGGGGCGACCGGCTTCATAGGCTCCGCGGTGCTGGCCGCCCTGACCGCCCGCGGTGCGGGGGTGCGGGCGCTGGCCCGCGCAGTGCCGGAGGGGCGCGGCCCGGCCGTCTGGGTGCCGGGGGACCTCGCCGACGGGGCGGCGCTGGCCGCGCTCTGCGAGGGTGCCGACGTCCTGCTCCACCTGGCCGCCCGGGTCTCCGGCGGCGCCGAGGAGTGCGCGGCGGTGAACGTGCGCGGCACCGAGGCGGTGACGGCCGCCGCGGCCCGGGCCGGGGTGCGACGGATCGTCCACCTGTCGACGACCGCGGTGTACGGCGAGGGGCCGCACTCCGGCATCGGGGTCGACGAGGTGCCGGCCGCCCCGGTCTCCGAGGCCAGCCGGACCAGGCTGCTCGGCGAACGCGTCGCGCTGGCGGCCGGCGCCGTCGTGCTGCGGCCCGGCCTGGTGACCGGGACGGGCGACCGCTGGGTGGTGCCCGCGCTGGCCGAACTGGTCCGCCGGGTGCCGGTGCCCTGGGCGGGCGGGAACGCCAGGCTCTCCGTGGTGGACCGCGCCGACCTGGCCCGGCTGATCACCGCCCTCGCCCTGGACGACCACGCCGTCCCGCCCGGAGTGCAGCACGCGAGCCACCCCGACCCGGTCCGGGCCGGCGACCTGCTCGCCGCCCTGGCCGGCCTCGGCCTGCTGCCCGCCCTGCCCGGCGCGGACGGCGCGGACGGCGTGGACGGCGTGGACGGGCCGGACGGCCCGGAGGCCTCGTGGGACGAATGCCGGCGTCTGCTCGCCGCCACCCCGGGCCGCGTCTCCGAGCGGCAGTTCTCGCTGATCGCCCGCGACCACTGGTACCGGGGGGACGACGTCTGGCGCCTCGCCGCCTGCCCGCCCGGCCCCGGCCCGCTGGCCCGGCTGCCCGCCGCCGCCTCCTGGTACCGCCAGGCGCTGGGGCTCACCGCACCGGCGTAGGACGAGACGCCGGTGCGGCGAGCGGGTTCAGGCGCTGTGCCGTCGGTCGGGCGCCGCGCCGACGGTCAGGGCCGCGCCGACGGTCAGCGGGGGCCGGGGTCGCTGGTGCCGGGGCGGCCGTTCTCCAGGTGGCCGGCCCAGCGGCGGCGGAAGGTCGGGCCGTCGGTGGCGGCGACCGTGATGTCGTACCAGCGGCTGTCGGGGCGTATGTCGAAGGTGAACTGGGCCGAGGCGCCGCGCCGGAGGCTGCGACTCTGCTGCGAGCCCTTGACGTAGGCGTTGGCGACGGTCACCGTCCGGGTGGTCGGCCCGTTGTTGGTGATCTTGACGCGCACCTTGGACTTCTGCGGGTCGAACAGCGCGACCAGCTCGGTCCGGGCGGTGCCCTCGAACTCGTACACCGACCCGTTCGGGCCGTGGGCGGCGAGGTGGTAGTCGCCGGAGGCGGAGTGCGGCCAGAAGTCGCCGAGGGTGTCGCCGCCCGAGATGGTGTAGCGGCGGGGGGCGGCCTTCGGCGCGGTCCGGTCGTAGACGTAGAGCCAGGCGCCCGCTTCGCCCCGGTTCTCCAGATCCAGTTGGAACCGCCCGGGGGTGTCCGTCTCCTCCTCGTTGACCACCAGGTCGTACGGGAGGGCGCGGGCCGGCCGGACGCCGGGCTCCTGGGTGGGCATCCGCTGGGGCAGCGGTACCTGGTACGGCTTGCCCTGGGAGGCGATCGGCGCGGGCACCGGGATCGAGACCGGCCGCGGGTCGGCGCCGGAGAAGTCGAGCGCCGAGGTGAGGTCGCCGCAGACCGACCGGCGCCAGGCGCTGATGTTGGGCTCCTCGATGCCGAACCGGGCCTCCAGGAAGCGCAGCACGGAGGTGTGGTCGAAGGTCTCCGAGCAGACCCAGCCGCCGCGCGACCACGGGGAGATGACGAGCATCGGCACGCGCGGGCCGAGGCCGATCGGCTGGAGGCCGCCCGGGTCGGCGCCGGGGACCAGCGGGCTCATCTCGCCCGGGTGCTTGCCGAGGTCGAGCAGTTCGTCGCGCAGGCTCGCCCTCAGGTCGGCGGAGACGATGCCCTGGCCTCCCGGGCCGCTGACGACCGGCGGCATCGGCGGGACGACGTGGTCGAACAGGCCGTCGTTCTCGTCGTAGTTGATGAGGAAGACCGTCCTGCCCCAGACCTCGGGGTTGGAGGTGAGCGCGTCCAGCACGAGGTTGATGTAGTACGCGCCGTCGGTGGGCGTCGCGGACGGGTGCTCGCTGTACTTGTACGGCGGGACGATCCAGGAGACCTGCGGCAGCCGGCCCTGCTGGACGTCGGCGCGGAACTCCTTCAGCGTGTGGTCGGTGGCGCCCTTGTCCACCAGGGGGCCCGACGCGCCCTCGGCGACCTGGTACCGCTCGAAGAACATCAGCGAGTTGTCGGTGTAGTTGTCCGTGGGGGTGCCCGGCTCGCCGGAGCCGCCCTGGTACAGCTTCCAGCTGACGCCGGCCTTCTCCAGGCGCTCGGGGTAGGTGGTCCAGGTGTAGCCGTTGGTGTTGTTGCGCTCCTCCAGGCCGGGGCCGTTGGGCTTGCGGCCGTAGACGTTGCGCGGGTCGCTGGTGCCCGTCCACAGGTAGATGCGGTTGGGCGCGGTGTCGGCGTGGACGGAGCAGAAGTACGAGTCGCAGAGGGTGAAGGCGTCGGCCAGGGCGAAGTGGTACGCCAGGTCCTGGCGCTTGAGGTGGCCCATCGTCATGACGTCCTGCTTCTGGTTCACCCACTGGTCGTGGCGCCCCTCGTTCCAGGCGAGGTGGCCGCTGCTCCAGCCGTGGTCGGTGCCGGCCTGGTACTCGGTGGTGTTCCTGGGGTCGATGTACCAGGGCAGCACCTCCTGCTCGGAGGCGGGCAGGCCGCGGTCGTGGTAGCGGCCGGTCTTCACGGCGGCGGCGGGCTGGTGCCAGTTCGGCCGGCCGTCGGGCAGCAGGGTGGGGCGCGGGTCGTCGAACCCGCGCACGCCGCGCAGGGTGCCGAAGTAGTGGTCGAAGGAACGGTTCTCCTGCATCAGGACGACGACGTGTTCGACGTCCTCGATCGAGCGGGTCCGGCCGATCGCGGGCAGTGCCAGGGCCTTGCTGACCGCGGGCGGGAACGCGCCGAGGCCTGCGGCGGCTGCGGACGCGCCGCTCAGCTGGAGGAATCGGCGCCGGTCGATGGAGGCCACGTGGTGTCCTTCCTTCTCGGGGTACATGGGGTGCCAAGAAGGTTCGAACATAGGTGCCGCGGCCAGGCCGTACGAGGTCCCCCAGCGAACGCCGCATGAGTTTTCGGCCAATTCCTGTCTAGCCAACTTCTCGTGACCCATCGGCGGCGGGCCTGCGCCGACCGCCGGTCCGCGCGGTATGACCGTGATCACATCAATTCCGTTGTGCCGTGGTCCGACCCTCATCGCGTCTGAGTTCGGGGGTCTGTGCCCACGAGCGAATCGGAGACCGGACTGTGCGTGCTCACCAAGGTGGCGGGGCCGAGAAGGAGAAGCCCGGAGGGGAGAGGCCCGAAGGGCGGCGGTGGATCGACTACCCGCGCAGAGGGCGGCGCGGAGTCCGCCGCTGGCTCCCGTCCTGGCGGCAGCTGCTCCTGGTGGCGGGGGCCGGGGCGGCGGTGCTGACGGGGTGGCTGGCCTGGTTCTACGTCACCACCAAGGTCCCGGAGGACCTGAACGCCTTCGCCACCCAGCAGAACAACGTGTACTTCT
Source organism: Kitasatospora sp. NPDC094016 (assembly GCF_040304045.1). NCBI lineage: Bacteria > Bacillati > Actinomycetota > Actinomycetes > Kitasatosporales > Streptomycetaceae > Kitasatospora > Kitasatospora sp. NPDC094016. Next base: position 162,019 of record NZ_JBEOUK010000011.1, read on the forward strand.
GGGCGGACGGCACCGAGATGGCGCGGATCGGTGAGACCAACCGGCAGGAGGTGCCGCTCGACCGGGTGCCGGAGTCGGTGCGGTGGGCCGTACTGGCCGCCGAGAACGAGACCTTCTACTCGGACCCGGGGATCTCCTTCACGGGCATCGGCCGCGCGGTCTACCAGATGGCCACGGGCGGTGAGACCCAGGGCGGATCGACCATCACCCAGCAGTACGTCAAGAACAGCTACCTGAACCAGCGTCAGGACTTCTCGCGCAAGCTCAGTGAGATCGTCATCGCGATCAAACTGGACCGGCGGATGAGCAAACCGGACATCCTGGCCGGCTATCTGAACACCAGTTGGTTCGGGCGCGGCAGCTACGGCATCGAACGGGCCGCGGCGGCGTACTACGGCAAGGACGTCTCGCAGCTCAACCCGAGCGAAGGGGCCTTGCTCGCCGCCCTGTTGAAGGGGGCCGGGCAGTTCGATCCGGGGATCAGCGCGAACAACCACCGGCGGGCCGAGGAGCGGTGGTCCTGGATCCTGGACCGGATGGTGAAGGTCGGCAAGCTCTCCGCCGCCGAGCGCGCCGGGTACACGGTGTTCCCCGAGCCCAGGACCCAGCCGAAGGCGGCGGGGCTGAGCGGCCAGGTCGGGTACCTGGTGGACATGGCCAGGACCTACGTGGAGGGCCACAGCGACATCACGCAGGCCCAGTTCGACCTCGGCGGCCACCAGATCTTCACCACCTTCGAGAAGCCGAAGGTCACCGCGCTGGCCGCCGCGGTGCGGGACGCCACCAAGGGGATCGACCCCGACAGCCGTGAGGCCGACCGGTTACTGAAGGTCGGCGCCGCCTCGGTGGCCCCGGACGGGAGGATCGTCGCGCTCTACGGCGGAACCGACTACCTGAAACAGGGCTTCGACAACGCCAACACCTCCACGGTGCCGGTCGGTTCGGCCTTCACCCCGCTGGTCTACGCCTCGGGCCTGAGCGAGGGCGTCCAGCGCCAGCGGGGCGGCAGCCGCACCCCGGTGACGCCCGCCACCACCTACGACGGCGACGACGGCGTGAACGTGATGACCCCGGAGGGGCCGTACTGGGGGCGTAACGGGCGAATAGCGAAGACCGCCAACGACGGCAAGCGGAGCTGGGGGGCGGTCACCCTGAGGAGCGCGGTGGAGCAGTCCGTCAACGGGCCGATGATGCAGCTCGCCATGGACGTCGGCCTGGACCGGGTGCAGAAGACCGCCGCCGATCTGGGCCTGCTCCCGGGCAGCATGGGGGAGTTGGTGCCGGCCTTCGGCGTCGGGAACTCCACACCGAGCGCGATCAGGACCGCCGACGCCTACGCCGCCTTCGCCGCGGGCGGCAGCCGCACGGACCCGTACTCCGTCCTGAGGATCACCCGGAACGGCGAGCCGCTCGCGCTGCGCCTGCCGACCGCCGTACAGGCGCTGACCCCGCAGGTCGCGGGGGAGGTGGACGCGGCGCTGAAGAGCGCGGTCCGCACCGGGAGCGCCAAGGCGGCGGCGGAGGCCGGGCCGGACCTGGCGGGGAAGCCGGGGACGACCCCGGACCGTACGGCGGGGTGGTTCGTCGGCTACGACGCGCAAATGTCCACGGCCGTCACGGTCTTCCGGGCGGACCTGAAGGACATGAAGCTGCTCTCACTGGAGGGGCTGGGCGGCGCCGCCCCGGACACCCCGGACTCCGCGCTGCCCACCCGGATCTGGACCTCGTACATGAAGGCGGCCGGCGGCCCGGGAGGCGGCCGGTAGGGCCGGGCGGCCGCGGGGCGTGGTGTCACGGCCCCGCGGCCGCCCGGGCAGGGTCACTTGACCAGACGGGACCAGTCGGCCGGCTGCCCCGGGTCCAGCGCGCGCAACTGGTCGAGGACCTTGGGGTCCTGGGCGTCCAGCCAGTCGGCGACCTGGCGGAAGGACACGCAGCGGACGCCCTCCCGGGTGCAGACGCTCTTCATCACGTCCTCGATGGCCTGCATGTAGATGCCGCCGTTCCAGTTCTCGAAGTGGTTCCCGATGAAGAGCGGCGCCCGGCTGCCGTTGTAGACCCGTTCGAAGCCGTTGAGGTAGCCGTTCCGGGTCTCCTTCTCCCACGCGTCGTACTTCTTCGGATCGCCCTTGGTGCTGTCCCCGGACTGGTTGGCGAGGAAGTTGAAGTCCATCGAGAGGACCTGGGTCGATTTGCCCGGGTAGGGCAGCAGTTGGAGCGGGAAGTTCCAGATGCCGTCCTTCTTGCCGGGCCAGACCTGGAACTCGCCCGGTGAGCTGGCGTCGTACCGGAAGCCGGCCGCCTTCTCGGCCGCGAGCAGGTTCTTCTGGCCCTCCAGGCAGGGGGCGCGGCCGCCGACCGCCTCCTTGGTGTAGTCGAAGGGCAGCGGCGGGAGGTTCTTGAAGCCGGTGTTGGTCTTCCAGTTGGTGACGAAGGAGATCGCCTGGTCGAGCTCGCTCTTCCACTCCTCGGTGCTCCAGTCGCCGCCGCCCTTGGAGCCGCAGAAGTGCCCGTTGAAGTGGGTGCCGATCTCGTTCCCGTCCTGCCAGGCCAGGCGCAGTTGCTCCAGGGTGTCCTTGATGTGGGCGTCGGTGGCGAAGTCGATGGCGGCGGCGCCGGCGTCGTGCTGCGGCGGGTGGTAGAGCGTGCGTTTGGACTTGGGCAGGGTGTACATGCCGCTCAGGAAGAACGTCATCTGGGCGTTGTTCTCCGTGCCCAGCTTGCGGAAGCGCGAGAACTGCTCGTCGTCGCCCTCCAGGGCCCCGTCCCAGGAGAACACCACGAACTGCGGCGGCTTCTCGCCGGGCTTCAGCTTCTCGGGCCGGGGTTGCCTGGGCTGCGGGCCGGTGTCGGAGGTGGAGCCGTCGCCGAGCACCTTGACCTGGCCGTCCCAGGTCGGCGTGGCGCTGGGGGTCGGGGTGGCAGCGGGGCTGCTGGGGCTGTCGGAGGGTGTGCCGCTCGGGTCGGGTGTGCTCTCCGGGGCGGCGTCGGCGGTGGCCGGTCTGCCCTTCGAGTCGGGGCCTCCCGTGCCCAGGCCGAGGGCCACGACGACCCCCGTTGCCAGCAGGACAGCCACGCCACGAGCAGGCCGCACCGTTCCTCCGCTTCTCCGACCCACCGTCAGGTTTCGGTCGGATAGTCATACGTATGGTGCGAACATCAGAACACCTTGATCGACAATGTGTCGAGGCTTGCACGGAAAGGGAGTTGGGAGATATGTGTGCGACGGGAGGCCGACCGCGCCCCGGGTGGGTGCGGCCGGCCTCCTGGTCGGGCGGGCTCCGGTCGGGCGGCTCAGCGGCCCGCGTAGACGTCCTCGACGTAGCGGCGCTCGTCGATCAGGCCCTGGAGCCAGGCCTGGGCCTGGCCCTCGTCGGCGCCGGGGGTCCGGCTCAGGTAGAGCTCGCGGAAGGCGGCGCGGACGCCCGGGGCCATCCGGGCGCCGTCGCCGCACACGTAGACCTCGGCGCCGGCGGCGAGCAGGCTCCAGACCTCCGCGCCCTCGGCGGCGATGCGGTCCTGGACGAAGCGCCGGCCGTCGACGGGCTGTTCGCTGAAGACCGGGCGCATCGAGACGGCGCCGGCCTGCTCGGCGGCGAGCAGTTCGTCGCGGTGCAGGTAGTCGGCGTCGGGTGCGTCGCAGCCGAAGTAGAGCAGGGCCGGGGCGAGTTCGGTCTCCCTGTCGGTGGCCTCGGCGGTGGCCTTGTCGGCGGTGGTGGCGAGCAGGGCGCGGCGGTCGGCGACCGCGCCGCGGAACGGCGCCAGGCCGGTGCCGGCCGCGATCATGATCACCGGGGCGCGGTGGCCGATCCGGAACGTCTCGCGGCACGGCTGGAGGCGCGCCAGCACGGTGTCCCCGACGGCCACCCGGTCGAGGTAGCCGGAGCCGACGCCCCGGAAGGTGCCCCGGCCGGAGCGGGCCGGGGCGTCGAGCACGGAGACCATCAGGTCCACGTGGCGCGGGGCGCTGGTCGGTGAGGTGGAGATGGAGTACATCCGGGGCCGGATCGGCGGCAGCAGTTCCAGCAGCACCGGCCAGGTCAGGACCTCCCGCAGGGCCGGGTGGTCCTCGACCAGCTCCAGCAGCGTCCGCGGGTCGTCCTCGGGCAGCGCCCGCAGCGCGGCCTGCTCGGGCGGGCAGGGGTTGAGGTCGGCCAGCGTCGCGCGTTGGGCGGCGTTCGGGCGGTCCTGCAACTCGACGTGGTGGGTCAGCAGTTCGCGAACCGTCAGCGGCCGGTCCACGGCCAGGATGGTGCGGCGGTTCGCCACGATGGCGAGCAGGGTGTCCGGGTCGGCGCCGAACACCTTGGCGGCGCGCTCGACCAGGGCCGGGTCGTTGGCCGGCAGCACCGAGACGTGGTCCGCGGTGCGGTAGTCGACGCCCTCCGGCAGGGCCAGCCGGACCAGGCGCTTGACCCGGGGGTAGGCGGGGTCGGTGAGGCTGCCGACCGCCGTGACGGTCAGCCCGATCACGCGGCGCTTCGCGGCCAGGGCGTCCAGCGGACCGCCGGCCAGCTCGGTCACGGTGTACGTCTCCAGGGCGGCGGCCTCGGCGGGGGCGGTGGCGGGGGCGACGACGGGTGCGGCGGCGTCGCCGTACCGCTCCAGCAGGGCGCGGCTCAGCGCCGTGGTGAACTCCGCCACCTTCCCGGCCAGATCGCCGGAGGCGTCGGCCGCGCCCCGGGCGAGCAGCCGGGTGCCGCCGAGGGCGGCGAGGCCCTCGTCGATCAGCGTCGGCACGCGCTGGTACGTGGCGGCGTACGTCCGGTCGCCGATGCCGAGCACCGCGTACCGGACGTCCTTCGCGAACCCGGCGGCGCCCTCGGCCTGTTCGGCCTGTTCGGCCTGTCCGGTCTGCTCGGTCGCCGCCCGGAGCCGGCGGAAGAACTCCGCCGCGTCGTCCGTCGGCTGGCCGTTGTACGAGGCGGCGGTGATCACCACCGGCCGGTCGGTGGGCAGCCCGTCCGCGTACGCGTCCAGCGGGGCGACAGCGGTGTCGCAGCCGAGTGCGGCCGCCGCGTCGGCCAGCTGCCGGGTGAACTCGCGGCAGGCGCCGTAGTTGGAGCCGTGCAGGAGCAGCAGGCCGGTGCCCTGACGGACCCGCCCGGGCAGGTCGGCGGCGCGGACCGGCGCGTCCACCACCGCCGGGGGCGTGGGCGTGCGCGGGGCGAGGGCGAGGGTGAAGTCGTCGGGCTTGATGGTGAGCGTCTGCTTGATGGTCAGCTGGTAGTCGGCGTGGTCGATCAGCCGGTAGCGGTGGACCAGCATGCCGAGCAGCATGGTTGCCTCGTGCAGCGCGAACTGCCGCCCGATGCAGGCGCGTTCGCCGGTGCCGAAGGGCTTGAAGGCGTGCGGCGAGCGGGCCGCCTCCGGCTCGGGGTCGAAGCGGGAGGGGTCGAACAGCTCCGGGTTGTCGCCCCAGACGGGATCGCGGTGCAGCATCATCGTGGCCACCAGGACCGGCTCCCCGGCGCGGACCGGGATCCGGCCGCCGAGCAGGGTGTCCGCGCGGGCCTCCCGGCTGAACGCGGGGGCCGTCGGCCACAGCCGCAGCGCCTCGTTGAGCACCTGCCGGGTGTACCGGAGCCGGCCGACGTCCTCGTACGAGGGCTCCGGGTCGGCCTGGTCGCCCCAGAGCGCGTCCACCTCGCGCTGGACCTCGCGGAGCACGGCGGGGTGCTTGACGAGGTAGTACAGGGCGAAGGAGAGCGCGCCCGAGGTGGTCTCGTGGCCGGCGATCAGGAAGGTGATCACCTGGTTGCGGATGTTCTCGGCGTCCAGTCTGCTGCCGTCGGCGGGGTGCACGGCGTCGAGCATCAGGCCCAGCAGGTCCTCGGCCGGGCCCTGTTCGGGGCTGCCCGCGCGGGCGGCGATCACCTCGTCCACCACCGAGGCCAGGTACCGGGCGTCGCCCCGGGCGGACTCGTCGCGCTCGCTGTGGTCGAGTTCCGGGTCGCGCAGGAGCTTGTTCATCGCCCAGTCCAGGGAGCGGACCATCGCCTCGACGAAGGGGTGCGGCTCCTCCCGGTCGAAGGAGCCGAAGTCGAAGCCGAAACCGGCCAGCCCGATGGTGTCCAGGGTCATCCGGGTCATGTCGCCGGGCACGTCGACGACCAGTCCGGCAGCCGACCTGCCGTCCCAGGACTCGATCAGGCGGCGGGCCACCCGCACCATCACCGGGTGGTAGGTGCGCATCGAGCCGAGCGCGAAGGCGGGCATCAGGATGTCGTGCGCCCTGGCCCAGTTCGGCTCCGCGTTGTACGCCGTGAACAGGCCGTCCCCGGTGAACGTGCGGACGTTCTCCAGGGCCGGTCCGATCGACTTGGTGAACCGCTCCTCGTCGGCCAGTTCCTCGGCCAGGTCCAGGCCGGTGACGATCAGGGTGTCCCGCCCGTGCAGGCGCTGGACGAAGGCCGGGGCGTGCCGCCGGGCCAGCTCCATGGTGCGCAGCACGGGAGCGGCGATCGGCGGCGCCGACGAGATGTCGACCAGCGGCACCCCGGCGGCGTTCTGCCGGGGCAGCAGGGTCTCGGCCGGGAGCCCGGCTCCAGCCGGATTCGCAGCCCCGGCCACCGCCGGAGTCATCGTCTCGGTCATGGGTTGTCGCCTTCCGTGGCAGGAGAAACCTCGTCGTCCTCCACTCTCGCCCGAGCGGGGCGGGAACCCGGGCCCGATGACTACATGTTTGTGCAGTAGCGGCGGTCGCGAAAGACTTGTCAACGGACCGTCAGGTCTGCAGCACGCGGGAGCCGTACACGGGAGGGGCCGGGCATGAGACTGACCGACTGCGAGTCGACCGCGGAGAGCTGGCAGGACCTCGCCGTCATCTGGCGCAACCGGACGCTGCGGTTGCTCGACCACGTGCCGGTGGCGCTGGCGGTGTGCGAGTTCAGCGGCCGGATCATGATCGTCAACCGGGCGATGGCCGCCGAATTCGGCCTGCTGCCCGGGCAGTTGCGCAACCGGAAGATCCTGGAGTTCTTCACCCTCCGGGACAGCGCCACGATACCGGCGCTCGCCGAGGCCGTCCGCCTGCACCGCCGCTCGCAGTACCCGGCGCCGGTCTCCTGGTCGGCCGCCGACGGCACCGAGCGGAGCGGCGAGATGACCGTCGCCCTGGTCGGCGACACCCCGGAGGAGGCCCCGAACCTGCTGCTCTCGCTGCCCGTCCGTACCGGGCCCGCCGCCCCGCCGGCCGCACCCCGCCCCGAGGTGAGCCCGATCGAGGCCCGGATCCTCGCCGCCGCCGCGCGCGGCGCCACTACCGCCCAGATCGGCCGGGAGATCGGCCTCACCCCGGACGGCGTCAACTACCACCTCGCCCGGCTCACCCGCCGCTGGCAGCTGCCCAACCGCACCGCGCTGGTCGCCCGCGCCTACGCCACCGGCGTCCTGACCGCCGGCGCCTGGCCGCCGGAGCCGGCTCCCCGGCCGTGACGGGAGCGGCCCGCGGGCTGGGCCGGGCTGCGAGGGCTGGGCTGTTCGGCGATTTAGTTATATGCTCACAATGATTGCAATCATACAAATACTTGTGGAGCCCCCACCATGCCGGACGCCGCCCCACGACGGCCCTGGCTCGTGCTCGCCATCTGCTGCATGAGCCTGCTGATCGTCAGCCTCGACAACACGATCCTGAACGTCGCCCTGCCCGCCATCCAGCGCGACCTGCACACCTCGGTGTCCGGGCTGCAGTGGACGGTCGACGCCTACACGCTGGTGCTGGCCAGCCTGCTGATGCTCTCCGGCTCGACCGCCGACCGGGTGGGCCGCCGCCGGGTCTTCCAGATCGGGCTGGTGGTCTTCACCGCGGCCTCGCTGCTGTGCAGCCTGGCCCCCGGGCTCGGCTGGCTCGTCGTCGCACGGATGCTCCAGGCGGTCGGCGGATCGATGCTGAACCCCGTCGCCATGTCGATCATCAGCAACACCTTCACCGACTCCCGGCAGCGTGCCCGCGCCATCGGCGTGTGGAGCGGCGTCGTGGGCATCAGCATGGCCGCCGGGCCGATCGTCGGCGGTGCCCTGGTCGAGTCGGCCGGCTGGCGGGCCGTCTTCTGGATCAACGTGCCGATCGGCCTGGCCGCGCTGTTCCTGACCCGCAGGTACGTGCCGGAATCGCGGGCACCGCGGCCCCGCCGGGTGGACCCGGTCGGCCAGGTGCTCGTCATCGTCCTGCTCACCACGCTCACGTACGCGATCATCGAGTCGCCGGAGCGCGGCTGGACCTCGCCGCTCGTCATCGGCTGCGCGGTGGCGGCGCTGGGCGCGCTGCTGGGCCTGCTGTGGTACGAGCCCAGGCGCACCGACCCGCTGATCGAGCTGCGCTTCTTCCGCTCCGCACCGTTCGCGGGCGCCACCGTGATCGCGGTCGCCGCCTTCGCCTCCCTGGGCGGGTTCCTGTTCGTCAGCTCCCTGTACCTGCAGAATGTGCGCGGGCTCACGCCGCTGCACGCCGGACTGTTCATGCTGCCGATGGCGGTGATGGCGCTGCTGACCGCACCGGTGTCCGGCCGCATGGTCGCCTCCCGGGGGCCGCGCGTCCCCCTGCTCCTCGCCGGGGCGGCCCTGTGTGCGAGCGCCGTGCTCCAGGCGCTCACCTACTCCGACCACCTTCCGACGGCCGTGCTGGTCGTCGCGTACCTGCTCTTCGGCACCGGCTTCGGCCTGGTCAACGCGCCGATCACCAACACCGCCGTTTCGGGCATGCCCCGTTCGCAGGCCGGCGTCGCGGCCGCGGTGGCCTCCACCAGCCGGCAGATCGGCCAGTCCCTCGGCGTGGCCGTCGTCGGCGCCCTGATGGCGGGCGGCGCGTACGCGCACACCGCGGCCTTCACCGACGCCGGGCGGACGGCGTGGTGGATCATCGCCGGCTGCGGCGCCGCCGTGCTGGTCACCGGTACGCTCACTTCCGGCCGCTGGGCCCGGGAGACGGCCCTGCGCACGGCGGAGCGGCTCGCCGCCGAGGAGACGCCGGAGACGCCGGAGACGCCTGGGACACCGGAGGCGCCGGAGACCAGGGAGACGAAGGAGACGGTGAACACCTGATGGACCGCCCGCACACCGGCGAGCACCACGAGGGCGACGAGGCCGCCACCAGGACGGCGACCAGGGTCTGGCAGGGGCTGAACGCGCTCGTCCTGGAGCGCTACGACCGCCGCAAGGCCGTCGCCGAAGCCCTCGGCATGAGCTTCAGCCGGGTCAGGGCGCTGCGCCGCCTCGGCGCCGACCCGATCACCCTGCGGGACCTGGCCGAGAGGCTGGGCAGCGACCCGCCCTACACCACCGTCATCGTCGACGACCTGGTGCGGCGCGGCCTCGCCGAACGCGTCACCAATCCCGCCGACCGCCGGTCCAAGCTGGTCCATCTGACCGAGGAGGGCCAAGCGAAGGCCGCCCTCGCCGTCAGGATCCTCACCACCCCGCCCGACGACCTGCTCGCCCTGCCCCCGGAGGACATCCAGGCGCTCGACCGCGTCCTGGCGAAGCTCCTGGACTGAACCTCCCGGAGCGGGGCGGGGCGCCGCCGTGGCGGCCGGGCCGGCCGCCACGGCCTCCGCGACGACGGACCCCGTCAGTCGCGTGCGCCGATCCAGGCCGCCCACAGCTGCGCGTACCGGCCGCCGGCCGCCACCAGCTGGTCGTGGCCGCCCTGTTCGACCAGCAGGCCGTCCTCCAGGACCAGGACCCGGTCGGCGCGCACCGACTGGGTCAGCCGGTGGGCGACCACCAGTGCGGTGCGCCCGGCCAGCGCCCGCTCGGCGGCGGCCTCCAGGATCCGTGAGCCGGCGCTGCCCGCCTCCGCCGTCGCCTCGTCCAGCACGGCGACCGGGGGATCGGCCAGGACCAGCCGGGCCAGCGCCAGCTGCTGGGCCTGGATCGGGGTGAGCTGGGCGCCGCCCTGGCCGACCACGGTGGCCAGCCCCTGCGGCAGGGCCGCCGCCCAGTCCCAGGCCTCGACCGTGCTGAGCGCGGCGCGCAGCTCCTCGTCCCCGGCGTCCGGGCGGGCGAGCCGGAGGTCATCGGCCAGCGTCCCGGCGAACACGTGGGTCTCCTGGTTGACCAGGGCGACCATCCGCCGCATCTCGCCGGACGTCAGTTCGTCGGCCGGGCGGCCGTCGAAGAGTATCCGCCCTTCGGAGGGCGGGTAGACGCCCGCCACCAGCCGGGCCAGCGTGCTCTTGCCGGCCCCGGTGGTGCCGACCACGGCCACCCGCTCGCCCGCGGCCAGGGTCAACTCCAGCTCCCGCAGCACCCGGTGGCCCGGGAGGTAGGCGTGGCCCACCGCACGCAGCTCCACGGCCGCACCGCGGCCCCGGGGCCGCGGTGCGGCCGTGGCCCCGGGTGCCTGCGGCTCCGAGGCCCTGGCCTGCGGCAGCCGGGCCAGCCCGACCACCCGGTCGGCGGCCGCGGCGGCCGACTGCACCTCGTCGACGGTCGACAGCAGGCCGTTGATCGGGTCGAACAGCCGCAGGAAGTAGAGCGCGGCGGCGCTGGCCGTGCCGACCTCGATGGTGCCCGAGCGGACCAACAGGTACCCGACGACGAGCAGGCCCGTCAGCCCGGTCAGCTCGGCACCGTTGAGCTTGCCGAAGAAACGCGTCCCGATGTGCGTGGAGCGCAGCGCGAGGTCGCGGGCGGCGCTGGAGCGCTGCTCGACGGACGCCAGTTGCTGCGGGCCCAGGCCGAACGCCCGTACGGTGTGGACGCCGTTCACCGACTCCAGGATCTGCTGCGCCTGCTCGCCCTGGGCGATCCGTTCCTGGCGCCGGACCGGGCCGGAGCGCCGGCGCAGCCACCGTACGGCGTACACCTGGAGCGGTACGGCGGCCAGCGCGGCCAGCGCCAGCCGCCAGTCCAGCAGGAGCAGGGCGGCCAGGGTCAGACCGATCTCCAGCACCGCGCCGATGAGCTGCGGCACCAGGGTGCGGACGGCCTCGCCCAGCACGGTGACGTCGCCGCTGACCCGAGCCACCAGGTCGCCGCTGCCGGAGCGTTCCAGCCGGGCCAGCCCGGTGGAGAGCGCGCTGCCCAGCGCGCTCTCCCGGAGGCCGGCCAGGACCTCCTCGCCGCGGCGGGCCACCAGCGCCCGGCCCCAGCCGGCGAAGAGCGCCTGGGCCAGGCAGGCCGCCGCGATCAGCAGGGCCGGTCCGGTGACGGCCGAGGTCCGGTGGCCGCCGGCCACGACCAGGTCCACGAGGTGCCCCAGCGCGCGCGGCACCACGAGGCCGGCCACGACCCCGGCCACGACCAGGAACAGGGCGGCCGCGGACTGCCAGGGGTGGCGCAGCAGCCGGCCCGCGATCTCCGCGCGGGTCTCGGCGGCGCCGGCGGTGGGCAGCGGTTCCGGTGCGTCGGGTGGGGTGGCCCCGCCCCGGGGGTCGGTCAGCAGCTGGGTCACGACATCACCGCCGCGCGGTAGGAGGGCTGGTCGGTGGTCAGTTCACGGTGGGTGCCGGCGGCCCGGACCGAGCCGTGGTCCAGGAACACCACCCGGTCGCAGCCCCGGAGCAGGATCGGGCTGGTGGTCACGAGCAGGGTGGTGCGGCCCGTGCGCATCGTGCGCAGGCCGTCGGCGATCTTCGCCTCGGTGGCCGCGTCCACGGCGGTGGTCGGCTCGTGCAGCACCAGCACCGCCGGGTCGGCGGCCAGCGCCCGGGCCAGGGCCACCCGCTGGCGCTGGCCGCCGGACAGGGCCCGGCCGCGCTCGCCGATCCGGCCGTGCGCACCGTGCGGGAGCACGCGGAGCACCTGGTCGGCGTCGGCCGCCGCCATCGCCCGCGCGACCAGCGCCGGGTCGGCGGGGGCGTCGGCCGGGCCGCGCACGTTCTCGGCGACGGTCAGGTCGAACAGGTCGGCCTCGTGGTCGGCGACCAGCAGCGTGCCGCGGGCCGCGGCCAGTCGCAGCTCGGCGAGTGGGACGCCGTCCAGCTCGACCCGCCCGCGCTCGGGGGGACACCGCAGCGCGAGGACGTCGAGCAGGGCGGCGGCGACCGCCGGGTCGGGGGTCACCACGCCCACGGTCGTGCCCGGGTGGACGGTCAGGTCCACCGCGCGCAACGCTCCCGCGCCGAGCCCGGCCAGGACCAGCCCGCCGCGCACCGGCCGGGCCGCCTCGCGCTCGCCGCCGAGCACCGCGTACGGCTCCGCCAGCAGCGCGGCCATGCGGGCGGCCGAACCGCGCGCCCTGGCCCGCAGGCCCATCGCCATGCCGAACCGGGTGCTGGGGCCGACCAGGAACTGGGCCAGTCCGACCGAGGCGACGAACTCGCCCACCGAGATGGACCCTTCGACGGCCAGCCTGGCCCCGGCCCAGGCCACCACGGCCAGGAAGCAGCCGTTGAGCAGCAGCGTGAGGCCCTGGTACCCGGCGTCCCAGCGGGCGGCGCGCACGGTGGCGGCCAACGAGGCGCCGCTGGCCACCCGGTACCTGCGCAGTGCGGCGTCCTCCGCGCCCAGCCCCTTGACCACCCGCAGGCCCCTGACCAGGTCGGCCGCCGTCCCGGTGGCGCGCGCGACCTCGGCCTGTTCGGCGCTGCCGCGCGCGGTCAGCGGCCTGGCCAGCAGCCGGGTGCCGGCCAGCAGCGGCACCAGGCCGACCAGGACCAGCAGGCCCAGCGGGACGGACGTCAGCAGCAGCGCCGTCGCGCCGAAGGCCAGCGCGGCGACGGCGCCCGCGCCGATCGCCCAGGCGCGGTTGCCCAGGCCGATCCGCAGCGCGTCGGCCGTCGCGGTGCTCAGCAGGGTGCCGGAACTGCCCGTCCGGGCGGCGAATCCGCGAGGGTCCAGGATCCTGGTCACCGCGGCCAACCGGAGTTCGTGCGCGGCGTCCTGGCTCGCGTGCCGGTTGCACCGTCCCGCCAGCCGCATCGCGCCGCTGAGCACCAGGAACAGCAGGGCCAGCAGCGCGATCCAGCGCACCAGGTCGACCGGGGCGCCGCCGTCGATCGCGTGGTCGACCACGGCGCCGACCAGGACCGGGACCGCGGCCTCGGCCGCCTGGTGGAGCGCCGTGAAGGCCATCGCCCCGGCGATCCAGCGCCGTTGGCGGTGGAAGACCCACCGTCGTACGTCCTGTTCGGTGGCCAGGCGGACAGGCCCTGAGGGGCCCGCCACCGACCGGGTTCGCTCGTCCTGGGGCACGGGGCCCTCCCATCGTTCGTTCGTGTTGACTGGTGCGGGCGGCTGTCGGGCGCGGCGCCGTCAGCGGGCCGCCCGCCACTGCGCGGCCAGCAGGAAGGCCAGGTAGACCCCGCCGAGGGCGCCGGTGGCCACGCCCACCGGGAGCTCGCTGCTCAGCGCGTGCTGGGCGGCGAGATCGCTCAGCGGGACGAGCAGGGCGCCGGTCAGCGCGGCGGGCCCGAAGCCGGCGCCCGGGGAGCGGGTCAGCCGGCGGGAGATCTGCGGTGCGGCCAGCGCCACGAAGCCGACCGGTCCGGCGGCGGCGGTGGCCGCGGCCACCAGACCGACCGCGAGCACCATCAGGGTCAGCCGGGTGCGTTCGACCCGCAGGCCGAGGGTGTGCGCCGACTCGTCGCCCAGCTCCAGTTGGTCGGCCCGCGGGCTGAGCAGCAGCAGCGGGGGAAGCAGCGCGAGCAGGGCCAGCGTCAGCGGACCGGCCTGCTGCCAGCCGCGGCTGTTGAGACTGCCGGTCAGCCAGATCTGGGCGGTCAGCGCGTCGTTGAGCGAGGCCCGGGTGAGCATCCACTGGTTGAACGCGGTCAGCATGCCGGTGACGCCGATGCCGATCAGCACCAGCCTGAACCCCTGGACGGTGCGGCCGCGCAGGGCCAGCAGGTAGACGGCGGTGGCGATGGCCAGGCCGCCGGCCAGGGCGCCGAGCGCGACCTCGCCGGGACCGCCGTGCGCCAGGACCAGGACCGTGACCGCGCCGGAGGCGGCTCCGGTGCCGAAGCCGATCACGTCGGGGCTGCCCAGCGGGTTGCGGGTGACGCCCTGGAAGACGGCGCCGGAGGCGCCGAGCGCGGCCCCGACCAGGATGCCGGTGGTGAGCCGGGGCAGCCGCAACGAGTCGACCACGAAGCGGGTGCCCGGATCGCCCCCGCCGGTCAGGGCCTTGAGCACGTCGGGGACCGGGATCGGGTAGTCGCCGGTGGTGAGGGTCACGACGGCGGTCACGAGCACGGCGGTCAGCAGCGCGGCGCAGACCGCGGCGGCCCGCGGGCGCACCCGCAACGAGACCCGCTCGCCCAGGCGCAGCACCCGGAAGGCCGGCCCGGCCGGCGGCCGCGGCGTGCGCGGTGGCACGGTCCGGAGGAGGTTCACAGCCGGGCCACCCGTCCGCCGCGGGCCAGCGCGATGAAGGCCGGTGCGCCCAGGAAGGCGGTGACCAGGCCCACTTCGATCTCGTTGGGCCTGGTGACCACCCGGCCCAGTACGTCGGCGCCGATCAGCAGGATCGGTGCCAGCAGTGCCGAGAAGGGCAGCACCCAGCGCTGGTCGGGGCCGGTGAGGAAACGCGCCAGGTGCGGGACGGCCAGCCCGATGAATCCGATCGGCCCGACCGCCGCGGTGGCCGCCCCGCACAGCAGGGTGATCGCCGCCATGGCCACCAGCCGGGTGCGGGTCGGGTGTGCGCCGAGCGCGCGGCCGGCCTCCTCGCCCAGGGCGAGGGCGTTCAGCGGGCGGCCCAGCGCCAGCGCGAGAACGGCGCCCACGGCGATGAACGGCAGCAGTTGGATCAGGACGTCCGTGCCGCGGCCGACCACCGAGCCCACGTTCCAGTAGCGGAACTGGTCGAAGGTCGCGGGGCGCAGCAGCAGGACGGCCGAGGTGAAGGCGGTGAGCGCGGCGGTCACCGCGGTGCCGGCCAGGGCCAGGCGTACCGGGGTCGCCCCGGACCGGCCGATCGAGCCCAGCAGGTAGACCAGCACGGAGACGGTGGCGGCACCGGCGAAGGCGAACCAGACGTAGCCGAGCGGGGAGCGCAGGCCGATGAAGCCGATCCCGACGGCGATCGCCGCCGAGGCGCCGGAGTTGACTCCGAGGAGGCCCGGATCGGCCAGCGGGTTGCGGGTCAGGGCCTGCATCAGCGCCCCGGCCAGGCCGAGGGCCGCGCCGACCACCAGGCCGAGTTCGGTCCGCGGCAGCCGTTCGTGCAGGACGACCAGCTGGTCCTGCCCGCCGGTGAAGTGGAAGAGCGCGTCGAAGGCGGTGTGGAGCGGGATGGACTTGGTCCCCACCGCGAGTGAGAGCAGGACCGTCAGGGCGAGGACGGTCGCGCACACCGCCAGGCCGCCGGCCCGGGCGGCCGCCGAGCGGCGCCGTACCGTCTTCTGGGGTGCAATGACCCTGGTGGGGAGGCCAGTTGGGGGGGAGCTAGTCCGAGGCACGAAGAGTTAGGTTAGCCTGCCCTTAGGAGTGCGGCAATGAACGGGCCCGAGCATCGTGGCGCGAGCCGACGCCGAGAGAGAGGGCTTTGCCATGACTCGTCCGATCCGAATCCCGCAGCGCGCCGCACTGGGCGCCGTCGGCGGAGCCCTGGCCCTCGCGCTGACCGCCTGTGGCGGCGGTGCCGCCGGAAGCGGCGGCGATGCCGGGTCCGCCTCGCAGGCCGACCCGGGCGCCTTCCCGGTCACCGTCCAGACCCAGTTCGGCACCGCCACCATCCCCAGGGCGCCCCGGCGCGTGGTGGCCCTGGGGTGGAGCGACCAGGACGCGGCGCTGGCTCTGGGGGTCAAGCCGGTGGCGATCGTCAAGACCGAGGACGGATTCAAGAACGGGGTGGGGCCCTGGGCCGAGCAGGCCCTCGGTGACGCCAGGCCCCAGGTCCTGGACACCACGGACGGCTACCCGATCGAGAAGGTCGCCGCCCTGCACCCCGACCTGATCCTCGCCGTGCAGTCCGGCCTGACCTCGGCGGACTACGGCAAGCTCTCGCAGATCGCGCCCACCGTGGGCTACCTGAGCGGCCGAACCGCCTACGGGACGCCGTGGGAGGAGCAGACCGAACTGATCGGCAAGGCCCTCGGGCGCGGCAAGGAGGCCGCCCAGGCGATCGCCGCGGTCGACCAGAGCCTCACCCGGGACGCCGCCACGTACCCGCAGTTGAAGGGCAAGAGCTTCCTCTACGCCTTTCCGCAGCCGAGCAACGGCCGGGTGGTGCTCTACACCGACGAGCGGACGAGGGTGCTGGAGCGGGCGGGTCTGGTCCTCGACCCGGTGGCGACCGGGGCGCCCAAACTGAACAGCTTCTCGAACGCGCTCAGCATGGAGCACCTGGGCTCGCTCACCTCGCAGGCGCTGCTCGTCTGGTACAGCACTCCGGAGAACCAGCAGCAGTTGGAGTCCAACCCGGTCTTCAAGGGTCTGCCCGCGGTCGCCTCCGGCGCCTACCTGCCGGTGAACCGCACGCTGGCCCAGGCCAGCAGTGCGCCCAGCGTGCTGAGCATCCCGTGGTCGGCGGAGCAGATCCTGCCGGCCCTGGCCAAGTCCCTGCACTGACAGGGCGGCTGCCGCTGCGGCAGCCGCGCCTCCGGTGCTTCGTCGACGGACCGCGCCCCGACTCCGGGCGCGGTCCGTCGGCATGCCCCCGAACCGCCTCCGGGTGGCCGGAAATGGAACACGTGGTCCTCAGGAGAACGCTTGACGGGTCGTCAAACTAAGGCAAGGCTTACCTAAGATTCGGGTCGGGGGCGGAGCGCCGCACGCCTCGACCCGAACCCTCCCAGCCTGCCCCCCTCCGGAGGAACGCCATGCCCCTGGACCCTGCCGACCTTCTCCCCCTGCTCGACCCGGGCGACCCGAACGGGATCGTGAAGGCGTTCGCCGCCAACACCGCCTTCCGGGCCGCCGAGTGGGAGGAACTGACCACGGAGGAGAACCCCTACCGGCGCCCCGTCCGGCCCGACGACCTCGCCTGGCTCGACTACGGCAAGCCGATGCCGGCGGCCAAGGCGCTCAAGCTGAGCGCGCTGCTCGGCCACCGGATGCTCCGCAACGTGTACGACGCGGGCCTGCTCTACCTCCCGCCGGTGCCCGGCCGGGCCGCCGCCGACGACGGCGCCGCCTTCTACAGCGCGCGCAACCGGGCGCTCGGCGCACTGGCCGGGCCGATCCTCGAACGCCACCTGTTCAGCCTGCTGGACGGCGAGTACAAGCCGCTCGACAGCGCCGACCCGCAGGCCCTGCGGCGCGAGATCCGCGCGTACCACGAGAACCGGCTCGCCGAACCGGGGCGGGCCTTCACGGTGGCCGCCGCCACCACGGACCGCAGGGCCGCCGCGACCTTCATGCTGCTCCAGCTGAGCGCCTACCTGCCGGCCGCCCGCGCCGCCGCGGGCCGTGCCGCGCTCGGCGAGTACGACGCCGCGCACCCGGGAGCCCGCCCGCTGCTGCTCGACGAGTACCGCAACTGGGCGGCGGCGCACCAGGATTACCGGGACCTGCTGGCGGGAGCCGGGTTGAAGCCCACCGCCGCGGCCTACTGGCAGCTGTACCTGGGGACCTCGCTGGGCCGCGGCAACCTGCTGCACCACCTGTCCGGCGACCGGGAGAAGTATCCGGAGTTCCTCGGCGCCCTGGTGCACCAGCAGATCGACGAGGCGGCGGACGGGCCCCGCTTCGCGGCGGTCCTGGAGGACGGACTCGGCCTGCGCACCGGCCTGTTCGACACCCTCGGCACGCTGACCCCGGACGGCCTCGACGCCCGGCTCGACAGCGTGCTGACCCCGCTGGCGGCCGCCTTCGGCCCCGAGGCGGTGCACCGGTTCCACCGGGGCTTCGCGGACGCCCGGTGGTTCGCCGGGCTCTGGGACGGCGATCTGGCCGACCAGTTGGCGTGGGCGGACAGCATCGAGCTGCACCGGGAGAAGGCCGAGCGGATCAGTCGTCACATCGCCGAGAGCGGCGTCGAGGTCGACCTGGACACCTTCGTGGAGAGCCATGAGGAGACCTCCACCACCCATGTGCACAACGAGCACCGGCTGGTGATGGTGGAGCGCGGCCAGATGCACTTCTGGAACAACGTCACGCACAAGATCGCGTTCGGGGAGGGGGACAAGGTGTTGATCCCGGTCTCCCGCCTGCACGGCTCGACCGTCCTGTCCGGGGAGTGCACCTACCACCAGCCGATCATCCCCGAGGCGATGTACCAGCAGTTCTGACGGATCGCCGGATGAAGTCCCGAGGCCCTGAAGCCCGGGTGAAAGACGTCGAAGCCGTCCTGCCGCCCTACGCCGAACGAGGACCCCGGGCGCCGTCGCGCGCCCGGCCGTCCCGGGATGGAGTTCTCGCAGTGACCCCCCTTGATCCCCCCGGCGGTCCCGCCGGTGCGCTCAGTCAACAGGCGCTGGCCTCCTGCACGATCGGCAGCACGCCGGTGTGGGGGCCGCCGGTCGCCCGCGGCCTGCTGGCGACGCTGCTCGACCCCGGCCGGCCCTTCCCCTGCACCTTCGCGGTCTCCGCCGCCAAGAAGAACGCCCTGCGGTTCGGCTACCTGGAGAGCGTCCACGACGACGGCACCTGGGGCCCGCTGGTGGACATCCTGCACGACTACCTGGACTGCTACCAGGAGCTGGGCAAGGACACCTCGCTCGTGGTGCTGTTCCGCCCGGAGGAGCAAGTGCTCTCCCTGGAGGCCTACTTCGAGCGCTTCTGGGCCGTGCTCCAGTTCCTGCACGAGAAGGACTCCCAGCCCTGGCCGGCCGAGGTGCCCACCGACCCGGAATCGCTCTGGTGGGAGTTCAGCTTCGCCGGCACCCAGATCTTCGTGGTCTGCAACACCCCGGCCCACCTCACCCGGCACAGCCGGCACGCGCCGGGTTTCATGATCACCTTCCAGCCCCGCTGGGTGTTCGAGGGGCTGGAGCCCGACACCCCCAGGGGTGCCCGGGCCCGCACCGTGATCCGCAACCGGATCCGCCGCTTCGACGGTCTCGAACCCGCCCCCGAACTCGGCAACCACGGGGAGGAGGGCAACCTCGAATGGCGGCAGTACTTCCTGCCGGACACCCCGGACGGAACCGTGCCCTCCTGCCCCTTCCGCGCCCGGCACGAACCCGCCATCGGCGACCAGACCCTGGAGGCCGACCGATGAGCCCGACCGACCCCGCGCACCGGTCCACCTCCGCGCCGCGGAGCCGCCCGCGGCCCCCGGCCGGCACCGCCCCGCCGGGCCGCGCGGCCGCACCGGAGGCAGGCCCGCCGGAGGCGGAGCCGCAGTCGCTCACCGGCGCGCAGGCCGGCATCTGGTACGCGCAGCAGCGCGACCCGGCCAGCCCGGCGTACCTGTGCGCCGAATACGTCGAGCTGGCCGGCCCGCTCGACGAGCGGCGGTTCGCCGAGGCGCTGCGCAAGACCCTGGCGCAGGCGCAGACGCTCTGGCTGCGCTTCGCCGAATCGGGCGCCGACGCCCTGCCGGTGGCCGTCCTCGGCGCCCCCCGGGCCCACGGGGCGGCGTCGGTGCGGGTGGACCTGACGGCGGAGCCCGAACCCCACGCCGCCGCACTGGCCTGGATGCGCGCCGACCTGACCCGGCCGATCGACCTCGCCACCGGGCCGCTGTTCGGCACCGCCCTGATCCGGCTGGGCCCGGAGCACCACCTGTGGTACCTGAAATGCCATCACATATCCCTGGACGCCTACGGATTCGGCCTGCTCCAACACCGCCTGGCCGAGCTCTACTCGGCCCCGGAGGGCGGCCTCCAGCCCCCCGAGCGCTTCGCCCCGCTCACCGAACTCCTCGCCGAGGAGGACGAGTACCGCCGCTCCGCGCAGCCCGAGCGCGACCGCGCCTTCTGGCGCGAGCGGCTGGCCGGGCTGCCCGCCCCGGTGACCCTGGCCGCCGGCAGCGCGCCGCCGAGCGCCACCCCGGTGACCGTCCGCGCCGCCCTGCCGCCCGCCGCCCAGGAGGCGCTGGCCCGCGCCGGCGCCGGCCTGCGGGCCCCCCGGGCCGAGATCCAACTCGCCGTGGTGGCCGCCTACCTGCACCGGGTCACCGGACGGACCGACCTCACCCTCGGGCTGCCGTTCGCCGGGCGGTTCGGTTCGGTCGCCGCCCGGGTGCCCGCCGACACCGTCAACGTGCTGCCGCTGCCGCTCACCGTCGACCCCGGGATGAGCGGCGCGCAGCTGGTCGCCCAGGTCGCCCGCAGGCTGCGCGAGGTGCGTCCGTACAGCAGGCTGCGCGGTGAGGAGCTCCGGCGTGAGCTGCGGCTGGGAGCCACCGACCGGCTCACCGGGCCGCTGGTCAACGTCGGCCTCGTCAGCCCCTCGCTGCGCTTCGCGCAGCTGCGGGCCAGGGTGCACCCCCTCGCCCCCGGGCCGATCGACGACCTCACCATCAGCTTCCGCGACGACGCGGACGGCCGGGCCACCACGGTGGACCTGGACGGCAACCCGGCGCTCCACTCGGCCGAGCGGCTGAGCGGGCACCACGACCGGCTGCTCGGCCTCCTGGCCGCCTTCACCGCCCGGCCCGACCGGGCGATCGCAACGCTGGACACCTTCGCGGAACGCGAGCGGGCCGCCGTCCCCGAACTGGCGCCCGCCGAAAGCCGGCGCGCCCCCGAGCCGCCCGGACCCACCATTTCGGAGCTGTTCCGCGAACAGGCGGCGGCCCACCCCGAGGCGATCGCCCTGGTGGCGGGGGAGGAGCGGCTGACCTACCGCGAACTGGCCGACCGGGTGGCCCGGCTCGCCGGACTGCTGCGCGACCGGGGCGCCGGGCGCGAGCAGGTCGTCGCCCTGGCACTGCCGCGCTCGGCCGACCTGGTGGTGGCGGTGCTCGCCGTCCTGAGCGCGGGCGCGGGCTACCTGCCGATCGACCCGTACCAGCCGGCCGCCCGCACCGGCGCCGTGCTCCGGGCCGCCCGCCCGCTGCTGCTGGTCACCGACCTCGGCCACGCGACCCGCCACCCGGCCGAGGCGGCAGCGGGCGGGCAGGTGCCCGTGCTGGTCCTGGACAGCCCCGGCACCCGGGCCGAACTGGCCCGCCGGCCCGCCACCGCACCCGCCGTCGAGGGCGCCGCCGACACCGACTGCGCCTACGTGCTGCACACCTCCGGATCCACCGGCGAGCCCAAGGGCGTCGTCCTGGAACACCGCAACGTGGTCCGCCTGCTGCGCACCACCGCGGCCGGATCCGGCTTCGGCCCCGCCGACACCTGGACGCTGTTCCACTCCTACGCCTTCGACTTCTCCGTCTGGGAGCTCTTCGGCGCGCTGCTGCACGGCGGACGCCTGGTGGTCGTCCCGTTCACCGTGAGCCGCTCCCCGGAGGAGTTCCTCGGCCTGCTGGTCCGTGAGCGGGTCACCGTCCTCAACCTCACCCCGTCGGCCTTCGAACAGCTGGTCCAGGCCGACCGCGACCTGCCGCACCTGGGCGACGCCCTGTCACTGCGCCAGGTGGTCCTGGGCGGCGAGGCGCTGCGCCCGGCGGTGCTCGCCGACTGGTACCGGCGGCACCCGGACACCGCGCCGCGGATCACCAACATGTACGGGATCACCGAGACCACCGTGCACGTGACCAGCCGCCACCTCACCCGCGCGGACGCCGACCCGGGGGCCACCGGGCTGATCGGCGAACCGCTCCCCGACCTGCGGGTCCGCCTGCTGGACGCCGCGCTGCGCCCGGTGCCGCCCGGGGAGGTCGGCGAGATCCACGTGGCCGGGCCCGGCCTCGCCCGCGGCTACCTCGGCCGCCCCGCGCTCACCGCCGAGCGGTTCCTGCCGGACCCGTACGGCCCGCCCGGATCGCGGATGTACCGCAGCGGGGACCTCGCCCGGCGCGACGCCCAGGGGCGGCTGGAGTACCTGGGCCGGTCCGACGACCAGATCAAGATCCGCGGCTTCCGGATCGAACCCGGCGAGGTCGCGGCCGCGCTGGCCCGGCACCCCGTCGTGCGGCAGGCCGCCGTGACGGCCAGGAGCGAGGCCGGCGGCGCGCGCCTGGTGGCGTACGTCGTGCCGCGCCGCGGCGAGCGCCTGGAACCGGCCGAGCTGCGCCGGCACGCCGCCGAGCTGCTGCCCGAACACCTGCGCCCGGCCGCCGTGGTGGTCCTCGACGCGCTGCCGCTGACCGGCAACGGCAAGCTGGACCTGGCCGCGCTGCCCGCCCCCGCCGCCGCCGGCCCGTCCCCGGGCCGCGACGCCAGGGGCCCGCGCGAGCAGGTGCTCTGCGAACTCTTCGCCGACCTCCTGGGCGCCGACCGGGTCGGCCCCGAGGAGGACTTCTTCGCCCTCGGCGGCCACTCGCTGCTGGCCACCCGCATGGTCGGCCGCATCCGTGCGGCACTGGGCGCCGCCGTCGGCGTCCGCGACCTGTTCGAGGCGCCGACCCCGGCCGCACTGGCCGCCCGGCTGGACCACGCGGCCGCCGAGCGGCCCCGGCTGACGGCCCGACCGCGTCCCGAACGACCACCGCTCTCGTACGCCCAGCGCGGGCTGTGGTTCCTGCACCGCATGGAGGGGCCCAGCGCCACCTACAACATCCCGCTGGCCCTGCGGCTCACCGGCCCGCTGGACGTGCCCGCGCTGCGCCGGGCGCTGAACGACCTGGTCGCCCGGCACGAGAGCCTGCGCACCCTGCTGGTCGCGGACGGCGACGAGCCCGGAGCGCGGGTGCTGGCCGCCGGACAGGCCGAGGTCGAACTCGACCTGCTGACGGCACGCACCGGCCGCCCGGTCTCCGCCGAGCTGGCCGCCGCCACCCGCTACGCCTTCGACCTCGCCGGTGAACTTCCCCTGCGGGCCCGGCTGCTGCGGGTCGACGAGAGCGAGCACGTGCTGCTCCTGCTGCTGCACCACACCGCGGGCGACGACTGGTCGCAGGCCCCGCTGGCCCGGGACCTGGCCGCCGCCTACGGTGCCCGGCTGGACGGCGCCGCCCCGGCGTTCGCACCGCTGCCGGTGCAGTACAGCGACTACGCGCTGTGGCAGCGCGATCTGCTCGCCCCCGACAGCGCCCTGTTCCGGAACCAACTCGGCTACTGGAAGGAGCGGCTGGCCGATCTGCCGGACCACCTGGAGCTGCCCACCGACCGGCCGCGACCGGCGGTCTCCAGCCATCGCGGCGCCGCCGTCCCGGTCCACCTGGACGCGGAACTCCACCGCGGCCTGCGGGCCCTGGCCAGGCACGGCGGCGCCACCGTCTTCATGGCCCTCCAGGCGGGCCTCACCGCGCTGCTCACCCGCCTCGGCGCCGGTACCGACATCCCCCTCGGCTGCCCGGTGGCCGGCCGCCAGGAGGGGGCGCTGGACGACCTGATCGGACTGTTCGCCAACACCCTGGTGCTGCGCACGGACACCTCCGGCGACCCGACCTTCCGCGAGCTCCTGACCCGGGTCCGGAAGGGGGATCTCGCCGACTTCGACCACCAGGAACTTCCGTTCGAACGGTTGGTCGAGGAGCTGGGCCCGGTCCGCTCGCCCTCGCGGCACCCGCTCTTCCAGCTGATGATCTCCTACGGCTCCGGCCGGCGCCCCGTCCGGCTGCCCGGACTGGACGCCACGGCCCTGCGCCCGCACAACGGCTCGGCCAAGTTCGACCTGACCCTCTCGCTGGCCGACCGTCCCGAGGGCGACGGCATCGACGGGTTCCTGGAGTACGCGCTCGACCTCTTCGACGAGGCGGGCGTGCGGGTGCTGGTCGAACGGCTGGTCCGGCTGCTGCGCCAGGCGGTCGACGCGCCGGACCGCCCGATCAGCACCCTGGAGGTGCTGGCGGACCCCGAACGCCGGCGCATCGTCCACGAGTGGAACGACACCGACGCGCCGGTGGATCCGCGCGCCTTCCCCGCGATGTTCGAGGAGCAGGCCCGCCGGGCACCCGACCGCCTCGCGCTGGTCGCCGGCCGCCACCGCCTGACGTACGGACAGGTCAACGTCCTCGCGAACCGGTTGGCGCACCACCTGGTCGCGATCGGGGTCGGCCCGGAGCGCACCGTCGGCATCCACCTGCCGCGCTCCGCGGAACTGGTGATCGGCCTGCTCGCCGTCCAGAAGGCCGGTGGCGCCTTCGTCCCGTTGGACCCGGGCTGGCCGCCGGCCCGGATCGCCGGGCTCGCCGCGGACGCCGGCCTCACCGCCGCCCTCACCTCGCCGGGCGGCGCCGGCCTGCCCGACCACCTGCCCGGCATCGAACTCGCGCTGGACGGGCACGGGCCGGGCGGCTGGTTCGCCGACCGGCCGGAGCACGACCCCGAGGTGGTGATCGACCCGGAGAGCCTGGCGTACGTCATCTACACCTCGGGCTCCACCGGCACGCCCAAGGGTGCGATGATCCGGCACCGGGCGATCAGCAACCGCCTGCCCTGGCAGATCGGCCTGCTCGGCCTGACCTCGGAGGACCCGGTGCTGCACAAGGCCCCGCTGACCTTCGACATCTCGGTCAACGAGATCTTCCTGCCGTGGGCGGCCGGTGCGCCGCTGGTAGTCGCCGAGGCGGGCCGCGAGGGCGACGTGGCGCACCTGCTGGAGCTGATCGAGCGGGAGCGGATCGCCTTCGTCTACCTGGTCTCCTCGATCCTCGACATCATGCTGGAGCGCCCCGACGTCTCCCGGGCCGCCGCCTCGCTCAAGCACGTGTGGTGCGGCGGCGAGGTGCTGACGCCCGAACTGTTCGCCCGGTTCCGCGAACGGCTCGGCCCGGCCACCATGTACCACGGCTACGGCCCGGCCGAGACGACCATCGGCGTCACCTGCCAGGTCTACCGGGGGGCGGCCGACCAGGGCATCACGATCGGCCGCCCGAACCCCAACACCCGGGTGTACGTCCTGGATCCGGCGATGCGCCCGGTGCCGGTCGGGGTGCCCGGCGAGCTCTACCTGGGCGGGGTGCCGCTGGGCCGGGGCTACCTGGGAGACCCGCGCCGCACCGCGGCCGCCTTCGTGCCCGACCCGTTCTCCGGGCGGCCGGGCGCCAGGCTGTACCGCAGCGGCGACCTGGCCCGTTACCGCGCCGACGGCAACATCGAGTTCCTCGGCCGGGCGGACAACCAGGTCAAGATCCACGGAGTGCGGGTCGAGCTGGAGGAGATCGAGTCGGTGCTGAGCCGGCACCCGGCCGTCCGCCAGGCGGTGGTGCTGGTGCTCCGGGGTGCCCCGGGAGGGGACCGGCTGGCCGCGTGGTGCACCCCGGACCCGAAGCGGCCGCGCCCGGACCCGGCCGACCTGCGCGACTGGATGCTGGCCGTCCTGCCGGAGTACCTGGTGCCCCGGGAGGTCCGCGTGGTGGCGGCGCTGCCGCTGATGAGCTCCGGCAAGGTGGACCGCAAGGCGCTGGCCGGGCAGGCGCTCCGGGACGGTCGCGACGGGCCCCCCGAGGCGGTCGGCCACCGCGCCCCGGCGGAGGGCACCGAGCGGCTGATCGCCGAGGTCTGGTCCGCGGCGCTGGGCCTGGAGCGGATCGGCGCCGAGTCCAACTTCTTCGACCTCGGCGGCCATTCGCTGCTGCTGGCCCGGGTGCAGACCGGGCTGCGAGCCCGCCTGGGCTGGGACGTGCCGGTGCTCGACCTGTTCACCCGCCCGACCATCGCCCAGCTCGCCCGCCACCTGGACAGCCGGGACGGCCGCGCACCGGAGTCGGCGGCCGGCGCCGGCAGCCGCGAGGCCCTGGAGGTGCTCCTCCCGCTGCGCACCGGCGGCGGGTTGGCGCCGCTGTTCTGCGTGCACCCGGCCTCCGGGCTGAGCTGGCCGTTCGCGGGCCTGCGTCCGCACCTGGACCCGCGCCGCCCGCTCTACGGACTGCAGAGCCGTACCCTGCTGGGCCGGCCCGTCCCCGAGTCCCTGGAGGAACTGGCGGACGAGTACCTGGAGCGGGTCCGCGAAGTCCAGCCCGCCGGGCCGTACCACCTGGTCGGCTGGTCCTTCGGGGGCGTGATCGCGCACACCATGGCCACCCGCCTGCAACAGCGGGGCGAGCGGGTCGCGCTGCTGGCGATGCTCGACTCCTATCCCCGCTACCCCTGGCGCCGGCTCGCCCGCGATCACCGGCAGCAGGCGCTGCGGTCGCTGCTC
Organism: Kitasatospora sp. NPDC094016; assembly: GCF_040304045.1. Lineage (NCBI taxonomy): Bacteria > Bacillati > Actinomycetota > Actinomycetes > Kitasatosporales > Streptomycetaceae > Kitasatospora > Kitasatospora sp. NPDC094016. Next base: position 187,990 of record NZ_JBEOUK010000011.1, read on the forward strand.
CACATGTCCCACTACGACCTGTCCCGGCTGGACGGCACCCGGCTCGACCGGGCCGAGGTGCTCCGGACCATCGCCGAACAGGGCGGTGTGCTGGCCGAGTTGGCCGAGGACACGATCCAGGGGGTGATGGACGCCTTCGTCTCCTCCGCCGAACTCCAGCAGCGGGTCGAGCACCAGGTGTTCCACGGGGACCTGCTCTTCTTCACCGCCACGGTGGACCCGGTCGACCCGGCGCTCTCCCACCGGGACTGGAAGCCCCACCTCGACGGCACGATCGAGAACCACGGGATCACCTGCGAGCACAAGGACATGACCCGCAGCGGCCCGCTCTCCGAGATCGGCCGCCGTCTCGACCGGCGCCTTCGCGACCTGGCCGAGGCCGGAGAAGGATGAGCCCGGTGCGCCGGGGGTCCGTCAGCCCCCGGCGCACCGTTCGACGTCAGCCCGCGACCAGGCCGCCGATCAGTGCCTCGAGCGCGGTGCGCAGTTCCCGGCAGTGGGCGCCCGGACCGCGGTACGGGGCCTCGGCCAGCGCGCGGGTCAGGGCGGGGAGGGTCTGCGGATCGGCGGCGGCGATGGCCGCGGCCCGCTGGTTGGGCTGGCGCGGCGGGCTGACGAGGTGTTCGGAGAGGAGCTCGCCGAGCACGAGCTGCCAGCAGGAGCGGAAGGCGGCCGCCGCGCGGGCGGGCGGCAGGCCGGCGGCCATCAGGTCGGCGAGGCAGGCGTCGCTGAAGGGCAGCGCGTTCTCGGCGACGAGTTCGCCGCGGATGAGGATGTGCGGCACCCAGGCGTGGCCGGCCATGAAGTCGTGTGCGTCGAGGAGGCGGCGGAGCAGCCGGGCGGCCGGGGAGGCGCCGGGGACGGCCACCGGCAGGCCGGCGGCGACCTCCTCCAGCACGGCGAGCAGCAGGCTGTCGCGGTCGGCGACGTGCCGGTACAGCGAGGCGGCGGCGGTGCCGAGTTCGGCGGCCACGGCGCGCATGGTGAGGGCGTCGATCCCGTCGCGCTCGATCACCCGGTGCGCGGCCGCGACGACCGACCCGGTGGTGAGCCCGGGGCGTTGGCGCCGGGGGCCGTAGCGGCCGCGCTCGGCGGTGGTGTGCTGCTCTGCCGTCCGGTCTGCCATTGCGCCATCCTGCCACGCCCGGTCGGCCCGCGACCTGCGCGGTTGCCGTCGAGGTCAACTTAGGCTTACCTTACGCGAACAACGTTCGCATCATTGGAGGTGGCCGTGCCCGGCCCAGCCCTGCCCTCACCCTCGACCGGCGCGCCCGCGGCGTCGGCCCCGTCCGCGCACGGTCGGCGCGCCCCTTCCGGTCCGCGCGCCGGCCTCGTGCTCGCCACCGCGTGCCTGTGCCAGCTGATCGTCACGCTCGACGCCAGCATCGTGAACATCGCGCTGCCCGCCATGGGTCAGTCCCTGGGCTTCGGGGACAGCGCGCTCGCCTGGATCGTCAACGCCTACGCGCTCGCCTTCGGCGGGCTGCTCCTGCTGGGCGGACGGGTGGCCGACCTGGCCGGTCACCGCCGGGCGCTGCTCGCCGGCCTGGCCCTGTTCGGGGTCGCCTCGGTGCTCGGCGGGTTCGCGCAGACCCCCGCTCAACTGATCGCCGCCCGGGCCGGGCAGGGCGTCGCCAGCGCCCTCCTCGCGCCGATCAGCCTGACCCTCATCATGGTCACCTTCGCCGAGGGGGCCGCCCGGGCCCGGGCCCTGGGGGTCTGGTCGATGGTGACGGCCGCGGGCAGCGCGATCGGAGTCCTGCTCGGCGGGGTGCTCACCGACCTGCTCGACTGGCGCTGGGTGTTCTTCGTGAACGCCCCGCTGGTGCTGCTGGCCGTCGTGCTGGCCCTGCGCTCGGTCGCCATCGCCCGGCCGGTACCCGGCGGGAGGCTGGACGTGGTCGGCGCGGTGCTCGGCACGGGCGCGATGAGCGTGCTCGTCTACGGGCTGATGGAGACCGGCCGGCACCCGTGGGGCTCGACCCGCACCCTCGTCACCCTCGGCGCCGCCGTGCTGCTGGGCCTCGCCTTCCTCGGCTGGGAGGCCCGCTTCGCGTCCGCGCCGATCGTCCGGCTCGGGGTGCTGCGGGCGCGGACGGCGTGGTCCGCGACGGTGATCGTCACGCTGATCGGGGCGGCGATGCTGGTCGGCTTCTACTTCTGCTCGCTGCACCTCCAGAACGTCCTCCACTACGGGCCGCTGGCGGCCGGTGCCGCCTTCCTGCCCTTCTGCGCCGGGGTGATGGCGGGCAGCATGGCGGCCGGCCGGCTCGGCGCCCGGTTCGGTGGGCGGGCCACGCTCACCGGCGGGCTGCTGCTGGCGGGCCTGGGGATGCTGTGGTTCAGCGACCTCGGCGTCGACTCGGGTTATCTGACCGCGTTCGTCGGGCCGTCCGTGGTCACCAGCGCGGGTGTCGGAATCTGCATGGTCGCCAACACCGCGATGGGCACCTCGGGGGTCGCCCGGCACGAGGCCGGCCTGGTCAGCGGGCTGCTCAACGCCGGGCGCCAGTGCGGCGGCAGCATCGGCCTGGCCGTGCTCTCCTCGCTCGCCGTGGCGGCGACCCGGAACGCGGCGGAGGAGGGCCGGGCCCCGCTGGAGGCGCTCGCGGCCGGCTACGACCGGGCGTTCGTCGTCACCGCGGTGCTGTTGGCCGTGGCCGCGTTGATCGCGGTGCTCTTCGTTCCGGGCCCCGCGCCGAAGGCGGCGGCGACCGGAGACGCGTCGGCGCGCTGACGGCGCGACCGTGCACCGGAGACGCGTCGGCGAACCGGCGGCGCGTCTCCCCGCCCCGTCCGGCGATCGATCGGACCGGCCTGGCCGGTGGGGATACCCCCGCCCGGCATATTAGGTTAGCCTAACCTCAATTGTGGCGTGCTGATGGCGTACCGAACGGCGCGGCCGTGGTGCCCGGCCGCCTGTTGGAAGGAGCCCACCCTGTCCTCCGTCACCGCTCCCGTGCGTTACGCGCTCTTCCCGCTGAGGGTCGCCCGCACCGAGACACTCACTCCGCACATGGTCCGGATCACGCTCGTCGGCGAGAGCCTCGCGGGCTTCGTCAACGGCGGCCTCGACCAGAGGGTCAAGCTGCTGCTACCGCTCCCCGGCCAGGCCGAGCCGGTGATCCCGCCCGGCGAGGGCGACTTCGGCTGGTACCACAGCTGGCGGGGGATGTCCCCGGACGAGCGCCCGGTGCTGCGCACCTACACCGTCCGCGAGCAGCGTCGCGATCCCGACGAGATCGACATCGACATCGCCGTCCACGGCGACGCGGGCCCCGGATCCCGCTGGGCGGCCGCGGCCGCCCCCGGCGACCGGGTGGTGGTCTGCGGCCCGGCGGTGGAGCAGGCCGGCGGCGTCGAGTTCGACCTCCCGGACGCCGCCGACTGGGTCCTGCTGGTCGGGGACGAGTCGGCGCTGCCGGCCATGGCCGCCGTCCTGGAGGCGCTTCCCGCCGGACTGCCGGTCCGGGTCTTCGCCGAGGTGGAGGGGGTGGAGGAGGAGAAGTACCTGCCGACCGGACGGCCGGGCGTCGAGACCGTGTGGCTGCACCGGAGCGCCGGCGGACCCGGGCTCACCGGGGCCGTGCGCGTCGCCGACCTGCCGGCCGGCGAGCCGTACGCCTGGATCGCCGGAGAGGCGGCCGCGGTGCGGGAACTGCGCCGCCACCTGGTCGGCGAGCGGGGGATCGACCGGCGCGCCGTCTGCTTCATGGGCTACTGGCGGTCCGGGCGCAGCGAGGACCAGCGGGCCGAGGAGGGCCCGGAGGACTGATCCGGCCGGCCTGGTGGCCGCTCGTCACCGGGCGCGGGGCGGCGCGGCCCTGACCTCCCGGCAGTGTCCGCGGCGCCACCGGGCCCGGGCCGGCGGGGCGGTGCGGCGGGGAGGTCGGCGGGCCGGGCGCCGAGGGATGGTGACGGCATCAGGGGAGCAATGTAAGGTAACCCTTGCCTAAATTCCCTGGTGGGAGCGGACGCGATTTCGAGCCGGGTGCCGAGCGGGTCCAGTGGGCTGTGGTGCGACCGGCGCCGCATGGGGTCGGATCACGGATGCGGGGCACTGGTGGGCGAAGAGAGCTCGGCTGCTTTCGGCGCGGAACGGATCCTGGCGGACCGGTACCCCCCGGACCTCGCCTCCTGCCTCTCCGACCTGCGCCGCTTCCAGGGCGCCGTCGTGGTGGTCAAGTTCGGTGGCAACGCCATGGTCGACGACCGGCTCAAGGCGGCCTTCGCCCGGGACGTGGTGTTCCTGCGCTACGCGGGTCTGCGTCCGGTCGTGGTCCACGGTGGTGGCCCGCAGATCGGTGCGCAGCTGAGCCGGCTGGGGCTGGCGTCCTCCTTCGTCGGCGGGCTGCGGGTCACCACGCCCGAGGCGATGAACGTCGTACGGATGGTGCTCGCCGGACAGGTCCAGCGTGAACTGGTCGGGCTGATCAACGCCCACGGGCCGTTCGCCGTCGGACTGACGGGGGAGGACGCGGGCACGATGACCGCGGTGAAACGTTTCGCCGACGTGGCGGGCGAGCAGGTGGACATCGGCCTCGTCGGTGACGTCGCGTCGGTGCGCCCCGCTCTGCTGGAGTCCCTGGTCGGCGACTGCCGGGTCCCGGTGGTGTCCTCGGTGGCGCCGGGGCCGGACGGCGAGGTCTACAACGTCAACGCGGACACGGCCGCCGCCGCGGTGGCGGGTGCGCTGCGGGCGGACGTCCTCCTGATGCTGACCGACGTGCCCGGGCTCTACCGCTCCTGGCCGCCGGAGGGCGAAGTGATCCCCCGTCTGGGATCCGACGAGTTGACGGCGATGATGCCCGGTCTCGCGGGCGGGATGGCGCCGAAGATGGGGGCCTGTCTGGCGGCCCTGAGGGCCGGGGTGCGCGCGGTCCGGGTGCTGGACGGACGGACTCCGTACGCCCTCGTGCGGGCCTTCGGTGCCGGGGCCCCGGGCACGGAGATCGTGCCGTCGCCCTCCGGTCCGCGCGACGGGGCGCGCGGTCGGTCGTCGGGTGAACTCGCCCTGAGGTGACGGCCGGTGGCGCGGCGGGGGGCGTTGCCGGGCCCGTTCGGGCAGGTCGCCGCGCTGTGCGGGGGAGGGGGCTCGCCACGCCTGAACTTGACTACGTCACCTTCCGTAAGAAAACTTAGGCAAGCCTAACCAAAGTGATCCGGTAATTGCTCCGGGGTTGCGAGCCGGGTCCCCGGGTTGTGAACGACCAGCAGATGGACGGAAGGACAAGTCATGTCGCGCGAGAACGAGGCCATCCACGAAGGTGCGAGCGTCGACGACCTGGTCGGCATAGGCTTCGGCCCCGCCAACCTCGCCCTCGCCATCGCGATCGACGACCACAATCGCCGGAGTGCCGAACAGGCCCTGCGGGTCCGGTTCCTGGAGAAGCAGGAACGATTCGGCTGGCACCGGGGCATGCTGCTCGACGGCGCCACGATGCAGGTGTCCTTCCTCAAGGACCTGGTCACCCTGCGTGACCCGCGCAGCCGCTTCACCTTCCTGTCCTACCTCCAGGAGCGCGGCCGCCTGGTCGACTTCATCAACCTGAAGAGCTTCTACCCCACCCGGCTGGAGTTCCACGACTACTTCGAGTGGTGCGCCGCGGAGTTCGCCGGCCAGACCGGATACGGCCGCAAGGTCACCGCGGTCCGCCCGGTGGAGTCGGACGGCCGGATCGACAGCGTCGAGGTCGTCTCCGAGGCGGTCGCCGGCGGTGACCGCGAGGTCCGCCGGGCCCGCAACATCGCGGTGGGCACCGGCCTGACCCCGCGCCTGCCCGCCGGAGTCACCCTCGGCGAGCGCGTCTGGCACACCCGCGACCTGCTGACCAAGGCCCCCGAGCTGGCCGGCCGGCCGCTGCGCCACCGCCGGATCGCCGTCGTCGGTGCCGGCCAGTCCGCCGCGGAGACCGTCGAGTACCTGCACCGCACCTTCCCCGACGCGGAGATCTGCGCCGTCCTCACCCGCTACGGCTACAGCCCGGCGGACGACAGCCCGTTCGCCAACCGGATCTTCGACCCGTCCGCCGTGGACGAGTTCTACGCGGCCTCCGAGGACGCCAAGCGGACCCTGCTCGACTACCACGCGAACACCAACTACTCGGTCGTCGACGGCGACCTGATAGAGCAGCTCTACCGCACGGTGTACCAGGAGAAGGTCGCCGGCCGGGAGCGCCTGCGGATCCTCAACGCCAACCGTCTGACCGGCGTCGGCCACGAGGCGGACGGCGTCACCGCGACGATCGCCTCCCTGACCACCGGCCAGGATCAGGTGCTCGACTGCGACGCCGTCGTCCTCGCCACCGGCTACGCCCACGTCGACCCGCGCGAACTGCTGGGCGCCCTCGCCCCCGCCTGCCTCACCGACGCCTCCGGCCGGCTGAGGATCGACCGCGACCACCGGGTGCTGACCGAGGACCACGTCGGCGTGGGGATCTACCTCCAGGGCGGCACCGAGCACACCCACGGGATCACCTCCTCGCTGCTCTCCACCCTCGCCGTCCGTTCCGGCGAGATCTGCGACTCGCTCCTCCTCCGCCGCACCGGCGAGCAGCTGAGGGCGCAGAACGGCCGCCTCGGCGTGGCCGGCTGAACCGGCTCCTGGCCCCCGCCGACCCGAAACCCCCCGAAAACGAACGGAGTCCTCGCATGAGCACCGACCCCGCGGCCGACCGCACCGGCTTCGACCCGGACGCCGTCCGGGCAGACGTCGCCGACATCCTCGGCGAGCGTCCCGAGGACGTCTCCGACGAGGACGACCTGCGCGAACTCGGCCTCGACTCGATGCGTCTGATGCACCTCGTCGAGATCTGGCGGGCCCGCGGCGCCCGCGCCGAGTTCGCCGACCTGGCCGACCTCGGCACCTCGCCGACCGTCGCCTCCTGGTCGGCCTACCTCAGCCGCCCCTGATCAGCCCCGAATCCCGTTACGGCGTCCCGCCGTTCCCCGCTCCCGGGCGGCCCCGAACCCGCACCCGGCGGACCCGCCGCGCACCATGCAGCACCCAAGGAGAACCATGAACACCCGTGCCCTGACGACCCGCAGCGTCAGGCTCGCCGCCGTCGCCGCGACCGCCGCCCTCACCCTCGCGGCCTGCGGCTCCAACGGTGGGAGCAAGGACGCCGCGGACTCCTCGAACGGGGCCTCCGCCGCGTCGGGCCCGGTCGTGGTCGAGGCCACCAACGGCAAGATCACCGTCCCGGCCGGCGTCAAGCGCATCGTCAGCGTCTCCTACGCCACCGGCGCCCTGCTCGACCTCGGCGTGCAGCCCGTCGGCACCAGCACCATCGACGACAACAACCCGATGGAGCTGCTGCCCTCGCAGACCGAGGCGGCCAAGAAGATCGAGCCGATCGGCTCCGGCATCGAGATCAACATCGAGAAGGTCGCCTCGCTCAAGCCCGACCTGATCATCGTCGAGGGCGCCACCGCCTTCGACTGGGGCGTCAAGAAGCTGGAAGGCGTCGCCCCGACCCTGTACTTCGGCGTCGACAAGCCGGTCGACCTGCTGAACGCCCAGGAGAAGATCGCCACCGCCGTCGGCAAGGAGGCGGAGTTCAAGAAGCTGAAGTCCGACTACGACGCCAAGGCCGCCAAGATCAAGGCCGACTACGCGGGCAAGCTCAACAACGTCAAGTGGACCATCGCCTCCTCCTACGGCGGCGGCGAGTTCCTCGTCGACACCAGCACCTCCTGGGTCGGCCGCGTCCTGAGCGACGCGGGTGCCACCTTCTCGAAGGCCTCCTCGGACACCAAGGACCACGAGGTCACGTACTCCGTCGAGAAGCTGGACGTGCTCTCCGACGCCGACATCATCCTGGTCCCCAAGGCGGCCGCCACCGGCGAGGTCCCGCAGGACACCAAGGACCTGCAGCAGCAGCCGTCCTGGAAGAACCTCAAGGCCGTCCAGGCCGGCAAGGTCATCCCGGTCACCTACGCCACCACCGACCGGTACGGCACCTCGATCAACGTCCTCGACCAGATCGAGACCATCCTCAAGGGCCTCTAGCCCACAGCGTCAAGGGCCTCCGGGCCCCGCAGCGTCAAGGGCCTCCGGCCCCACCGCGTCCGGGCGGCCGCACCTCGTGCGCCCGCCCGGACGCGGACACCACCTCATCGCACCGAGCGCACGAGCACCCCGGGCCGGCACGGCCGGCGGGGCGGCGGAACCGGGAAGGGTCGACCCATGGCTGGCACGACGACCACGCAGGCCGAGCAGGACGCTCCCCAGGAGCTGACGGCGGCCCAGGCGGGAATCCTCGCCGCGCAACGGATCGACCCGGACAACCCGGCCTACAACGTCGGGCAGTACGTGCGCATCACCGGGGCCCTCGACGAGGCCCTCCTGGAGGGCGCGCTGCGTCGCACCCTCGCCGAGGCCGACGGCCTGCACCTGCGGCTCGCCGAGCACGGTGGCCGCACCGTCGCACTGCCCGGCCGCTTCGACGCCGACGCCTGGGGCCTGCCGCGCCTCGACACCAGCGGCGCCACCGACCCGGTCGCCGCCGCGGTGGCCCTGGTCCGCGAGCAACTGGCCGTCCCCACCCTCCTGGAGGGCCCGGACGCCGGCCCGCTCACCGGCTCGCTGCTGGTCCGGGTCGGCCCGGACGACCACCTGTGGTTCCAGTGGTTCCACCACCTCGTCATCGACGGCTACTCCGTGGCCCTGTTCAGCCGCCGCGTCGCCGAGGTCTACACCGCGCTCGCCACCGCGACGGACGTCCCCGACAGCCCGTTCCGCCCCACCGCCCTGCTCGCCGCGGCCGAACGCGACTACCTCGCCTCCGAGCAGGCCGGGGCCGACCGCGCCTACTGGACCGAGCGCTTCGCGGACCGCCCGGCCGTCCTCGGCCTCACCGAGCGCACCGCCGCGGCCGCCCCCGCCGCCCTGCGCCATCGGGCCGAGCTGACGGCCGCGCAGAGCGCGACGGTCCTCACCGCCGCGCGGGCCGCCAAGGCGACGTGGGCGGAGGCGGCGAACGCCGCGTTCGCCGCCTACCTCCACCGGATGACCGGCACCACCGACGCCGTCCTCGGCCTGCACGTCATGGCGCGCACCGCCCCGGGCGCCCTGCGCGTCCCGGGCATGGCCGTCAACATCCTGCCCGTGCGGCTGCCCGTCACCGGCACGGACACCTTCGACGCCCTGCTGCGCCGGTCCGCCGACGAACTCAAGGCCGTCCGCCGCCACCAGCTCCACCGCGGCGAGGAGATCCGCCGCGACCTCGGCCTGGTCGGCACCGACGGACGACTGTACGGGCCGATGCTCAACATCAAGCCGTTCGACCTCGACCTCGACTTCGCGGGCCTGCCCGGCGCCCCCGTGAACCTCGCCTCCGGACCGGTGGACGACCTCGCGCTGTCGGTGGTGAAGACCCCCGACAACCGCCTGGTGCTGGAGCTCGACGCCAACCCCCTGCTCTACGGCGCCGACGAACTCGCCCGCCACGCCGACCGGTTCGCCGCGCTGCTGGCCCGCCTGGCCGCCGAGCCCGACCGCCCGCTGGGCACGCTGCCGCTGCTCTCCGACCAGGAGGTCCAGGACCTCCGGCGCTGGAACGACACCGCCCGCGAGGTCCGCGAGGGCACCCTGGTGAGCCGGATCGCCGAGCGCGCCGCCGCCACCCCGGACGCGGTCGCCGTGGTCGCCGAGGACCGCACCCTCAGCTACGCCGAACTCGCCGCCCGCTCCGACGCGTTGGCCCGCACCCTGGTCGCCGCCGGGGCCGGGCCGGACCGGATCGTCGCCGTCGCCGTCCCGCGCTCGGCCGAGCTGATGGTCGCCCTGCTCGCCGTCCTCAAGTCCGGCGCCGCCTACCTGCCGCTGGACGCCGACTACCCGGCCGACCGGCTGGCCCTCATGGTGGAGGACGCCGCCCCGGTGCGCGTCCTCACCGTCCCGGCGCTGCTCGACCGCCTGCCCGAGGCCGCCCGGGCCCTCGCCCTCACCACCGAGGCGGCCGCCGACGGCGACGCCACGACACCGCTGCCCGCGCCCTCGCCCGAGCACGCCGCGTACGTCATCTTCACCTCCGGCTCCACCGGGCGCCCCAAGGGCGTCGTGGTCACCCACCGGGCCATCGTCAACCGGCTCGCCTGGATGCAGCACGCCTACCGGCTGGACGCGCAGGACCGCGTCCTGCAGAAGACCCCGGCCAGCTTCGACGTCTCGGTCTGGGAGTTCTTCTGGGCGCTGTGCGAGGGCGCCGCCGTCGTCTTCGCCCGGCCCGAGGGGCACAAGGACCCCGCCTACCTCGCCGCGCTGATCGCCGAACAGCGCGTCACCACCCTGCACTTCGTGCCCTCCATGCTGCGCGCCTTCCTGGAGGAGCCCTCGGCCGCCGAGCGGTGCGCCGGGCTGCGGCGCGCCTTCTGCTCCGGCGAGGCCCTGCCCGGCGACGTCGTCGACCGGTGGTACGCCGCCCTCCCCGGCGTCCCCCTGCACAACCTCTACGGCCCCACCGAGGCCGCCGTCGACGTCACCTACCACCACACCGCCCCCGCCGTCGGCGTCGTCCCGATCGGCCGCCCGGTCTGGAACACCCGCCTGTACGTGCTCGACGCCCGGCTGAGGCCCGTCCCGGTCGGCGTGCCCGGCGAGCTCTACCTGGCCGGTGTCCAGCTGGCCCGCGGCTACCTCGGCCGCCCCGGCCTGACCGCCGGCCGCTTCGTCGCCGACCCGTTCGGCACCGGCGGCGAGCGGATGTACCGCACCGGCGACCTGGTCCGCCGGGCTCCCGACGGCACCGTGGAGTACCTGGGCCGCACCGACGACCAGGTCAAGGTCCGCGGCTTCCGCATCGAGCTCGGTGAGATCGAGGCCGCCCTGGAGGCCCTGCCCGGCACCGTCCAGGCGGCCGTGACGGCCCGCGAACTGACCGCCGGCGGCGCCCGCCAGCTCGTCGGCTACGTCGTGCCCGCACCCGCCGACCCCGAGGCGCTGCGCGCCGAACTCGCCCGCACCCTGCCCGAACACATGGTCCCGGCCGTCCTGGTCGGCCTCGACGCCCTGCCGCTGAGCCTCAACGGCAAGCTCGACCGCAAGGCCCTGCCCGCCCCGGCGTCCGGGCGCACCGACGGCGGCGGCGCCCCGCGCACCGACGCGGAGCAGATCCTGGCCGCGCTCGTCGCCGAGGTCCTCGGCCTGCCCGGCGACCAGGTCGGCGTCGACGACAACTTCTTCTCACTCGGCGGCGACAGCATCTCCGCGATCCAGCTCGGCAGCCGGGCCAGGCGCGCCGGATTCCGGATCACCCCGCGCGTGGTGTTCGACAAGCGCACGGTCGCCCGGATCGCCTCGGTCGCCGAGACCGCCACCGACGGCCCGGCCGACCGGCCCGCCGTCGAGGCCGTCGGCGCCCTGCCCACCACCCCGATCAGCGAGTGGCTGCGCGAGCGCGGCGGGCCCGTCGCCCGGTTCGGCCAGCACACCGTCGTCACCGTGCCGGCCGGCCTCGACCCGCAGCGCCTCGCGGCCGCCCTGGACACCCTGACCGACCACCACGACGCGCTGCGCCTGCGCCTGCACGTCGCCGAGGACGGCGGCTGGACCCAGGAGGTCCGCCCGGCCGGCTCCGCGCCCGCCGTCGACCGGCTGCGCCACCTGCGGGTCACCCCCGACGAACTGGCCACCGCCGCCGCCATCGAGCGCGAGGCCGCCGCCGACCGCCTCGACCCCGAACTCGGCGTCGTCCTCCAGGCCGTGCACCTGGACGCGGGGGCCGACGCCCCCGGCCTGCTCGTCCTCGCCGCGCACCACCTCGCCGTCGACGGCGTCTCCTGGCGCATCCTGCTGCCCGACCTGCACGCCGCCTACCACGGCCGGGCCCTGGAGCCGGTCGGCACGCCGCTGCGCGCCTGGACCACCGGACTCGCCGAGGCCGCCACCGGCGACCGCGTCCGCGCCGAACTCCCGCTCTGGCAGGCCGTGCTGGCCGACGGCAGCGGACCGCTCCTGGGCGAGCGCCCGCTGGACGCCGTCCGCGACACCGCCGCCACCACCCGCCGCCTGCGGCTGACCCTGCCGGCCGAGCGCACCGCGCCGCTGCTCGGCGCCGTCCCCGCCACCCACCGGGCCGGGGTCGACCACGTCCTCCTCACCGCGCTGACCCTCGCCCTGCTCGCCCGGCGCCGGGCGCGCCTGGGCGCCGACGCCCGCCCCGACCTGCTGATCCGCCTGGAGGGCCACGGCCGCGAGGACGTGCTCGTGCCCGGCGCCGACACCGCCCGCACCGTCGGCTGGCTCACCAGCGAGTTCCCCGCCCGCCTCGACCTGACCGGCATCGACCCCGAGGCCGCCCTCGCCGGCGGCCCGGCCGCCGGCCGCGCCCTCGCCCTGGTCAAGGAGCAACTGCGCGCCCTGCCCAACGCCGGCTCCGGCTACGGCCTGCTGCGCCGCCTCGACCCGGCCTCGGCGACCGCGCTCGCCGACCTCGCCGAGCCCCAACTGCTCTTCAACTACCTCGGCCGCTTCGCCACCACCGGTGAGGAGTGGGCCGTCGCCCCGGAGGCCGGGGACGCCATCACCGCCTCCGCCGACGCGGGCCTGCCCTGCGCCCACGCGCTGGAGATCGGCGCCTTCGTCCACGACGGCGCCGACGGCCCCGAGCTGACCGTCCAGCTCTCCTGGCCCCAGGGCGTGTTCGGCGAGAGCACGGTCCGCGGCATCGCCGAGGACTGGTTCGCCCACCTGGACGCCCTCACCCGCTACGCCGCCCGTCCCGACGCCGGCGGCCTGACGCCCTCCGACGTGCCGCTGGTCCCGGTCACCCAGGCGGCCCTCGACCGCATCGCCGCCGACCACCCCGACACCCGCGACGTCCTGCCGCTCTCCCCGCTCCAGGACGGCCTGCTCTTCCACGCCCTCCTCCAGGACGAGCAGGGCGCCGACGACCTCTACACCTCGCTCACCTCCCTCGACCTGCGGGGCCCGCTCGACACCACCGCCCTGGTGCGGGCCGTCGACGAGGTCGTCAACCGGCACACCGCGCTGCGCGCCGGCTTCCCGGGCGCGGGCTCCGGCGAGCCGCTCCAACTGGTCGCCGGCCGGGTCCGCGTCCCGTGGACCGAACACGACCTCACCGCGCTGCCCGCCGACCGGCAGGACGCCGAGACCTCCCGCATCGAGGACTCCGAGGCCTCCCGCCGCTTCGACCTGGCCCGGCCGCCGCTGGTGCGCTGCGCCCTGATCGCGCTCGGCCCGGAGCACCACCGCCTGCTGCTGACCCGCCACCACATCGTGATGGACGGCTGGTCCACGCCCGTGCTGCTGCGCGAGCTCATCACCGCCTACGGCGCGGGCGGAAGCGCCGACGCCCTGCCCGCCGCCGCCCCGTACGCCGACCACCTCGGCTGGCTGGCCGCCCGCGACGCCGACGCCGACGCCGCGGCCTGGCGGCAGGCGCTGGCCGGCCTCGCCGGGCCGACCCTGCTCGCCGACGGCCTCGGCGCCCCCGCCGCCGGGCCGGCCGCCGCCGGCAGCGAGATCGACCTGCCGATCCCGGCCGAGCTGTCCGCCGCGCTGACCGCGACCGCCCGCGAGCACGGCCTGACCCTCAACACCCTGGTGCAGGGCGCCTGGGCGATCCTGCTCGGCCGCCTCACCGGCCGGAGCGACGTCGTCTTCGGCGCCACCGTCTCCGGCCGCCCCGGCGACCTGCCGGGCGTGGAGTCCATGGTCGGCCTGTTCAGCAACACCGTCCCGGTGCGCTTCGACCCCCGCGACGACGAGCCGGTGGGCGAGGCACTGGTCCGCCTCCAGACCCAGCAGTCCGCCCTGCTCGACCACCAGTACCTCGGCCTCGCCGACATCCAGGCCCTGGCCGGCCACGGCACCCTCTTCGACACCCTGCTGGTCTTCGAGAACTATCCCGTCGACCCCGAGCACCTCACCTCCCGCGGCCTGCGCGTCGCCGGGATCGGCAACCGCGGCGCCACCCACTACCCGCTCACCGTGCTCACCCTGCCCGGCGAGGCACCGCAGCTGACGGTGGAGTACCGCCCCGACGTGTTCACCGCCGAACAGGCCGGCGCCGTCGGCGAGCGGCTGCTGCGGCTGCTCACCGCGATCGCCACCACCCCGGACACCACGGTCGGCGCGCTGGAGATCCTCTCCCCGGCCGAGCGCCGCACCGTCCTGGAGGAGTGGAACGCCACCGCCCGGGCCGTGCCCGAGGGCACCGTCGTCGACGCCTTCACGGCCCGCGCGGCCGAGACGCCCGAGCAGACCGCCGTCGTCCACGGCGACCAGCGGCTCCGCTACGACGAGCTCGCCGAGCGCGTCACCCGCACCGCCCGCCACCTCGCCGCGCTCGGCGCCGGCCCGGGCCGGGTCGTGGCACTGGCCCTGCCGCGCTCCGCCGACCTGGTCGCCGCCCTGCTCGGCGTCCTCGCCTCCGGCGCCGCCTACCTGCCGATCGACCTCGACCACCCGGACGAGCGGATCGCGCTCATGCTGGAGGACGCCGATCCGCTGCTCACCCTGACCACGCCCGAGGTGGCCGAGCGCCACCCGGTGCTCGCCACCCACGGGCAGGGCGTCGTCACCCTCGCCGAACTCGGCACGCTCGACGCCGAACCGGCGCGCCCGCACCCCGACGACCTCGCGTACGTCATCCACACCTCCGGCTCCACCGGCCGCCCCAAGGGCGTGCAGGTGCCGCACCGCGGCCTGGCCAACATGCTGGAGCACCACGGCAACACCGTGTTCGCCCGGGCCGTCGCGCTCGCCGGCGGACGGCGCCTGCGCGCCGCGCACACCGCCTCGTTCTCCTTCGACTCCTCCTGGGAACAGCTGCTCTGGCTGATCCGCGGCCACGAACTGCACGTCTACGGCGAGGACCTGCGCCGCGACCCGCAAGCCCTGGTCGGGCGGCTGCTCGCCGACCGCATCGACACCCTGGACGTCACCCCGTCCTTCGGCCAGCAACTCGTCGAGTGGGGCCTGCTGGACTCCGAGCAGCACCGCCCGCTGCTCTTCCTGGTCGGCGGCGAGGCCGTCGGCGACGCCCTGTGGGCCCGGATCCGGGAGACCGAGGGCGTGCTCGGCCACAACTTCTACGGCCCCACCGAGTACACCGTCGACACCCTCGGCGCCGCCCTGGACGAGAGCCCCACCCCGTTCGTCGGCCGCCCGATCGGCAACACCCGGGTCTACGTGCTGGACGCCCGGCTGCGGCCCGTCCCGGCCGGGGTCGCGGGCGAGCTGTACATCGCCGGCCCGGGCCTGGCCCGCGGCTACGGCAACCGGCCCGCGCTCACCGCGAGCCGCTTCGTCGCCGACCCGTTCGGCGCACCCGGCGAGCGCATGTACCGCACCGGCGACCTGGTGCGCCACCGCGCCGACGGCAGCCTCGACTACCTGGGCCGCGACGACGACCAGGTGAAGATCCGCGGCTTCCGCGTCGAACCCGGCGAGGTCGAGGCCGCGCTCGCCGCCCAGCCCGGCATCGCGCAGGCGGCCGTGCTGGCCCGCACGGGCACCGGCGGCGTCAAGCGCCTGGTCGGCTACGTCGTCGCGGCCCCCGGCGCCGTCGCCGACCCCGCCGTCCTGCGCAAGGCGCTCGCCGACACCCTGCCCGAGTACTTCGTCCCGGCCGCGATCGTCCCGCTGGCCGCCCTGCCGCTGAACGTCAACGGCAAGCTGGACCGGCAGGCCCTGCCCGAGCCCGAGGCCGACGCCTACGCCGCCCCCGCCGGGCGCGCCCCGCGCACCGAGCGGGAGGCCGTGATCTGCGGCGTCTACGCCGACGTGCTCGGCCTGCCCGCGGTCGGCGTCGACGACGACTTCTTCCTGCTCGGCGGCCACTCGCTGCTCGCCACCCGGGTGATCGGCCGGCTGCGCGCCGCCCTCGGCACGGACGTCGCCATCCGCGACCTGTTCGAGACCCGTACGGCCGCCGCCTTCGCCACCCGCCTGGACGGTGGGGACGACGCCCGCACCGCACCGGCCGCCGGGCCGCGCCCCGAGCGGATCCCGCTGTCCGCGGCCCAGGCCCGGCTCTGGTTCCTGTACCGCCTCCAGGGCCCCAGCACCGCCTACACCATCCCCTGCGCGCTGCGGATCGACGGCGAGCTGGACGTGGACGCCCTGCGGGCCGCCTTCGGCGACGTGCTGGCACGGCACGAGGCGCTGCGCACCGTCTTCCCCGACCACGACGGGCGCCCGTACCAGCACATCCTCGACCCGCAGACGGCCGGAACGCCGTTCACCGTCACCGAGGTCCCCGGGCGCCGGCTGGACGTGGAGACCGCCGCCGCGGGCGCGTACGCCTTCGACCTGGGCACCGAGATACCGGTGCGGGCCACCCTGCTGACCGCCGGGCCCGCCCGGCACGTGCTCAGCATCGCGCTGCACCACATCGCCGGCGACGAGTGGTCCGAGGGCGTGCTGCTGCGCGACCTCGACCTCGCCTACGCCGCGCGACGCGCCGGCCGGGCCCCGCAGTTCGCCCCGCTGCCGCTGCAGTACGCCGACCACGCACTGTGGCAGGCCGGGCTGCCGGCCGCGGACCAGACCCGCTACTGGACCGAGCGGCTGGCCGGCCTGCCCGCCGAGCTGACGCTGCCCACCGACCGGGCCCGCCCGGCCGAGGCCAGCGGCCGCGGCGGCGCCGTGCGGCTGCGGTTGCCCGAGGACCTGCACACCGCGCTGCGCGACTACGCCCGGCGCACCGGGGCCACGCCGTTCATGGTCACCCAGGCCGCCGCCGCGCTGCTGCTCGGCAAGCTGGCCGGCACCACCGACGTCGCGCTCGGCACGCCCGTCGCGGGCCGCGCCGACGAGGTGCTGGAGTCCGTGGTCGGCTTCTTCGTCAACACCCTCGTCCTGCGGCACGACCTGTCCGGCGACCCGTCCTTCGACGCGCTCGTCGCCCGCTCCCGGGAGAGCGTGCTCGGCGCGCTGGCCCACCAGGACCTGCCGTTCGACCGGCTGGTGGAGATCGTCAACCCCGAGCGCTCGCTCGGCCGCCACCCGCTGTTCCAGGTGATGGTCCAGCACCGCCGGGAGGCCGACGGCCTGGACCGGCTGCTCGGCGCCCGCACCGCCCTGCTGCCCGACCCCGTCCACGCGGCCCGCTTCGACCTCGCGTTCACGTTCGTGGAGTCCGCCGACGGCGCGTTCACCGACCTGACCGTCATCCACGCCGAGGACCTCTTCGACCGTGCCACCGCGCGGCTGTTCGGCGCCCGCCTGCTGCGCGTCATGGAGCAGGCCTTCGCAGCCCCCGGGCAGCCGGTCGGCCGGATCGAGCCGACCGCCGCGCAGGAACGCCGCGGCCTGGCGGGGGAGTGGAACGCCACCGCCATCGCGGTGCGCGAGGGCACCCTGCTCGACCGGATCGCCGAACGCACCGCCGCCACCCCCGACGCGGTCGCCGTGGTCTTCGAAGGCACCACGCTGACCTACCGCGAGCTGGACGAGCGCGCCGCGCGGCTCGCCGGGGCGCTGGCCGTCGCCGGGGCCGGGCCGGACCGGATCGTCGCCGTCGCCGTCCCGCGCTCGGCCGAGCTGATGGTCGCCCTGCTCGCCGTCCTCAAGTCCGGCGCCGCCTACCTGCCGCTGGACACCGAGTACCCGCCCGAGCGCCTGACCGGCATGGTCGAGGACGCCGCCCCGGTGTGCGTGCTCACCGCGCCCGGCCTGGAGGCCGCCCTGCCCGCCGTGCCCGGCGTGCCGGTGCTCACCGTCGACGCCCAGGCGCCGGTGCCCGTGACGCCCACCGCCCCGGACGCCGACCACGCCGCGTACGTCATCTTCACCTCCGGCTCCACCGGGCGCCCCAAGGGCGTCGTGGTCACCCACCGGGCGATCGTCAACCGGCTCGACTGGATGCGCGAGGTCTACGGGATCACCGCGGCCGACCGCATCCTGCAGAAGACGCCGGCCAGCTTCGACGTGTCCGTCTGGGAGTTCTTCCTGCCGCTGGTCAGCGGCGCCCGCGTGGTGCTGGCCCGCCCCGGCGGCCACCGCGAGCCGGAGTACCTGGCCGCCCTGGCCGCCCGGGAGGCCGTCACCGCCTGCCACTTCGTGCCCTCGATGCTCACCGCCTTCACCGGCGCCGCCGAGCAGGACGCGACCGTCGGGCAGTCCTTCGCGGGCGTGAACCGGGTCTTCTGCTCCGGCGAGGCCCTGCCCGCCGCCGCCGTGGACCGCTTCCTCGCCCGGTGGCCGCAGATCGAGCTGCACAACCTCTACGGCCCCACCGAGGCCGCCGTCGACGTCACCTACCACCGGGCGTGGGCCGGCTCCGGCGTCGTCCCGATCGGCCGCCCGGTCTGGAACACCCGTCTGCACGTGCTCGACGCCCGGCTGAGGCCCGTCCCGGTCGGCGTGCCCGGCGAGCTCTACCTGGCCGGTGTCCAGCTGGCCCGCGGCTACCTCGGCCGCCCCGGCCTGACCGCCGGCCGCTTCGTCGCCGACCCGTTCGGCGCCGGCGGCGAGCGGATGTACCGCACCGGCGACCTGGTGCGCCGCCGCATCGACGGCGAGATCGAGTACCTGGGCCGTACCGACGACCAGGTCAAGGTCCGCGGCTTCCGCATCGAGCTCGGCGAGATCGAGGCCGCCCTCGCCGCCGTGCCCGGCGTCGCCCAGGCGGCCGTCACCGCCCGCGCCCTCACCGAGGGCGGCGCCCGCCAACTGCTCGGCTACGTCGTCCCGCAGGCCGGGGCGGGTGTGGCGCCCGAGGGCGTGCGCGCGGCCGTCGCCGCCGTCCTGCCCGAGCACATGGTGCCCGCCGTGCTGACCGTCCTGGACGCGCTGCCGCTGAGCGTCAACGGCAAGCTCGACCGCAAGGCCCTGCCGGCACCCGGCCGCCACACCGCACCGGCCGCCCCGTCGGCCGTCGGCTCCTCCCCGGCCGCGGCCCTCGCCCGGGTGTTCGCCGAGGTGCTCGGCCTGGCCGAGGTCGGCGAGGACGAGAACTTCTTCGCCCTCGGCGGCGACAGCATCGTCTCGATCCAGCTGATCAGCCGCGCCCGCAAGGCCGGATTCGACCTCGCCGCCAAGGACGTCTTCCAGCACCCGACGCCGGCCGCCCTGGCCGAGGCCAAGGGGCTGGCGAGCGCCGCCCCCGCCGCCGCGCAGGCCCCCGCCGCCGCGCGCAGCGCGGACGGCGAGCTGCCCGCCCTGCCGGTGGTGCACTGGCTGCGCGAACGCGGCGGCCCCGTCGACCGCTTCAACCAGTCGGTGCTGCTCGCCGTCCCGGCCGGTCTGCGGGAGGAGCCGCTGCGCGCGGCCCTGGCCGCCCTGGCCGCCCACCACCCGGCCCTGCGCCTGCGCCTGGACCGGACCGACGGCCTGTGGACCCAGGAGATCCTCCCGGCCGACCAGGCCCCCGCCGCCACCGAGGCGGACACCCTGCGCCGGGTCGACGCCCGGGGCGGCGGCGACCTCACCGCGGCGCTGACCCGCGAGGCCGACGCGAGCGCCGCCGCGCTCGACCCCGCCGCCGGGCGCGTGCTGCGCGCCGTCTGGTTCGACACCGGCGACGCCCGGGACGGCCGACTGCTGCTGACCGTGCACCACCTCGCCGTGGACGGCGTCTCCTGGCGCACCCTGCTGCCCAACCTCGCCGCCGCCTACCAGGCCCTGGCGGGCGGCGGCAGGCCCGCCCTCGAACCCGAGGCGTACGGCCTGCGCGCCTGGTCCGAGCACCTGCTGACGCACGCCCAGGAACGCGCCCGGACGGCCGAGACCGCCCACTGGCGCACCGCGCTGGCGGGGCCGCCCGGACCGCTCGCCGGGCTCGCCGCCGACCCGGGGCGCGACACCGTCGCGACCGTGCGCACCCTGCGCCGCACGCTCCCGGCGGAGCGCACCGCCCCGCTGCTCACCGACGTGCCCGAGGCCTTCGGGGCCGGCGTCGACGACGTGCTGCTCGCCGGTCTGGCGCTCGGCGTGGCCACCGCCCACCCGGACGCGGCCCCGGCCCTCCAGATCGACCTGGAGGGGCACGGCCGCGGCGGCCACGGCGGATCCGCCCCCGACCTCGCGGGCACCGTCGGCTGGTTCACCACCGTCCACCCCGTCCGGCTCGACCTCGCCGGGCTCGACCCCGCCGCCGCGCTCACCGGCGGCCCGGCCGCCGGCCAGGTCCTCAAGCAGGTCAAGGAGCAGCTGCGGGCCGCCCCCGACAAGGGCCTCGGCTTCGGACTGCTGCGCCACCTCAACGCGCAGACCGCGCCGCTGCTGGCCGCCGCGCCCCGCTCGCAGCTGCTCTTCAACTACCGGGGCCGCACCGGCGGGACGGGCGGCACGCTCGGCGGCTGGCCGCTCGCCCCGCAGGCCGAGCGGGCCGCGGTCGCGGCCGGGGCCGCGCCCGACCCGTCGATGGCCGCCGGCTACCCGCTGGAGATCGACGCGGTGGTGCGCCCCGGCGCCGACGGACGGCCCGAACTGGCCGTCGAGTGGAGCTGGCCGCAGGCCCTGCTCACCGAGGCGGAGGTCACCCGGCTCGCCGACGCCTGGTTCGCCGCCCTGGACGCCCTCGCCCGGCACACGGCCGGCGGCGCGGCGGGCGGGATCACCCCCTCCGACCTCAGCCTCGTCTCGCTGAAGCAGGCCCAGATCGACCGGCTGGAGTCCCGACTGCGCGGCCGGCGCCGCCGGTGAACCCCGAGGCGCCGCCGCCCGTCCCGACCGACCACCACCTCCCCACCGACCCCAGGACCGAGAAGACCGTGATGAACGACTCCACCGCCCCGATCGACGACCCGCAGGCCGCGACCGCGGCGGACCTGGAGGACGTGTACCCGCTCTCCTCCCTCCAGGAGGGCCTGCTCTTCCACGCCCTCTACGACGACCGGGCCCGCGACGTCTACGTCGTCCAGTCGCACCTGGACCTGGCCGGCCCGATCGCCACCGCGCGCCTCGCCGCCGCCCTGGACGCCCTGCTCGCCCGGCACGCCAACCTGCGGGCCGGCTTCTGGTACGAGGACCCCGAGGCCGTCGTCCAGTTCGTCCAGCGCACCGTGGACACCCCGCTGCGCGAGGTCGACCTGACGGCGCTCACCGGCGGGGCCCAGGACGCCGCCGTCACCGCGGCCATGGACGAGGACTGGCACCGCCGCTTCGACCTCGACGCCCCGCCGCTGCTGCGGCTGGCCCTGCTCCGCCTCGGCGAGGGCCGTGCCCGCCTGGTCCTGACCTGCCACCACCTGCTGCTCGACGGCTGGTCGATGCCGATCGTCTTCCGCGAGCTGCTCGCCCTCTACGGCTCCTCCGGCGACGCCTCGGTGCTCCCGGCGGCCCGCCCGTACAAGGACCACCTCGCCCTGCTCGCCACCCGGGACACCACCGCCGCCGAGCAGGCGTGGACGCGGGCCCTGGAGGGCTTCGAGGAGGCCCGTCCGGTGGCCCCCGGCGCCACCGCCGCCACGGCCGCGGAGTCCGGACTGGTCACCCGGTACGCCGCCCCCGAGCTGTCCGAGCGCATCGCCGCGGCCGCGCGCGGCCGCGGTCTGACGCTCGGCAACGTCGCCCACACCCTCTGGGGCGTCCTGGTCGGCTCGCTCACCGGCACCGCCGACGTGGTCTTCGGCACCACCGTCTCCGGCCGCCCCGACGACCTCCCCGGCGCCGAGTCCATGGTCGGCCTGTTCATCAACACCGTCCCGGTCCGGGTCCGGCTCGCCCCCGGCGCCACCCTGGCCGCCACCGCCGCCGCGGTCCAGCACGAGCAGGCCGGGCTGATGGCCCACCAGCACCTCGGCCTCGGCGCGATCCAGCGCCGCAGCGCCGTCCAGGGCGACCTCTTCGACACCCTCCTCGTGGTGGAGAACTACCAGGGCGGCGGCGACGCCCTGCGCGAGACCCTCGGCACCGCCGACGGCCTCGCCGTCACCGGGCTCGGCGCCCGCGACGCCACCCACTACCCGCTCGGCCTCACCGTGCTGCCCGGCACCGAACTGCGCGTCGAACTCGAGTACCGGCCCGACCTCTTCACCGCGGCCGAGGCCGAGGGCCTGGCCGACCGCTTCGTGGCGCTGCTGGCCGCCTTCGCCGCCGACCCGGACACCCCGCTGGCCCGGCTGGACCTGCTGGACCCGGCCGAGCGCGCCGCCCTGCCCGCGACCCTGTCCGGCCCGGTGCACGAGGTGCCGGCCGGCACCGTCGCCGACCTGTTCGCCGCCCAGGCCGGCCGCACGCCCGCCGCCCTCGCTCTGGTCGGCCCGACCCTCACCGGCGCCCCGGCGACCGAGACCTTCGGCGGGCTGGACGCCGCCGCCGACCGGCTGACCCGCCTCCTGCTGTGCCGGGGCCTCGGCGCCGACCGCGTCGCGGCGATCGCCCTGCCCCGCTCCACCGAGACCGTCACCGCGATCCTCGCGGTGCTCCGCTCCGGCGGCGCCTACCTGCCGCTCGACCTCGACCACCCGGACGAGCGGCTCGCCCTGCTGCTCGACGACGCCCGCCCGGCCGTGCTGCTGACCACCACGGCCGTCGCCCGCCGGCTGCCCGAACTGCCCGGCACGACCGTCCTGCTGCTCGACGCCCCGGAGACCGCGGCCGCACTCGCCGCCCTGCCGGACGGCCCGGTCGGCGACACCGAGCGCGGCGGCCCCGTCCACCCGGACCAGGCCGCCTACATCATCCACACCTCCGGGTCCACCGGGCGCCCCAAGGGCGTCGTCGTCACCCACCGGGGCCTCGCCAACCTGACCCATGACCACCTCCACGGCCCCTTCGCCGCCGCCCTGGCCGCCGCCGGGCTGTTCCGGCTGCGGGCCCTGCACACCGCCTCGTTCTCCTTCGACTCCTCGTGGGAGCAGCTGATCTGGCTGGTCGGCGGCCATGAGCTGCACATCCTCGGCGAGGAGGACCGGCGCGACGCCGAGGCGGTCGTCGCCTACACCCGCGCGCAGCGCGTCCACGCCCTGGACGTCACCCCCAGCTACGCCCAGCAGCTGCTCGACTCGGGCCTGCTGGCCGGTGAGCACCGCCCGCCGGTCCTGCTGCTCGGCGGCGAGGCGCTGCCCGAGCCGCTCTGGACCAGGCTGCGGGCCGAGTCCGGGGTGACCGTCCTCAACTACTACGGCCCGACCGAGTTCACCGTCGACGCCCTGCTCGCCGACCTCGCCGACAGCGACACCCCGAGCGTGGGGCGCCCGCTGGCCGGCGGCCGTGCCTACGTCCTGGACGCCCTGCTGCGGCACGTGCCCGCAGGCGCCCCCGGCGAGCTGTACCTGGCCGGTGTGCAACTGGCCCGCGGCTACCTGGACCGGCCCGGCCTGACCGCCGAGCGGTTCGTCGCGGACCCGTTCGGCGAGCCGGGCGAGCGGATGTACCGCACCGGCGACCTGGTCCGGCGCCGCGCCGACGGCACCATCGACTACCTCGGCCGGGTGGACGACCAGGTCAAGGTCCGCGGCTACCGGATCGAGCTCGGCGAGATCGAGGCCCTGCTCGGCGAGCAGCCCGGCGTGGCGCACAGCGCCGTGCTGGTGCGCCGCGGCGCCGTCGACCGGGTGGTCGCCTACCTGGTGCCCGCCCCGGGCGCGAGCCTGGACACCGAGGCCCTGCACCGGGCCGTGGCCGACCGCCTGCCCGAGTACATGGTCCCCTCGGCGTTCGCCGTGCTGGACGCGCTGCCGCTGACCGTCAACGGCAAGCTCGACCGCAAGGCCCTGCCCGACGACGCCCTCGACTACACCGGGGTGTCGGCCGGCCGCGAGGCCGAGACGGAGACCGAGCGGCTGCTGTGCGAGCTGTACGCCGAGGTCCTGGGCCTGCCCGCGACCGGTGCCGAGGACGACTTCTTCCGCCTCGGCGGCGACAGCATCTCCTCCATCCGCCTGATCGGCGCCGCCCGGGCCGAGGGCCTGTCGCTCAGCCCGCGCGACGTCTTCGAACGGCGCACCCCCGCCGCCCTGGCCGCCCTCGCCGACGGCCGCGAGGCCGCCGCCGAGGCCCCCGAGCTGCCCGAACTGCCGACCGCCTCCGAGGCCGAGGCCGCCGCCGTTCGGGCGGTGGCGCCCGGGCTGGACATCGAGGAGATCTGGCCGGTCTCCCCGCTCCAGGAGGGCCTGCTGTTCGAGGCGGGGTACGACGACCAGGCCCTGGACGTCTACACCTCCCGCGACGTGGTGACGCTGACCCGCCGGATACCGCTGGACGCCCTGCGCGCCGCCGTCACCGCGGTGCTGGAGCGCCACCCGAACCTGCGGGCCGGATTCCTCCAGGACGGCCCCGGCCGCCCCTTGCAGTTCGTGCCGCGCGCCGTCGACGTGCCGCTCACCGAGACCGACCTCTCGGCGCTCACCGCCGAGGAGTTCGAGGCCGAGCTGGCCCGGCTGACCGAGCGCGAGGCCGGCACCCGCTTCGACCTGGCCGCCCCGCCGCTGCTGCGCCTGGTGTCCGTGCTGGCCCCGGACGGCGGCCAGCGCATCGTGATCACCAACCACGCGCTGCTGTGGGACGGTTGGTCGTCCGGGCTGTTCCTCCAGGAGCTGCTGGCGCACTGCGCCGGGCAGCCGGCCCCCGAACTCGGCCTGCCCTACCGCGACTTCCTGCGCTGGCTGGTCGCCCAGGACACCGAGCAGGGCAAGGCGGCCTGGCAGTCGGCCCTGGCCGGTCTGGCGGAGCCCACCCTGCTCGCGCCGCAGGCCCGGGAGCGGGCCGCGCTGCTGCCGCAGGAGGTCACCGCGGAGATCTCCGCCGAGCTGACCGCCCGGATCGCGGCCTTCGCCCGGGAGCGCGGCCTGACCCTCAACACCGTGCTCTCCGGTGCCTGGGGCCTGCTGCTGTCCGGGCTGACCGCCCGGGCGGACGTGGTCTTCGGCGCGACCGTCTCCGGCCGCCCGGCCGAACTGGCCGGCATCGACGCCACCATCGGCATGTTCCTCAACACCGTGCCGGTGCGCACCCGGCTGGACGGCTCCGAGAGTGCCGCCGCCTTCCTCACCCGGCTCCAGGAGGAGCAGACCGCGCTGCTGGCGCACCACCAGACCGGCCTCGGGGAGATCCAGCGCGGCACCGGCTTCGGCCGGCTCTTCGACACCCTCCAGGTGCTCCGCAACACGCCCGCGGACCAGGACGTGCGTGACCGCATCCGGGAGGGCCTCGGCGTCCAGGACGTGGTGGACGTCGACGCCACGCACTTCCCGCTGATCTTCATCACCAACCCCGGCGAGGCGCTCTCCTTCGAGTGGAAGTTCCGCCCGGACGTGTTCGAGCGGGCCGTCGTGGAGCAGCACGCCGAGCGCCTGGTCTCCCTGCTCGGCCAGATCGTCGACCACCCCGACCGGCCGGTGCGCGCCCTCGACGTGTTGACGTCGGGTGAGCGTGGGTTGTTGGGGGAGTGGGCGGCGACGGGTCGTGAGCTGCCGGAGGCGTCGGTGGCGGATCTGTTGGCGGAGCGTGCGGTGCTGGTGCCGGATGACGTGGCGCTGGTGCAGGGCGACGTGTCGTGGACGTACGCGGAGTTGGACGCGCGGGTGAACCGGTTGGCGCGGTTGTTCGTGGCGCGGGGTGCCGGTCCGGAGACGGTGGTGGCGCTGGGTCTGCCGCGTTCGCTGGACATGGTGGCGTCGTTGTTCGCGGTGCTGCGTACGGGGGCGGCGTACCTGCCGTTGGAGCTGGACTACCCGGTGGACCGGCTGGCGTTCATGGTCGAGGACACCGCCCCGGTCTGCCTGGTCACCGACACGACGGCCGCGGCCCACGTGCCGGATCACGGCAACACCGTCCTGCTCGACGCCGACACCGTCCGCGAGGAACTGGCCGGCCTGTCCGCCGAGCCCTACGCGACCTCCTACGACCCGGACGCGGCGGCGTACGTGATCTTCACCTCGGGGTCGACGGGTCGCCCGAAGGGTGTGGTGACGCCGTACCGGGGTCTGACGAACATGCAGTTGAACCACCGGCAGGAGATCTTCGACCCGGTGGTGGCCTCGGCCGGTGGCCGTCGGCTGCGGATCGCGCACACGGTGTCGTTCTCCTTCGACATGTCGTGGGAGGAGTTGCTGTGGCTGGTCGAGGGGCACGAGGTGCACGTCCTCGACGAGACCCTGCGCCGCGACGCCCAGCAGCTGGCCGACTACTGCGCCGAGCACGTGGTGGACGTCGTCAACGTGACGCCCTCCTACGCCCAGGCGCTGGTGGAGTGCGGTCTGTTGGACGAGGGTCGGCATCGTCCGGTGCTGGTGCTGCTGGGTGGTGAGGCGGTGGCGGAGACCTTGTGGTCGAAGTTGCGGGACACCCCCGG
>NZ_JBEOUK010000012.1:0-200189 GCF_040304045.1 Kitasatospora sp. NPDC094016
TGGGTGACGTCGAACCGACGGTCCGTCAGAGCCTCCAACGGAGCCCCGGCCGGGGCCAGCACGAGGGCGGCGCCGGTCAACAGGGCGCTGCACAGATCCCAGAACGACGCGTCGAAACTGGGCGAGGCGAACTGCAACACCCGGCTGCCCGACGCCACGCCGAGCCGATCGACCTGCGCCGCCACCAGACCCGACACCCCGGAATGGCTCACCACCACACCCTTGGGACGACCCGTCGACCCCGAGGTGTAGATCACGTACGCCGGGTGCCGGGCGTCCACCACGACACCCGGATCGGCCTCCGGCCAGTCTCCTCCGGTCACCATCGTCGGATCGTCGACCAGCAGCGCCGGGCAGGCGTCCTCCAGCATGTACGCGATCCGCGACGCCGGGTACGACGGGTCCACCGGCAGGTACGCGGCACCGGCCTTCAGGACACCCAGGACGGCCACCACCGACTCCACCGAGCGCGGCAGCGCCACCGCCACGACCTGCTCCGGACCGACACCCCGGGCGATCAGCCCATGCGCGAACCGGTTCGCCCGCGCACTCACCTGGCGGTACGTCAGCGAGACGTCGCCATGGACAAGGGCGATCGCGTCCGGCGTCGCCGCCGCCTGCGCCGCGAACAGCTCCGGCAGGCTCGCCGTGGCCGCCGCACCGTCGACGGCGGGCAGCAGCTCGCGCCGCTCCTCGGCGGACAGCAGGTCGATCCCGCCGATCGGCCGGTCCGGATCGGCGGCGACCGCCGCCAGCAGCCTGGTCCACCGCGCGACCAGCGCCTCGACCGTCGAGCGGTCGAACAGGTCGGTGCCGTACTCGACCGCACCGCTGAGCCCGGCCGGCTCGCCGTCCGGTCCGTACTCCTCCGCGAACCCGAAGGTGAGGTCGAGCCGCGCGGTCCCGGTGAGCACGGTCACCCCGGAGACCAGGAGACCCGGCAGCTCGAAGTCACCACCCGGCGCGTTCTGCACGACCAGCCCGGTCTGGAACAGCGGGTGGTGGGACAGCGAGCGGGCGGGGTTCAGCGCCTCCACCAGGTGTTCGAACGGCACGTCCTGGTGCGCGTACGCCTCCAGCGCCGTCTCCCGCACCCGCCGCAGCAGCTCGGCGAAAGTCGGATCGCCGCTCGTGTCGGTGCGCAGCACCAGGGTGTTGATGAAGAACCCGACGAGGTCGTCCAGCGCCTCGTCGGTCCGGCCCGCGATCGGGCTGCCGATCGGGATGTCCGTCCCCGCGCCCAGCCGGGTGTACAGCGCGGCGAGCGCGGCCTGCAGCACCATGAACAGGGTCGCACCCGAGCGTCGCGCCAACCCCACCAGCGCGGCGTGCAGTTCGGCATCGATCCGGAGTTCCAGCAGGTCGCCGCCGTACGACATGGTGGCCGGGCGCGGCCGGTCGGCAGGCAGCTGCAGCTGCTCGGGCAGCCCGGCCAGCGCCTCCGTCCAGTAGGTGACCTGGCGGGCGAACACGCTGTCGGCGTCCTGCTCGTCGCCCAGGATCTCGTGCTGCCACAGGGTGTAGTCGCCGTACGTCACCGGCAGCGGCGGCCAGGCCGGCGCCCCGCCACCGTGCCGGGCCGTGTAGGCGGTCGCCAGGTCACGGGCCAGCGGGCCCATGGACCAGCCGTCCCCGACGATGTGGTGCATGACCAGCAGCAGCACGTGCTCGTCCGGCGCCACCGCGAACAGCTCCGCCCGCAGCGGCACTTCCGAGGTCAGGTCGAAGCCGCGCACCGCCGCCTCGCGCAGCAGGGCGGCCAGCTCCGCCCGGCCGGCCGCGCGCACGGTCAGCGGGACAGCCGCCTCGGCTGCGTCCAGCACCCGCTGGTACGGGACTCCGGCGAGGTGCGGGAAGACCGTGCGCAGGGTCTCGTGCCGGGCCACCACGTCCGCGAGCGCGGCGCTCAGCGCCTCCCGGTCGAGGTCGCCGGTCAGCCGCAGTGCCAGCGGCATGTGGTAGGTGGCGCTCGGCGCCCCGAACTGCTGGAGGAACCAGAGCCGACGCTGGGCGAACGACAGCGGCATCGGCTCGCGGCGGGGCCGGGGCGCCAGGGCCTGCCGCGCGGCGCCGGCGCCGTGCAGCCCGGCCGCCAGTCCGGCGGGTGTCGGGGCCCGGAACAGGCTTCGCAGCTCCAGTTCGACCCCGAGCGTCGCCCGGACCCGGGAGACCAGCCGGGTCGCCAGCAGCGAGTGCCCGCCCAGCTCGAAGAAGTCCTCGTCGACCCCGACCCGGGCGAGGCCCAGCACCTCGGCGAACAGCTCGCACAGGATCTGCTCCTGCGGGGTGCGCGGCGCGCGGCCGCCGGCGGCCGGGCTCACCGCCTCGGGCGCGGGCAGCGCCGCCCGGTCCAGCTTGCCGTTCGGGGTCAGCGGCAGCGCGTCGAGCAGCACGAAGGCGGACGGCACCAGGTAGTCCGGCAGCCGCTCCCGCAGGTACGCCGCCAGCGCCGCCGCCGTCACCCCGCCCCCGGTGGGCACCACGTACGCGACGACCCTGGCCTCGTCCCGGTCCTCGCGGGCGAGCACCGCCACCTGGGCCACGCCCGGGTGCGCGGCCAGCACCGCCTCGATCTCGCCGGGCTCGACCCGGAAGCCGCGCACCTTCACCTGGTGGTCCACCCGACCGGCGAACTCCAGCTCGCCTTCCCCAGCCTCCGGCCGGGGGGACCCGCATGCCCGCCAGCGCACCACATCGCCGGTGCGGTACATCAGCGAGCCCGCCGGGCCGTACGGGTCGGCGACGAAGCGCCCGGCGGTCAGCCCGGGCCGGTTCAGGTAGCCCCGGGCGAGCCCCGCCCCGGCGAGGTACAGCTCGCCGAGCACCCCGGGGGCGACCGGCCGCAGGGACGAATCCAGCACGTACACCCGGCAGTTGGCGATCGGACGGCCGATCGGCACCGGCAGCGGGCAGTCGGCGGGGTCGGCCGGCAGCGGGTACGCGGTGATCACATGGGTCTCGGCGGGCCCGTAGTGGTTGTGCAGCGTCAGGCCCGGGCGACGGGCCTGGAAGCGGCGCACCGCGCCGCCGAGCCGCATCGCCTCACCGGCCTGCGCGACCAGCCGCAGACTCGGCAGCTCCAGTCCGGCCTCCTCCGCGGCCTCGGCCAGCGCCTCGACCACCAGGTTGGGTGCGAACAGCTCGGCGACCTGGTGCCGGTCCAGCCAGTGCGCGAACAGCTCGGCGCTGCGCCGCTGCTCCTCGGTCGGCACCACCAGCGTCTTGCCGTACAGCAGCGCGGAGAGCACCTCCTGCACCGAGACGTCGAAGCTGATCGCGGTGAACTGGGCGACACGCGCGCCTGGTTCGCCGCCGACGGCCCGGTGGTGCCACGCCAGCAGGTTCAGCAGTCCGGCGGCGGGCATCACCACGGCCTTGGGCATGCCGGTCGAGCCGGACGTGTAGATGACGTAGGCCGGGTGCCGGGCGTCCACGGCGACGGCCGGATCGTGCTCCGGCTGCTCCTCACACGGTGTGACGGCCGCGAGGTCGTCGAGCACCACGACCGGCCGCGCGTCCTCCAGCATGTACGCGATGCGGGCGGCCGGGTAGTCCGGGTCGACCGGCAGGTACGCGGCGCCGGTCTTGAGCACCGCGAGGACGGCCACCACCAGTTCGGCGGAGCGCGGCAGCCGCAGGGCGACGACCTGCTCCGGCCCCACCCCGCGGGCGATCAGCGCGTGCGCCAGGCGGTTGGCCCGGCGGTTCAGCTCGCGGTAGGTCAGTTCGGTGGACTCGAACAGCACCGCCGGGGCCTCCGGGGTCGCCCGGACCTGCGCCTCGAACAGCGCCGGCAGCGTGGCGGCGGGAACCGTACGCGCGGTGTCGTTGCGCGCGACCAGCAGCTCGTGCCGCTCCTCGGCGGTGAGCACGTCGATCCGGCTGAGCGGCCGGTCCGGCTCGGCGACCACCGCCGCCAGCAGCCGCAGCCACCGGCCGACCAGGGCCTCCACCGTGGCGTGGTCGAACAGGTCGGCGCGGTACTCGACCCGCCCGACGATGCCCTCGGCGGTCCCGCCGCCGCGCTCCAGCAGGTGGAAGCCGAGGTCGAACATCGTCGTCGGCGTCCGCACCAGGACGATCTCGGCGGCCAGGCCGCTCAGCGTGAAGTCCGTGCGAGGCGTGTTCTGCAGCGCGAGCAGCACCTGGAAAAGCGGCTGACGGGCGAGCGACCGGGCCGGGTTGACGGCCTCGACGACCTGCTCGAAGGGCAGGTCCTGGTGCGCGTACGCGCCGAGCGCGCCCTCCCGGACCCGGCCCAGCAGCTCGGCGAAGGTCGGATCGCCCGAGGTGTCCGTACGGAGCACCAGGGTGTTGACGAAGAACCCGACCAGATCGTCCAGCGCCTGGTCGGTCCGGCCCGCGATCAGGCTGCCGACCGGGATGTCCGTGCCCGCGCCGAGCTTGTCCAGCAGCGATGCCAGGGCGGCCTGCAGCACCATGTACACACTGGCGCCGTGCTCCCGGCCCAACCGGACCAGCCCGGCGTGCAGTTCCGCGTCCAGTTCGACCGCGAGGTGGCCGCCGGAGTGGGAGGGGGTCGCGGGGCGGTGGCGGTCGGCGGGGAGCCGGATCTGCTCCGGCAGGTCCGCCAGCGTCCGCTTCCAGTAGGCCGTCTGACGGCCGAACAGGCTGTCCTGGTCGGTGGATTCGCCGAGCAGTTCGTGCTGCCACAGGGCGTAGTCGGCGTACTGCACGGGCAGCGGCGCCCACCGCGGTTCCTCGCCCCGACGGCGGGCCGCGTACGCGGTGGCCAGGTCGGCGGCCAGCGGGCCCAGCGACCAGCCGTCACCGGCGATGTGGTGGATCACCAGCAGCAGCACGTGCTCGTCCGGCCCCGTCTCGAACAGCTCGGCGCGCAGCGGCGGTTCGGCCGCGAGGTCGAATCCGCGCGCCGCCGTCGTCGCCAGCAGCCCCGGCAGGTCCGCCTCGCGGACCCGGGTGACGGGCAGCCGCGGCGGGGCGGTCCCGGCGTCCAGCACGTCCTGGTGGGGCACCCCGTCGACCTGGGGGTAGATCGTGCGCAGGCTCTCGTGCCGGGCGACGACGTCACCGAGAGCCGCGTGCAGGGCGGCCCGGTCGAGCTCGCCCGTCAGCCGCCACGCCAACGGCATGTTGTAGACCGGGCCGGCGTCCTCCAGCTGGTGCAGGAACCACAGCCGCTGCTGCGCGAAGGACAGCGGTACGGTGCCGGGCCGCTCCGCGCGGCGCAGCGCGAGCCGTGCCCGGCCGGCCCCGCCAAGCCCGGCGGCGAGCCCGGCCACCGTCGGCGTCTCGAACAGGGTGCGCAGCTCCAGCTCCACCCCGAGGGCCGCGCGTGCCCGGGCGACCAGCCTGGTCGCGAGCAGCGAGTGCCCGCCGAGGTCGAAGAAGTCGTCGTCGACCCCGACCCCGGCCACGCCGAGCACCTCGGCGAACAGCCCGGCGAGGATGTGCTCCTGCGCAGTGCGCGGGGCCTGGCCGGCCCGTGCCGCGGTGTACACGGGCTCGGGCAGGGCCCGCCGGTCCAGCTTGCCGTTGACCGTCAGCGGCAGGTTCTCCAGGGGCACGAACGCGGCCGGGACCATGTAGTCCGGCAGCCGCTCGCGCAGGTACGCCCGCAGCGCCTCCGGCCGGAGTTCCGCCCCGGCGACGGGCACCGGGTAGGCGACCAGGCGCCGGTCCTGCGCCCGGGCCTGCCGGACGATCACGGCGGCCCGGGCGACCTGCGGGTGTTCCGCCAGTGCCGCCTCGATCTCGCCGAGTTCGATCCGGAAGCCCCGGACCTTGACCTGGTCGTCGGTCCGGCCGAGGAAGTCCAGGTTGCCGGACGCGTCCCAGCGCACCAGGTCCCCGGTGCGGTACATCCGGGAGCCGGCCGGCCCGGACGGGTCCGCCACGAAGCGGCCCGCGGTCAGCCCCGGCCGGTTCAGGTAGCCGCGGGCCAGGCCCGCGCCGGCGATGTACAGCTCGCCCGGCACACCGGCGGGCACCGGTTGCAGCGCGGCGTCGAGCACGTGCAGCCGCACGCCTCCGAGCGGCCGGCCGATGACCGGGCGCGGGCTCGACGCCGTCGGCGCGGCCACCGAGTCCACGGTGCACTCGGAGGGCCCGTAGTAGTTCAGGGAGAACACCCCGTCGGCCGCCCGCAGCCGCTCCCACAGCTGCTCCGGGACGGCCTCCCCGCCCAGTCCGATCATCGCGGGACGCCACTGCGGGTGGTCCAGCAGGCCTCGCTCGACGAGGACCTGGAGGTAGGACGGCGTTCCGCCGACGGTGGCCAGCCCGGTCCGCGCGGCGTACGCGAGGTAGGCGTCCGGGTCGGACCAGGTCGCCTCGTCCAGGACGTGCAGCTCGTGGCCGGCGAACAGGGCGAACAGCTGGTCGCAGGAGCCGTCGAAGGACACGGACGTGGTCAGTCCCACCCGCATCCGCTCCCCCGTCCGGAAGACCAGCGGGCACTGCTCGGCGAACAGGTTGGCCAGACCGCCGTGCGTCGCGACCACGCCCTTCGGCCTGCCGGTCGAACCGGAGGTGTAGATGGCGTAGACCGGGTGGTCCGGGTCGACGGCCACCGCGGGGTCCGTCGCCGGGTGACCCGCCACCAGGCGGGCCGTCTCCGGGTCATCGGCCTCCAGCCATCCGGCCGGGCCGTCCGGCAGCCGGCCCCGGGTGGCGGCGTCGGTCAGCCCCAGGACCGGCCGGGCGTCGTCGAGCATGTACCCGATCCGCGCGGCCGGGTACTCCGGGTCGACCGGGAGGTACGCCGCGCCGGTCTTGAGCACCGCGAGGATCGCCACCACCAGCCCGGCCGAGCGCGGCAGCGCCACCGCCACCAGCCGTTCCGGGCCGGCGCCCCGGGCGATCAGGGCGTGCGCCAGCCGGTTGGCCCGCGCGTCCAGCTCCGCGTACGTCAGCGAGGCCTCCGGCGTCACCACCGCGACGGCGTCCGGGTGCTCCCCCGCCCGGGCCCGGAACAGCTCCGGCAGGCTCGCGGTGAAGGGCCGCGCCGCCGGGCCGGTGCCCAGGGCCGTCAGCTCGTCGCACTCCTCCGCGGTGAGCAGGCCGAAGCGGCTGAGCCGCCGCCCGGGGTCGGCGACGGCGGCGCGGAGCAGCCGCTCCCAGCGCCGGATCATCGTCTCGACGGTGGCCGGGTCGTACAGGTCACGCGCGTACTCGGCGGACCCGTCGATCCCCTCCGGAGAGCCGTCCTCGGCGTGCCGCTCGGACATGGTGAAGATCAGGTCGAGCTTGGCGGTGGTCGAGGTCGACGGCACGTCCTCGACGCGCAGTCCGGGCGGCGCGAAGTCGGCGCGGGGTGCGTTCTGCAGCACCAGCATGACCTGGAACAGCGGGTGGTGCGACAGCGACCGGGAAGGGTTCAGGACCTCGACCAGGTATTCGAACGGAAGGTCCTGGTGGGCGTACCCGGCCAGCGCGGTGTCCCGGACCCTGCCCAGCAGCTCGGCGAAGGTCGGATCGCCCGAGGTGTCGGTGCGGAACACCAGGGTGTTGACGAAGTAGCCGACCAGCTCGTCCTGTGCCTGGTCGGTCCGGCCCGCGACCGGGCTGGCGACCGGGATGTCGTCGCCCGCGCCGAGCTTGCTCAGCAGCGCCGCCAGCCCCGCCTGGAGCACCATGAAGAGGCTGGTGCCGTGCGCGCGGGCGAGCTCGCGCAGGCCGCGGTGCAGCTCGGCGTCCAGCCCGGCGTGCACGGAACCGCCCCGGTGCGAGGCGACGGCCGGGCGGGGCCGGTCGGTGGGCAGCTGGATCCGCTCCGGCAGATCCGCCAACTGCCGGGTCCAGTAGGCCGCCTGGCGGGCGAACAGGCTGTCCTGGTCGGTGGATTCGCCCAGCAGTTCGTGCTGCCACAGGGTGTAGTCGGCGTACTGGACCGGCAGTTCCTCCCACCGGGGCTCCTCGCCCCGGCAGCGCGCCGTGTAGGCGGCGGTCAGGCCCTGCGCGAGCGGGCCCAGCGACCAGCCGTCGCCCGCGATGTGGTGGAGCACCAGCTGGAACACGTGCTCGTCCGGTGCCAGCTCGAACAGCTCGGCCCGCAGCGGCACGTCGACCGCCAGGTCGAAGCGGCGGGCCTTCGCTTCCGCCATGACGGCCGGCAGCCCGGCCTCGGTGGTGCGGCTCAGCTGCAGGCGGGGGCGGGCCGCCACGACGTCCAGCACCTGCTGGTGCGGCACGCCGTCCACCGCCGGGAAGACGGTGCGCAGGCTCTCGTGCCGGGCCACCACGTCCGCCACGGCGGCCTCCAGGGCCCGCCGGTCCAGGCCTCCGGACAGCCGCCACGCGAGGGAGATGTGGTAGTTGGCGCTGGCGCCCTCCAGCTGGTGCAGGAACCACAGCCGCCGCTGGGCGAACGACAGCGGGATCGCCTCGGGGCGCTCGCGCCGCGCCAGGGCGGCCTGCGCCGGTCCGGCCGCCACCAGGGCTGCGGCCAGGCCGGCCGGGGTCGGCGCCCCGAACAGGGTGCGCAGCGGCATCTCGACGCCGAGCGTCGCGCGGATCCGGGCCGCCAGGCGGGTGGCCAGCAGGGAGTGACCGCCGAGGTCGAAGAAGCCGTCTTCGACGCCGGCCGACGCCACGCCCAGGACCTCGGCGAACAGCTCGCAGAGGATCTGCTCCTGCGGGGTGCGCGGCGCGCGGGCGGTGGCCGCCGGGGCGAGGTCGGGGGCGGGCAGGGCCCGGTGGTCCAGCTTGCCGTTCGCGGTCAGCGGCAGCGCGTCCAGCACCACGAACGCGGAGGGCACCAGGTGCTCCGGCAGCCGCTCGGCCAGGTAGGCGCGCAGCTCGGCCGGGCGCGGGGCGGCCTCGTCGGCCGGCACC
This sequence comes from Kitasatospora sp. NPDC094016, assembly GCF_040304045.1. NCBI lineage: Bacteria > Bacillati > Actinomycetota > Actinomycetes > Kitasatosporales > Streptomycetaceae > Kitasatospora > Kitasatospora sp. NPDC094016. The sequence continues at coordinate 8,818 of NZ_JBEOUK010000012.1, forward strand.
AGGTAGGCGACCAGGCGGGTGTCGTCGGCGCGGTCCTGCCGGGCGAGGACGGCGGTCTGGGCGATGCCGGGGTGCGCGGCGAGCGCCGACTCGATCTCGCCGAGCTCGATCCGGAAGCCGCGCACCTTCACCTGCTGGTCGGCCCGGCCGACGAAGCTCAGGCTGCGGTCCGCAGCCCGGCGCACCACGTCGCCGCTGCGGTACATCCGGGAGCCGGCCGGGCCGAAGGGGTCGGCGACGAAGCGCCCGGCGGTCAGGCCGGGCCGGTTCAGGTAGCCGCGCGCCAGGCCGGGGCCGGCGACGTACAGCTCGCCGGGCACGCCCGGGGCCACCGGCCGCAGGTGGGGATCCAGCACGTAGGCGCGCAGGTCCGGCAGGGCCGTGCCGATCTGCCCGGCGGCGTCGCCTGAGCCGTCGAGCGCGGTGTGCGTGACGTGCACGGTGGTCTCGGTGATGCCGTACATGTTGACCAGCCGCGGCGCGCCGTCCGGGTGCCGCTGGTACCAGCTCGCCAGCCGGGCGTGTTCCAACGCCTCGCCGCCGAACACCACGGTGCGCAGGGCGAGTTCGGGCCCCTCCTCGCGGTCCGCCTGCATCAGCTGGTAGAACGCCGAGGGCGTCTGGTTGAGCACCGTCACCCGCTCGCGGGCGAGGAGTTCCAGGAACCGGCCGGGCGAGCGGCTGGTCTCGTGGTCGACGACCACCAGCCGGCCGCCGTGCAGCAGCGGGCCCCACAGTTCCCAGACCGAGAAGTCGAAGGCGTAGGAGTGGAAGAGCGTCCACACGTCCTCGGCGGAGAAGCCGAACAACTCCCGGGTGGTGTCGAACAGCCGCACCACGTTGCGGTGCGGGACCACGACGCCCTTGGGGTGGCCGGTGGAGCCGGAGGTGTGGATGACGTAGGCCGCCTGCCCGGGATCGACCGCGACCGGCGGGTCGGTGTCCGGCTGTCCGGCCAGGTCGGCGGTGTCCAGCAGCAACCGGTCCACGCCGTCCGCTCCCGGCAGCTCGCCGGCCGCGCCGGTCGTCACCAGCAGCGCGGGTCGGCCGTCCTGGAGCAGGTAGGCGATCCGGGCCGCCGGGTACTGCGGGTCCACCGGGAGGTACGCGCCGCCCGCCTTCAGTACGGCGAGCACCGCCACGACCTGCTCCGCCGAGCGCGGCAGGGCCAGCGCCACCAGCTGCTCCGGGCCCACCCCCCGCGCGATCAGGGCGTGCGCGAGCCGGTTCGCCCGGGCGTTCAACTCACCGTAGGTCAGGGTGACTTCGCCGTCCGTCAGGGCCACTGCGGCCGGGTTCGCCCGCACCTGCCGCTCGAACAGCGCGGTCAGGCCGCTCTCCGGCAGCTGCTCGCCCTGGTCGGCAGGAGCCGGGAGCAGCGCCCGGAGCTCCTCGGCGGACAGCACGTCCACCCGGCCGATCCGACGGCCCGGGTCGGCGACCACGGCCCGGAGCAGGCGCAGCCACCGATCGACGATCCCGGCCGCGGTGGCCGCGTCGAACAGGTCGGTGCTGTACTCCAGCACGCCCGACAGGCCGTCCTCGCCGGGCCGTTCGGCCAGGACGAAGGTCAGGTCGCACTTGGCCGTCCCCGTGGGGACCAGGTCGGTCGTCACCCGCAGCCCCGGCAGCTCGAAGCCGCCGAGCGGCGCGTTCTGCAGGGCGAGCATGGTCTGGAACAGCGGGTGGTGCGCCAACGTCCGGGTCGGGTTCAGCGCCTCCACCAGGTGCTCGAACGGCACGTCCTGGTGGGCGTACGCGGCCAGCGCGTCCGCGCGTACCCGGCCGAGGAGTTCGGTGAAGGTCGGGTCGCCGGAGAGGTCGGTGCGCAGCACCAGGGTGTTGACGAAGCAGCCGACCAGCTCGTCCACGGCCTCGTCGGTGCGCCCGGCGATCGGTGTGCCGATCGGGACGTCGGTGCCCGCGCCGAGTTTGCCCAGCAGGGCGGCCAGTCCGGCCTGGAGCGCCATGAAGAGGCTGGCCCCGCCGTCCCGGGCGAGCGCGCGCAGGCCCTGGTGGAGCTCGGCGTCGATCCGCACCGGCAGGTGGGCGCCCCGGTAGGACATCGCGGTCGGCCGGGGCCGGTCGAACGGCAGCTCGACCTGCTCCGGGAGGTCGGCCAACTGTTCCTGCCAGTAGGCGAGTTGGCCATTCAGCAGACTTTGCGGGTCGGCGCCGTCGCCGAGCAGCGCCCGCTGCCACAGGGTGTAGTCGGCGTACTGGACGGGCAGCGGCGACCACTCCGGCTTCGCGCCCTCGGAACGGGCCGCGTAGGCGGCCGTCAGGTCCCGCGAGAGCGGTCCCGTCGACCAGCCGTCACCGGCGATGTGGTGCACCACCAGCAGCAGCACGTGCTCCTCGGCCGCCGTCCGGAAGAGTTCGGCGTGCAGCGGCGGCTCCTCGGCGAGGTCGAACCCGTACCGGGCCGCCTGCGCCAGCCGCTCCGGCAGCTCGCGTTCGTCGAGTTCGGTCACCCGCAACCGCGGCCGGGCCTCCTCGGGGCCCAGCACCTGCTGGCACGGCGCGCCGTCGACCGTGGGGAAGACGGTGCGCAGGCTCTCGTGCCGCTCGACGAGGTCCGCCAGGGCGGCCTCCAGGACCCGCTGGTCCAGGCTTCCGGACAGCCGCAGGGCCAGCGGGATGTTGTAGGTGGCGCTCGGGCCCTCCATGCGGTGCAGGAACCACAGCCGGCGCTGCGCGAAGGACAGCGGAACGGTCTCCGGCCGCTCGCGCCGCTCCAGCGCCGGACGCGCCCGACCCGCGACGTCCACGGCGGCGGCGAGTTCCGCCACCGTGGGCGCGTCGAACAGGTCGCCGAGCCTCAGCTCCACACCGAGGACCGAGCGGGCCCGGGCGACCAGCCGGGTGGCCAGCAGGGAGTGTCCGCCGAGGTCGAAGAAGCTGTCGTCCAGCCCGGGCTCGGACACCCCGAGCACCTCGGCGAACAGCCCCACGAGCAGGTGCTCGGTCGCGGTGCGCGGAGCACGGCCCGGCGCGGCGGGCTGCCGCTCGGGTGCCGGCAGGGCCCGCCGGTCGAGCTTGCCGTTCGGGGTCAGCGGCAGCGCGTCGAGCAGCACGTACGCGGTCGGCACCATGTGCCGGGGCAGTCGGTCCCGCAGGTGGTCACGCAGGGCGGTGTCGGTCACGGTGGTGCCGGGCTCGGGCACCGCGTAGGCGACCAGCCGGGGTTCTTCCCCGGTGCGCACCAGCACGGCGGCCCGGGCGACCAGCGGGTGCTCGGCGAGGACGGCCTCGACCTCGCCCGGTTCCACCCGGAAGCCGCGGATCTTCACCTGGTCGTCCGTGCGCCCGAGGAACTCCAGGCTGCCGGACTCCTCCCAGCGCACCCGGTCCCCGGTGCGGTACATCCGGGAGCCGACCGGCCCGAACGGGTCCGCCACGAACCGCCCGGCGGTCAGCCCCGGCCGGTTGAGGTAGCCGCGGGCCAGGCCCGCGCCCGCGATGTACAGCTCACCCGCCGCACCGGCCGGCAGCGGCCGCAGGGCGCCGTCGAGCACGTACAGCCGGGCGCCCGCGACGGGCCGGCCGATCACCGGGTGCGGGCTCGAACCAGCCTGTGCGACAACCGAGTTGACCGTGCATTCGGACGGCCCGTAGAGGTTGAGGCCACGCACCCCCTCAGCCTTCCGCAGGTCCGCCCAGAGCTGCTCCGGGACGGCCTCGCCGCCCGCCGCGACCAGCGCCGGCCGCCACCGCGGGTCGCTCAGCAGCCCGTGCGCGACCAGGACCCGGAGGTAGGACGGGGTGGCCTCGACGTAGTCGAGGCCACAGCGCGCGGCGTAGCCGACGAAGGCGTCCGGGTCGGTCCAGGTCGCGTGGTCCAGGACGTGCAGCTCGTGGCCCCCGAACAGGGCGAGCAGCTGGTTCCAGGAGGCGTCGAACGACACCGACGTGGTCAGCGCCACCCGCAGCCGCCGCCGCTCCTCCAGCACCGGCGCGAAGTGCACCTGCCGCAGGTCGGTGAGCAGGTTGAGCAGGCCGCCGTGGGTCGGCGCCACGCCCTTGGGCCGTCCGGTGGAACCGGAGGTGTAGATGACGTACGCGGGGTGGCCCGGATCGATGTCCACCGCCGGGTCCGCCGCCGGACGACCCGCCACCAGGGCAGCCGTCCGCGGGTGGTCGAGCACCAGCCGTTCGACGGGCCCGGCCCCGGGCAGCCGCCCCTCGCCGCGGGAGTCCGTGACCACCAGGTCCGGGCGGGCGTCGTCCAGCAGGTAGGCGATCCGGGCGGTCGGGTACTCGGGGTCCACCGGAACGTACGCCGCGCCGGTCTTGAGCACCGCGAGGATCGCCACCACCAGCTCGGCCGAGCGCGGCAGGGCGACCGCCACCAGCCGCTCCGGGCCCGCGCCCCGGGCGATCAGGGTGTGCGCCAGCCGGTTGGCCCGCGCGTCCAGCTCCGCATAGGTCAGAGAAACGTCGCCGCACACCAGCGCGACCAGCTCCGGGGTCGCCCGGACGTGCTCGCGGAACAGCTCCGGCAGGCTCGCGGCCGGGGCCGGCGCCACCGGCCCGGCGCCGAGCACCGCCAGCTCGCGTCGCTCCTCGGCGGTGAGCAGTTCGATCCGGCCCACCGGCTCGTCCTGGTCGCAGTCCGCGAGGGTGTCCAGCAGCGCGAGCAGTCGCTGCTGGTGGGCGGCGAGGTCGTCGTCGCCGTACGCCTCCGGCGAGCCGTGCAGCCGGAGCAGCGGCGGGTTCCCGTCCCGGTAGTCGAAGACCCAGACGGCGAGGTCGGTGGTCGACCCGGACACGAAGTGGTGCACGTCGGCGGGGTGCCCGGCGAAGCTCGGCCTGGAGTTGAACGCCATGATGTTGACGATCAGCGGGAACGCCGTTCCGATGCCGCCGGGCGCGCCGAGGTCGCGCAGTAGGTCCTCGCTGCGGTAGCGCTCGTGGGCGACGGCCGTCCCGACCTCCCGCGCCGCCTGGGCGACGAGTTCGCGCCACGGCATGTCCGGGCGCACCGTCAGGCGCAGCGGCACCACGTTGGACATGGCGCCCGGCACCGCCGTCAGGTCGCGGTCGGCGCCCCGACGGGCGGTGACGGGCATGGCGAGCACCACGTCCTGGTCGCCGGTCAGCCGGTGGGCGTAGAGCGCCGTCGCCGCGATCAGCAGCCGGGACCACCGGACGCCGGAACGTCCCGCCGCCGCCCGCAGGGCGTCCGGGCGGTGCAGTTCCCGCTCCTCGGCCAGGCGGAGGGCTCGGTGCGGGTCGGTCGCGGGGGTGTCGGTGAGTCGGGTCGGGGCGGGCAGGTCGGCGAAGCGCTCGGTCCAGTAGGCGCGGTCGGCGGCGAAGTCGGTGGACGCGCGGTAGGCGGCGTCGCTGTCGACCAGCTCCCGCAGCGAGCCGAACGGGCACGGCGGTACGGCGTCGCCCTCGGCGAGCGCCGAGTACACCTCGCCGACCCGCTGCCGGAGCATGGCGCTGCTGATCGCGTCGAGCACCACGTGGTGGTAGTTCAGGTACCAGAGGAATTCCGTCGGCGACGCCTTGATCAGCGCATGGCCGAACAGCGGGTCGCGGGCGAGGTCCAGCGGGCGCAGCAGGTCCCGTTCCATCCACTCCTCGGCGGCCGCGCGGGGGTCGGGCTCCCCGCTGAGGTCGAGGTGCGCGGGCGCCCAGTCCCAACTCTCCCGGAGGACCTGGCGCGGGCCCTCGCCGTCGTCGACGAAGGTCACGTGCAGGGCGTCGACCTCGTCGACGACCTGGCGCAGCGCGGTCTCGAACAGCTCCCGGTCCACCGGCCCGTGGATCTCCAGGCACTCGCCGACGCGGTAGCCCGGGATCGGCGTCCGGGAGCTCTGCTCGGCGAGCCAGATCTCGCGCTGGGCGGCTGTCAGGGGAAGCGCGTCGCCGTCGCGACGGGACATGGGGGTACCTCCGAAAGTGTGGGCAGGCGTGGTGGCGGGGCACACCGGGGCGCGCCGACCGCGGTGGCGTCACGCGGTCGGCGGGCGGGTGGCGGGTGGCGCGGCTTTCTGCGGTCAGGCGGCGAGTTCGCCGGCCTGGAGCTGCCAGAGGGATGCGTAGAGTCCCTGCCGGGCGAGGAGTTCGTCGTGGGTGCCCTGTTCGGCGACCACGCCGCCCTTGTCCATGACGTAGATCCGATCGGCGTGGCGGACGGTGGAGAGCCGGTGGGCGATGATGACCACCGTCCGGTCCGCCGCGAAGCCGCGGAGCGTGCGCTGGATGGCGGCCTCGGTCTCGTTGTCCACGGCGGAGGTCGCCTCGTCCAGGACCACGACCGGCGCGTCCTTGAGGATCGCGCGCGCCAGGGCGATCCGCTGCCGCTGGCCGCCCGACAGCGCGGCGGCCCGGTAGAGGCGGCGCTGGCGCGGTCCGACGATCTCCAGCAGGGGGCGGCGTCCGGCCCCGACCCCGACCCCGACCCCGACCGCGTCACGGGACTCGTCGACCGTTCCGTGCCAGGCCTTCCGGAGGACGGCCGCGGTCGCCGCCGCCACCCCGCCCACCGCCACCAGCTGCCTGCTCAACGCCGACCCCTTGATCAGCGCGATCCCGGCCGCCACCCCGCCACCGACGGCGAGCACCGGTCGCACGACCAGGCCCCGGTCGGCCCGCGGGGCCGGCGCGGCGGCGGGCCGAGCGGGGGCGGCCGTTCCGGTCGGGCCCTGCGCGACCAGGGCGACGGCCCTGCGGACGATCCGGCCGACATCCGTGGCACGCACCCGCGCATCGTGCCGGACGAGCACCCCGCCGGTGACCGGGTTGGCCTGGGCCCCGGTGATCCCGGGAACGCGACGCAGCGCGGCGGCGAGGACCTCGGCCGTCCGGGGCCGTCCGAGCACCAGCTTGACGTCCCAGCGCTGGCGGCCCGGAACGACCGAGCGCGGGCTCGCGTCCAATTCCACGGAGCGGAATCCGGCTGCGGCGCCCAGTAGCGATGGCATGTGTACGATCACCTGTTTGCGGAGGTCGCGGGAATCCGTCACGGACATGACGGAGTACGGCGACGAAGTGGGAATTCTGGAAGCGAATGCGCGACGGCCGACAGGACTGCGGTCGGCCGCCGCCCGGGCACATTCCACCGAAACCGATCCGAATGCGCGCCCGGCGGCGGCCGGTCTCCGGACGGCCGTCAGTTCGCCTTGCCGGCGCCTGCGGTCGCGCGGATCTTGGGGGCCCTCGGGTCCCCCTCGGCCTGGTGGACCCGCTCGGCGGCCTCGTCCCGCACAGCGCTCGGGGCGACGCTCGGGGCGGCGGTGCGCTGACCGTCGTCCGAGCGGGTTCCGGTGTCACCTGCGGTGGCCTGGGCCGCCACCATGTCGGCGGCCACCTCGGCCGCGAGGTCGTGGATGTTCTCCCCGGCCTCGTGGGCGGCCTTCTTCACCTCCAGGACGAGGCCGACGGACGTCTTGACGACGCCGCGCACCAGCGGCTTGAGCAGGCGCTTGGCCAGTGGCGCGACGATGAGGCCGATCAGGAAGGGCGGTACTACGGGCGGCATGATGCTCCATCCTCTCTACACACAGGTATGACAAGGAACCCGGGCACTGCGAACACCGGAGCAGCGCACTGCCGGGCGAACGGAAGCATTCCACCTCGGAATCCGGGATTCACCTACCGAACCGAATCACCGCGCACCAGAACTCGCCGTCCGACCTCTCCGTCACGGTAGTCGAACCATGTCCACCGGAGCCAAGCAGCCTCAGCCGGTTCACTCTTGTGGGTGTTTATGGCCGCCTCGCGCATCCTGAATCACAGCGCACCACTACACATATGAATGCAATTAATGCGATGGCCCGATTGCCATACTTATTCAGGACCGAGTGGAATCCCGAGTTCACGCGCCACCCGCCGCCGCAGTCCCGGGAACGGCAACGCCCCGCCCCCCAGCACCGCCTCGTGGAAGGCCCGCACGTCGAACCCGGCCCCCAGCTCCGCCTCGGCCCGCGCCCGGAGCCGGCCGAACTCCAGGAAGCCGGCCCGGTAGGAGAGCGCCTGACCGGGCAGGTCCGTCGAGTAGCGCAGCAGGTCCGAGGCGATCTGACCGTCCGCCTCGGTGGAGTTGGCGCGCATGAACTCCCGCGCCTGCTCCAGGCTCATCGTCCCGAGGTTGAGCCCGGTGTCGACGACGAGCCGCTGCGCGGTGAACCGCTCCTGCGCCAGGCGCCCGTAGGCGTCCCACGGGTCCGCGTAGAGACCGGCCTCCCAGCCGAGGCCCGCCGCGTACTCGGCCCATCCCTCGTTGAACGCGCCGAACTCAGCTGTCTCGCGCCGCAGTTGCGGCAGCGAGAGGTCTTCCGCCTGCCGGGCGAGATGGAAGTGGTGCCCCGGCGCCAGCTCGTGGAGGATCAGCGAGGCCGCGCCGAGCAGGGACCTGTGCTCCAGGTCCGAGCCGTTGTAGCGGTAGCGCCCGACAGGGTCGGCCGCGGTCGGCGCCTCGTAGTAGCCGAAGGTCATCCCCGGCTCCAGCGCCGGGTCCAGCCGGGCCAGCCCGTACGGCGCCCGCGGCACGGTGGCGAACAAGCGCGGCAGCACCGGGGCCAGCCGGTCGAGGTGGCCCCGGTAGCGGGCCTCGACGTCCTCCGGCGTCCGGGCGTACAGCCTGGGCTCGGTCCGCAGCCGCTCGTGGAACTCGGCCTCGGGGCCCCGGAAGCCCAGCGCCGTCCGCACCTCCCGCATCCGCTCGGCCAGTTCGCGGCACTGCTCGCGGCCGAGCTCGTGCAGCCGCTCGGGCGTCGTGTCGCCCCCGCTGTGAGTCCGGACGAACCCCCGGTACGCCTCCTCCCCACCCTCGTACTGCGCCCAGCCGACGGCCTGCGGCGCCGCGCCCCGATAGGCCGGGTCGTCCAGAACGGCCAGCAGCCGGTCGAAGGCCGGCGTCAACTCGGTCTCCACCAGCCGCCGTACGCCGTCCCGGACACGCCCGCGCTCGGCCGCCCCCAGCCCGCCGAGCCGCTCCTCCGCCACCTCCACCCGGCCCGCCGCCGACGCCCGCAGGCCCACGAGCGTGGCGCGCGCCCCGGCCAGCGCCGGGGCGGGCACCCGGAAGTCGCGCGCCGCCTGACCCACCACCTTGTCGCCGATCGAGCCGACCACCCCGGCCAGCTCGCGCACCAGCCCCACGTACCGCTCGACGTCCGGCGCTTCGGCGAAGCGGAAGGGGCGAAGCACCGCGTCGGTGTACAGCGACAGCGGGAACAGCCGGTACGGCGTGGCCGCGGGCGTCAGCCAGTAGCCACGGTGCGCCCGCAGCTCCTGCTCGGCCAGTCCGACCAGGAACGCGGCGGTGTCGGCATCGGCGCCGGACAGCCCCGCGCCGTCGAGCGCCCGCACCCGGCCCAGCACCCCCTCGGCGAACCGCGCCCGCTCCTCCGCCTCGGCGGGGGACGTCCTGGGCAGGGTCTCGACCGGAAGCCCCTGGCGGACCCTCAGCAGGGGATCGCGCTCCAGCAGAAACTCCCAGTAGCGGTCCGTCAGACGGCCGATCGTGCGGCCCGGTTCGTTCGTGCTCGCGGTCATCCGGCCAGTGTGGCGGCGACCGGCCGCCCGGTCTGCGGAACAGCCACCGCACACCCCTCGAACGGGTGACCCCCGACCGGGCGACGGCCGCCCCGGCGCGTTCCGTGCGGGGTGCCGCCGCGCCCCGCCCGGAAGGCCGCCCGGGCCGGCGCGCCCGTGCCCCGGGTCACGTCAGGACCCCGACCGTTCACGGACGAGTGAATCCCGGCCGAGCCCTCACCCACCGGCTGCCGCGAACGCCAGCATGAGCCGCATGACCACCACATACCCCCCAGCCGAGCGGGCCGCCCAGGCCCGGGCGGCCGAAACCCAGCTCGCCACCGCCGGAATCGACGGGGTGGTGTTCGGCTGGGTCGACAACGCCGGGCTCACCCGGGTGAAGTCCGTCCCGCTCACCCAGCTCGAACACGCCGCCGAGTACGGTGTCGGCGCCGTACCCTGCTTCGACGTCTCCCTGGTGGACGACTCCTTCACCACTGCGCCTTCGAGCACCGGCCCGGTGGGCGACCTGCGGCTCGTCCCCGACCTCGACCGGCTCACCCCGCTCGCCGCCCAGCCCGGCTGGGCCTGGGCCCCGGCCGACCGCTACGCCCAGGACGGCACCCCGCACCCCGGCTGCCAGCGCCATTTCGCCCGCCGGGTCACCGAGGCCGTCGAGCAGCGCGGGCTCTCGGTGCGGGCCGGGATCGAGGTCGAGTGGGTGGTGGCCGACGCCGCCGGGGCCCCCGCCACGGTCGCGCCGGGCTTCGGGATGACCCGCTTCATCGAGCACTCCGACTACCTGCGGGACGTGCTGCGCGCCCTCACCGGCCAGGGGCTGGCCGTACTCCAGATCCACCCCGAGTACGCGGCCGGGCAGTTCGAGGTCTCGGTCGCCGCCGAAGGGCCGGTCGAGGCGGCCGACACCACCATGCTGGTGCGCCACACCATCCGGGCCGTCTCCGCCCGGCACGGCCTCCGGGTCTCGTACGCGCCCCTCTTCAGCGAAGGCTCGATCGGCAACGGCGGCCACCTGCACCTCAGCCTCTGGCGGGAGGGCCGCAACCTCGGGCACGGCGGCCCCGGCCGCCACGGGCTGCACCCCGAGGCCGAACAGTTCCTCGCGGGCGTACTGGCCGAGCTGCCCGCCCTGCTCGCCCTCGGCGCACCCAGCGCCGCGTCCTACCTGCGGCTGGTCCCCTCCCACTTCGCGGGGGCCTACCGCTGCTGGGGCCTGGAGAACCGTGAGGCGGCGCTGCGCCTGATCACCGGCTCCGCCGCCGGGCAGACCAACGCCGAACTCAAGTGCTTCGACGCCGCCGCCAACCCGTACCTGGTGATCGGCGGCGTGCTGGCCGCCGCACTCGCCGGTCTGGACGCCGGCCTGCCCCTCCCGCCCGAGACCCCGAGCGACCCCGCCGCCCTCGACGCCGCCGAGCGCCTCCCGGCGAGCCTGCCCGAGGCGATCGACGCGTACGAGAAGTCCGCCGTGCTGCGGCGGGCGCTCGCCCCCGAGCTGTACGAGGCCGTGCTGGCCGTCCGGCGGGCGGAGGCGGAGCTGTTCGCGATGCACACCGATGCGGAGGTCATCGAGGCCGTCCGCTGGCGTTACTGACCCACCGCCGGTTCCGCCGTCCCGGCCCGTGCGCCCCGGAAGGTCAGGAGCAGTGTCCCGGCCGTGCCCGTGGCCGGAGCGGTTCACGGGCACGGCGAGCCGCGAGGCCCACCTGTCGGCGCTCGACGACTCGTGCGCCTCGGCGGGACTGCCGGCGGCCAGATCACCCTCAGCCGGTCGGCGCCGAGGACTTCGGCGAGGCGGGCGCCCTGGTCCGGCAAGCGGCCGAAGCGCGCTCGCCCCAGCGCTGTTCGATCGGCCGTGCCGCCGCGCCGGCCCGGAGGACAGCCGCATCAGCCCACTCCGGCTCCGAGTGAGGGCCCAGGGGCCGGGTCGGTGACAGCGGGTTCCAGCGGCTTCACCATGTAGACCGCCTCGGCGCCGTAGCTCGCGGGCAGTTCGACGTCGGGGCGCTCCCGGTAGCCCAGCGGAGCCCACACGGCCTGTGCGCCGAGGACGGCGACCAGCGAGACCGTCCGGCAGCCGGCCGCCCGCGCGGTGTCGTGCAGGTGGCACATCATCCGCGGGGCAAGACCGCGGCCGCGCAGTTCCTCCGCGATCACCACGTCATGCGTGTGCAGATTGCCTGTCCGCGCGCCGTTCCCGGACTCCGTCAGGCCGAGGTCCGGGCAGCCGAACAGCGGGTACGGCAGCGCCAGCAGGTAGCCGCCGAAGCCGCCGGCGTGCTCCAGGACGAAGCAGGTGCCCGGTGAGGCCCGGTGCCGGGACTTCAGCGCCTCGCCGCCCTCGCAGAGCCCACTGGCGGCGTAGGCGCGCTCCTCGGCCGCGATCACCATCGGCCAGTCGTCGTCGCGGAGCAGCCGGATCCGGACGCCGGTCATCCTCGGTCCCCCTCGGAACCGCCGACGCAGGTGTACGGCAGTGGCGCGAATCCGTTGAACCCGCGGGTGGCGTAGGCGGCGGCGTACGCGCCGCAGGAGTGGATCCACACCGGGTCTCCGGAGGCGACCGCGCGCGGGACGCGGACCAGGCCGCCGTCCTGGGCGTACCCGTCGTCGCTGTCGCAGGTCGGACCGGCCACCACGGCGTCGACGAACTGCCCGCCGGGGTGGGTCGGGAACTCCAGCCGGTACTGCAACTGGTCCATCTCGTACAGGCCGTTGAACTTCCCGCAGCTCAGGAAGAGCCAGTCCTCGTGGGTGCCGTCGAGCTGGTGCCGGGAGGAGAGCCGGGCGACGTGGGCGCGGATGGCGCCGTGGTCGGCGACCAGGTGCCGGCCGGGCTCCAGCAGGAAGTCCAGCGGCGCGGCGTTGACCGCGCGCAGCCGCTCCATGCCCTCGCGGATCACCGCGAACATCTTGTCCAGCGGCGGTTCCAGCGGCCGGCCGCGCCGGTCGAGCATGCCGAGGGCGGGCAGTCCGCCGCCGAGATTGACCTGATTCGGCACGATGCCGAACCAGTTGAGTTCCTCCAGTACGTCGGCGAGCGACTCGACGGCCGCCGCCCAGGCCTCGGTGGTCATCTGCTGGGAGCCGACGTGCACCGACAGACCGGAGGGCACCAGCCCGGAGCCGCGGGCGGCGTCGAGCACCCGCAGGGCGTCCTCGGGCGAGCAGCCGAACTTGCGGCTCAGGCCCCACAGCGCGCCGTCGCCGGTGGTGGCGAGGCGGCAGAACACCCGGGCGCCGGGGGCGTGTTCGGCGATGGCCGCGACGTCCTCCAGGCTGTCGGTGGCGAAGTCGCGCACGCCCAGCCGGTAGGCCTCGGCGATGTTGCGGTCGGACTTGATGGTGTTGCCGTAGTGGATGCGGTCGGGGCTCACCCCGGTGCGCAGGGCCTGGGCGATCTCCTGCGGGCTGGCGGCGTCGAAGCCGGAGCCGAGGGCGGCGAGGCGGCCGAGCACCTCGTCGACGGAGCAGGCCTTCATCGCGAACCGGACTGCGACGCCGGGCAGTTCGGCGCACAGGGCGACGTACTGGCGGCCGATGCCGTCCAGGTCGTAGACGACGGTGTCCTCTGAGGCGGCGGCGAGCGCGGCGCGTAGTGCGCCGTGGTCGCGCCGGTCGGGGCGGGGCCCGGCGTCCGTGTGCACGGCGGCGGCCGCGGACGGGGCGCGGTGGTCGGTCCTCCCGCGCTCGGCCCACCGGTGCGATTCGGTGGAGCGGCGCGGTTCTGCGGGGAGGAGCGGTTCGATGGTCTGGCGCGTCACGTATGAACTCTCCCGGTGCGACTAGGTGAACGAGTCCGATCGCCGGCCCGGCCGCGACCATGGCAAAGGGTGCCCGTCGGTTGGTCCGCGAAGACGAACCTGGACACCCTTCTACGGCACCGCACGTGCTCGCCGACGATCATTTGGCCCCTCGTCACCGGATCGGGCGACCTCCGCGAGTGTCCGGAGCCCCTCCACGAGTTCGGGCACGCGGCCCGAGCAGTGCGGATGAGGTTTTCGGCAGGGCACGGCCCTGAACCACCTCCCGCCTCCCCCGGACGGGAGCCGGCCACCCGGCCCATCAGGCCCTCGCACCGCTCCAGGTGCTGCCCGTGCGCTACCGCGACGGCGGCCGCCGTTTTCCGATCACGGGTCACGCCTCGTCGGGATCGCGACGGTCGTCGCCATGTCCGAACCCGGCCCCCACCTCAGCGACCGGCACCAGCACCATCAGCAGCACCAGCCAGATCGCGACCTACAGCTTCCGTGAGAACACGGGGGCCCTGCTCAACAACCAGAAAGCACTGCTGGTGCCGAGGCCGTAGGCGAGGTGAGCGGTCAAATCACCACCCAGCGTCTTGGCGTCGTATCTCCAGATGGGTTTGTAGAGTCCCGCGATCGGAAGCACCACGTATCCGCTGAGCCACACGAGCGCACCGTACGGGAGCCCGTGGAGGACGTGGGGCCTGCGCAGCGAGGCGCTGACGGCGCCGTAGAAGGCCGCGTTGCCCACTCCGTAGGCCCAGTGCATGAACGTGCTGACGGGGAACGCCGCACTGTCCGGCAGCTCGCGCCGGGTGAAGGCCTCGACCAGGCGCTTTCCGACCTGCCCCGGGTCCGGCGCCTCCTGCCAGGTGCGGACCGGGGCGAACTCCCAGTGCAGGGCGTCGTGTTCGCCGCCGGCCCGGCGCTGGCGCAGGAACCGCACGGCGTCCATGCAGACGGTGCCGACCACTCCCGCCGCCAGGCCCGCACCGACAGCGCCCAGCGGAGTCAGCTGCTTGTCAGTGCGCATAGGTCGATCGCTCCCGATCCCGGATCTTTCAGAAACCGGCGCCCTGGCCGCGTCGACGCACAGGATCTCACCGGTGACGAACGAGGCGCACCCGCGCCTGCGGGCCACGCGCGGCGACGACGCCCACCACGTGCCACGCTACCTGTCGCCGAGCCCCGGCGCCGCTTGGAGCTCGGCGAGCAGTCCCAAAAACCGTCAACCTCAATGGCGGCACATCACCGCTGAACTCCCCGCATGCCCACTCGGAGCGGCGGGTGCTGGCCGGACCTCAGGGGCGCGTGCTGAACGGGCCGAGGATCCCGGTGTCGATCCGGAGCGACTCGACCATGGCTGCGGCGTTGTCGAGCGTGAACACGTCGGCTGCGGCGAGGACACCGGTGTACTTGGCGATCACCGGTGCGGCGGCCTGCGCCGCCACCGCGTCGAGGTAGGTCTTGAAGATCGCCCAGGAGTTGCCCTGCGGGCCGTACTTCGCGAAATACGGCGTGGGGTCCAGGTTGATCGAGGCCCGGGTGGCGGCTTCGAGGTCGGCCGTGTAGGCGCGCTGGAGGTCGCCGTCCGCGCGGCCGGACGCCGGGACCTGCCCGGACCGTTCACACTGGCACACCTACGGCCGCCGCTACGGCACCTCGGTCGCCTGGGCCTGACCGGCTGGTGATCGCCGCACATCCAGCTCCGCCTCGCCCGCCCGCGGGGGCCCTCATCGATCTCGCCCGGCGGAGTCGTCGAGCGACAGGTCCATCCGATCGGGTGGACAACTCCGGCCCATCCGGTCGAGTACCGGTAAGCGAGCGGTGCCCGTGGCGCGGCGTTCCCGTAGAGGTGTGGTTCGGGTTCGAACCAGGAGGATGCGGGATGCTCGCCGGGATGAGTCGTGCTGTCGTTCGCCGTCCGCGCGCCGTGCTCGGGGCGGCCCTCGTGGTGCTCTGCCTGGCGGGCTGCTTGGGCCCCGGGGTCTTCGGCCGCCTCGCCAACGGCGGCGACGCCCCGTCGGGGGCGGAATCCCTGGTGGCGGCGAGGGTGCTCGAGGAACACTTCGGCCACGGCGGGGCGGACGCCGTGGCGGTCTACCGCAGCGACCGGTGGACGGTGGACGATCCGGCCTTCGGGCAGCAGCTGCGGGCCTCGCTCGCCGCTCTGCCGGACGGCGTGCTGACCGGCGCCCAGCACTACTGGAACACCGGGAACCGGGCCTTCCTCTCCGGTGACCGGCACTCGGCGGCCGTCGTGCTGGGCCTCGGCGGACGTGACGACAGCGCGAAGCTGGCCTCCTACCGCACGGTGCGGAGCACGGCGCACCCCGACGGCATGGACATCGGCTACAGCGGAAAGGTCCCGTTCTACGCCGACGCCACCACTCTCAGCCTGCGCAGCCTGGCCAGGGCGGAGGTGTTCTGCCTGCCCGTGCTGTTCGTGCTGTTGTGGCTGGTCTTCGGCAGCCTGGTGGCGGCCGCGCTGCCGCTGGCCGTCGCCGCGGCCGCCATCGTCGCCGCCACGGCGGTCCTGCGGCTGCTGACCGCGGTGATGGACGTCTCGGTCTTCACGCTCAACCTGGTGACGATGACGGCCCTGGCTCTGGCGGTGGACTACGCCCTGTTCGTCGTCGCGCGTTTCCGGGAGGAGCTCGGGCGTCGAGGCGTGGCGGCCGAGGCGTTGACGGCGACGATGGCGTCGGCCGGACGCACCGTGCTCTTCTCCGGTCTGACGATCGCGGTTGCCGTGCTGGGGCTGACACTGCTGCCGTTCGCCTACACCCGTTCGATGGGGGTCGCGGGAGCGGCGACCGTGCTCCTGGCGGTGCTGACGTCGCTGACGCTGCTGCCGGCCGCGCTCGCCGTGCTGGGCCACCGCGTGAACGCGTGGCGGCTGCCGCTTCCCGCCGCGCTGCGGCGCCTGGTGGCATTCGGGCAGTCCACGGAGCCGGACGGACCGTGGGCCCGGGTGGGCGGCGCGGTGGTGCGCCGGCCGGTGCGCTACCTGGCGCTCACCCTGGTCGCGCTGACGGCGCTGACCCTGCCGGTACTCCACGCCCGCTTCGGGGCCACCGACCACCGCACGCTCCCGCCGGCCACGGCGGTCCGCCAGGCCACCGAAGCACTCGCCCGGGACTTCCCCGACCTGGGACCGGACCGGATCCAGGTCGTCACCCTGCTCTCCCACCCGGCGGGCTCGCCCCAGGGACGACAGGCCCTGACGGACTGGCAGCACCGACTCGCGGCTCTGCCCGGTACGACGGCCGGGCACGTGGCCGCCGTGTCGGGACGACTCGCGGTGGTGGCCCTCACCCCCTCGGGCAGCTCCGAGAGCCACACCGCCGCGAGCCTGGTCCGAGCCGTCCGCGCGCTGCCCGCGCCGGACGACGGTGCCTTCGCGGTCGGCGGCCCGCCGGCGGCCACCGCCGATCTGCTGGCTGCCCTGCGGGAGCGGCTGCCGCTGACCGCCCTGTGCGTCGGCGTGAGCACCTTCGTCCTGCTCACCCTCGCCTTCGGCTCCGTCGTGGTGGCGCTCAAGGCGATCCTCACCACCACCCTGTCCCTCGGCGCCGCGTTCGGCGTGGTCACCTGGATCTTCCAGGACGGACACCTGTCACGCTGGCTGGCCTTCCGACCGAACGACTACATCGGCGCCCTGGAACCCGTCATCATGCTCACGCTGCTGTTCGGACTCTCCATCGACTACGAGGTGTTCCTGCTGTCACGGGTCCGCGAGCACTACAGCCTGACGGGCGACAACGAGGCCGCCATCGTCACCGGGTTGCGCCGCAGCGGGGGGATCATCACCTCGGCCGCCGCCCTGATGCTCGTGGTCATCGCGGCCTTCGCCACCAGCGGCATCCTGGGAATCAAGGAGATCGCGGTCGGCACGTTCACCGGGGTCACCGTCGACGCCACACTCGTACGGGCCCTGCTGGTCCCCGCCGCGCTGCGGCTGCTCGGCAGCGTCAACTGGTGGACGCCCGCATGGTTCTCGAACCGCGTGCGCCAGGGGCGACGGCTCGCCGCCACCGGCGAGGCCGGGAGCGGCCTGCCACCCGCAGGGGCAGCGCACCGGCCGGGGCGTCCATGGCGGTGAGACCGCCGCCTCCCATCGAGGGGGCGGCCCCACCGGTGTCTCTCAGAGCCCGGAGCAGACGAGCTCGCCGATGCCCTGTGCGCCGGTCAGGGGCGTGGCGTTACCGCAACTGGTGATGTCGCTGGTGGGCAGCGCGAATCCGAGGACGCTCTGGCCGGCCAGCAGCGAGCTGTCGAGGGTGACACTGCCGGTGGCGTCGTCGACGATGGTGTTCTCCGCCGCGTCGTTCTGGGCCGTCTGGTTGCCGTTGGTGTCGATGACGGAGGTTCCCAGCGGGGCGCCCTGCTGGTGCGGCTGGCCGTACCAGGTGATGGTCATGCTGCCGTTCCACGTCGACTTCCCGTTGCAGGTGGCGGTGTCGGTGTCGGACCCCACGAACGAGCCGGACTTGATGTTCGACTGTGAGCCGTCGTCCGATTCGCAGTCCTTGAGAAGGCCGGTGAGCGAGCCGTGGGTCGTCTGGAGGGTGTCCGTCAGGCCGGGACTCGACGTGAGGGCGCCGGTGGCCGAACACTTCAGATGTTCGAGCAGTTCGTCGGCGGGCATCAGCCGGTGGGCTCGGGAGCCCACCGGAGTGGAAGCCTGTGCCGCGCCCTGGAAGTGGGCGGCCCCGACGGTGCCGATCGCGACGATCGTGGTGGCGACCGCGGCCAGGCCGACGATCCGCAACCTCCTGGTACGGCGCGGCGACGGGCGGAAGGTGACGGCGGGGTCGTCTGGGGTGGCGGGGCGGTGGGACATGGGTGCTTCTCCCTGATGTCGTGGCCAAGACGCGGAGCTTCCTCGGAGGCGGTCGTGTGGCCGTGGGTCAACGGGACCGGAGCCCGGTCGCGATTCCTGGACACCGGCGGCGGTCGTGCGGTCAGGCCCTTCTCCCGGCTCATGGGGAGTGCGCGGGACCGGCGCGGGCCGGGTTCCGTGGGGCCGCCCGCGCCCGCGGCGGGTGGACGCGGCGGGGGCGGCACCTGGAAGCATCCCGGGCGGAACACGTGACCGGGGACATCGGTGGACGTCCACCCGGGTGAGACCCCCACCCCAGTGGAGGACGGCGGCGGGCTGACTTCGCGCCATCGCGGACGTCGTACGCGGTCCGCGCCGCGTTCGGGCCGGTCCTCGCCGCATCGCCGTAGGGAGCCGACTGATGCTTTTCGGCGTCAGGCTGGCGCGGGCTGCGCGATCGGCCAGCGCGGGCCGTCCGGGCCGCCCTGCCACGCCCACTGGGTATCGGGAGTGACGGTGATGCCGTAGTCGTACAGGTCGGGCCGACCCAGGTCCTCCCACTGGGCCCAGGCGATCATCACCTCGTCACCGATCCGGCGCGGCCCGCCCTGCAGCAGCGATGGCCGGCCGTCCGTTGCCGGGCGGATCTCCGCCCAGGAGCGGTCACCGTCGTGGACCAGGACCGTGGGCCCCTCCGGTCCGTGCCGGGTGAACAGCACGGCGTCCGGCACGGCCACGCGCACCGCGAAGCGCAGGCCCCAGTCCTTCAGGGCCGCCGGGTCGCGGTCCAGCACCCGCCGTTCCTCGGGGTCGGCGTCCGCGCGCACCGCGGCGTGGGCGGCGGGTCCGCTGCTCGCCTGCGCGGGAGCGTGCCGGTCGCCCATGAACTGGGCCAGGCCGTGCACCCAGCCGCGCGCGCCGGCGCCGTCCTCGGCGACGGTGAGGGCCACGTATCCGAGCCGGCCCCACGGGTAGACGATCCGTCCGCCCGGCCGCACGGCCTCCACCCAGTTCCACGGGACGGCCTCGATCGCGTAGGTGGCGTGCAGGCGGTCGACCTGCCCGCCGCCGGGCACGCCGCCGTGGGTGGCGTCGCCGGTCACCACCTCGGCGTCCAGGCCGGCGGCCGCGAGGCGGTCACGGGCGAACGCGGCGAGGCCTTCGTCCACCTCGCTGGAGACCACCCGGCCCGGGCCGGCCCGCCAGGCGGACAGCGCCGCCGTCCAGCCCTGGCCGGTGCCCACGTCCCACACCCGGTGCCCGGGCTCCAGCCGCAGGCTGTCCAGCATGTCCGCCACCACCCCGGGCGCGGACAGCGACGACGACGGGATGCCATCGGTGAGCTGGGTGATGGCCGCCGAGCTGACGCCGCCGTACACCTCGCCAGTCCAGCCCCCGGGGTCGGCCGCGCGGTCGAGGGGCACGTAGGCCCAACCGTCCCAGTGCCACAGCCGATCCGGCGCGAACCGGTCGCGGGGCAGCGCGGCGCAGGCCTCGCGCAGCCACGGGGAGTCGGCCGGCCACTGCCCGCACCGTTCCATCTCCGCGTCCAGGCGCGCCCGTTGCCCGGCCAGACCACCGTCCATGCTCACCCCCGCTCAGTCCTTCTTGTGCTTGCCGGTGCCTTCGGCCGGCTTCTCCACCTTGCCGTCGGCGTTGTTCGGCGGAGGGGTACCCGTACCCACGTCCTCGGCCGGCTTCGAGTGCTCACCCATGGCGCTTCCCCCTTCGGGAGTGTGGACACGATCGGCCGCCCATCGTCGCCCACCCCGGCCCCGGACGGTAGAGGCGTGCGGGGGCGCCCTCAGGGCGCGCGGCTCAAGGCCAGCGCCAAGACGCGGCGCACGTCCGGTCTCAAGGACCGAGGACAGCACGACCTGATCGTCCGGCTCCTCAAGGTCGACCCGCCCGAACCAGCCCTCCTCGGCTGCGGCTCATGCCCGGCCTTCCGCGTCTGCGGCTCAAGGCCGACGACGGCGGTCCGACCTTCCGGAGCTTCCTTCTTCCGCCGGCCGGGACGGACCATGACGTCGGATACGGCGAAGGCCGACGCATCGGCAAGCGCCGTTCGCGACTCGCCCGGAGGCAGAGCGGACGACGCCGCGGGAGCGGGCAGCCGTCACACGACCGGCTCCGTCCCGGCGACGACGGCAACCCGAGCCGCCGGGACGGAAGGCCTGCGCATCCCCTTGAGCAGGCCGACCAGCATCGTGGTGACCGCCGCGCCCGCCACGACCGCGATCAGGTACAGGAACGGGCTGCCGATCAGCGGGAGCACCCAGATCCCACCGTGCGGGGCCCGCAGGGTGGAACCGAACGCCATCACCAGGCCCCCGGCGGTCATGCTGCCGGCGATGCACGCCGGGATGACACGCAGCGGGTCCGCGCCCGCGAACGGGATCGCGCCTTCGGTGATGAACGACGCGCAGAGCACCCAGACGGCCTTGCCGTTCTCACGCTCCGCGGGGGTGAACAGCCGGCGCCGGACGACGGTCGCCAAGGCCATGCCGAGCGGCGGGGTCATGCCGGCGGCCATCACGGCGGCCATCACCTTTGAGACTGCCGGCGTCCGGGGCGGTACCCGCCGCGGTGAGCGCGCCGGCCGCGAAGGTGTAGGCGACCTTGTTGAGCGGACCGCCCAGGTCGGAGGCCATCAGCGCGCCGAGCGGCACGCCGAGCAGGATCGCGTTGGAGCCGGAGAGGCCGTTCAGCCAGTCGGTCAGGCCGTTCATCGCCGAGGCGATGGGCGAGCCGACCAGCACGAACATCAGGAAGCCGACAGCCGCCACCGACAGCAGCGGGATCACCACCACCGGCATGATGCCCTTGACCGCCCGCGGCACGTTCCACCGGATCATCCGCACCGGGGTGAAGAGCGCGTCGACGGCCGACGGGACGGGAAGGCGGGTGTCCACCAGTTCCGTTCGCCGATGAGCTGGAGTGCGGCCGGCACGAGGATCATTCGCACCAGCGTGGCATCGACCCCGACAGCCACCAGGACGCCGAGTGCGATCTCCTTCACGGTGATGACCGGGCTCGTGGTGAAGGCGGCGGCGACGACCATGACGAGAGCCGCGGCAGCCGTGATCAGCCCTCCGGTGCGCCCGAGGCCTTCGACGATCGCCGCGCTGTTGGCCGCCCCCTGGTCGTACCTCTCCCGGATGCGGGCGATCAGGAACACCTCGTAGTCGACCGAGAGGGCGAACACGAGAATCAGCGTGCTCACGGCTTCGATCGCCCCCACGTACCCGGTGGGGGCGAATCCCAGGAAGCGGGAACCGTGCCCCTCCTGGACCACCCAGGTGACCGCTGCGAAGGAGACGCCCAGCGACATCGTCGTGGTGAGAACGGCTTTGACCGGCACGACGACGGACCGGAAGGCGATGCACAGCAGTGCGCAGACGGTTGCCAGCAGGTAGCCGATCAGCAGTGGCAGCCGCCCGCCGAGAGCGTCCAGCACGTCCGTGTTGCGTGCCGCCAGGCCGCCGACCAGCAGTTGGCCGCCGTCGGGCGGCCCGAGCGACCGGATCTGCCTGACCAGGCGTCCGGCGGCGGGCGAGTCGGGA
Organism: Kitasatospora sp. NPDC094016; assembly: GCF_040304045.1. Classification (NCBI taxonomy): domain Bacteria; kingdom Bacillati; phylum Actinomycetota; class Actinomycetes; order Kitasatosporales; family Streptomycetaceae; genus Kitasatospora; species Kitasatospora sp. NPDC094016. The sequence continues at coordinate 30,465 of NZ_JBEOUK010000012.1, forward strand.
GTACCGGCGGACTTGACCGTCAGATAGGCGGTGTGCGGGGTCCCGGCCCACAGCCGGACACTCTGTGCTCCGGGGAGCCGGCCGACCCGGCCGCGCCAGTCTTCCAGCGCCTTCCCTCCCTCCTCGGCGCGAAGGTCGGTACGCAGACGGATGAACACCTGGAGCTGGTCGAGGGCGGCGTCCGGGAAGCCCGCCGGCAGAGCGTCGGCCGCCTGCCGGCTCGCCGAGGCGGCCGGCAGGACGCGCTGGTCGCTCGAACCGGGGTGGAACCGGGCTGCCGGGACGCTCAGGACGGCGATCGCCAGGACGGCTGTGACGAGCCACGGTGCCGGGTGACGGACCATGGCGCGGCCGAGCCGGTACCAGAAGCCGTCGCCGCTCTCGCGCACGCCGGCGGAGCGGGGCGCGCGCAGGCGGCCCGCGTCGATCCGGTGGCCGAGCAGGGCGAGCACGGCCGGCAGCACGGTGCGGCTGGTGATGCCGCAGAGGGCGACGCTGACGGCGGTGCCCAGGCCGAGGGCCCGGGTGACCGGCAGGGGCAGCAGCGCCAGGCCGAGCGAGGCGAGCGAGATGACCGCGGCCGAGAACAGGACCGTGCGGCCGGCCGTGGCGACGGTCCTCGCCACCGCCGCGGAGACCTCGCCGTTGCGGGCGAGTTCGCGTCGAAACCGTGCCACGACGAAGATCGAGTAGTCGACGGTCAGCCCCAGTGCCACCATCACCACGACATTGCGCGTGACGTAGCCGACCGGGAGCAGCAGCGTCAGCGCGCGCAGGGCGGCGAAGGAGACGGTGAGGGTGAGCGCGGCGACCACCAGGGGCACCAGAGCGGCCACCAGGCTCCCGAAGAACAGCACCAGCAGCAGGAAGAGCAGGGGCGCGGCCACCAGCTCGGCGCGCGTCAGGTCATGGTCCACCGCGTGGTCGAAGTCGGAGAGCAGCGGTGCCAGACCGGTGAAGCCGACCTCGAACCCCGGGGGGTGGAAGGCTTGCCGGAGCTGCTCGTACGAGGCCACCCGCTCGTTCTCGCTCTCCCCCGCGAGCCCGACCACCACGCTGGCGGCGTGCCGGTCGGTCGAGAGCAGTTCCCTCCGGCCGGTGTTCCAGTAGTGCACCGAACTGACGAGCGGCGGGTCGGGCAAGTCGGACAGCGCGTCGGTGAGCGCGGCGGCGAAGCGGGGATCGTCCACCGTGAGGTCGTCGCTGCGGACGATCGCCAGCGTGCTGTTCCCGCCCGGCACGAAGTGCTTTCCGATGAGTTCGAGTGCGCGGTCGGACTCGAAGTGCGGCGATGTGAAGCCTCCGTGGGACAGGTGCGCGGGAAGGTCCGCTCCGGCCACCACCGCGGCCGTCAGGATCAGGACCGCCGCCCACAGCACCCGCCGGTGGCTACTCATCGACGGCGACCGTCCGGTCCAGCGCGCGGCCGAGGTAGGAGCTGTCGACGGGTGGCGGGTCGGGCAGTCCCCCGATGTCCTGGAGCAGGTTGGTCCGGTCGTAGGTGCGCCGCCCGGACGCGTGGTTCAGCAGGTCGCCCATGAAGCGGGCGAAGAGGCGTTCGTACGGGCTCGGGTTCGCGATCTTCGGCACCCGGGTGATTTCCAGTCCCTGGTAGCGCGACTCGAAGGCCTGCTTGGCCACTTCGAAGCCGATGTCGCAGGGGTGGGTGAGGTGGACGGTCCGTACGCCCCCGCCGCCGCGGCGACGGACGGCACGTACGGCGGCCGCGGCCGCGTAGTCGGCCTGGATCACGTTGAGACGGCCTTCCGGGTCGGCCGGGATCCGGAACTGCAGGCCGCTGCCGCGGGTGTCCTCCCCCGCCAGCATGCGGGCCATCGCCCGGTCCGTGCGCGCCCGGCCGCGCAACGCCGCGTCCAGCAGCCCGGTCAGCTCCCCGAGGGACTGTTGGGGAATCCCCTCGGGGATGGGCCGGTCCACGACCAGGAGCCCGGGACGGAGGATCGTGGCCGTTCGGCCGGACTCCGCGGCCCAGGCATGGACCAACCGCTCGGCCGTGTACTTGGTCTCCTCGTAGTAGGTGTGGAAGCCCTGTTCCTCGCTCAGGTCCGTTTCCAGGACGTGTCCGCTGCTGCGGCGGCCCGCGACGAAGGCGGTGCTCACGGTCACCACCTGGGCCTGCGGACAGTCGCCGACCAGCCGAAGAACCCGCTCGGTGCCGAGGACGTTCGTCTTGAAGAGGGGAACGGGGCTCCCTCGCAGGGCCCTTGAGGCCGCACAGTGCCAGAGCGTGGTGCACTCACCGGCCAGACGCGCGCGTTCACACCTGTCCAGGCCCAGCCGAGGAGTGGTGAGATCCGCGGTCGCGTACCGCAGGCGCTTGAGCGTACTTCCTTGGTCCACAGCCGGGTTGAGCCACGCGAGCGCGGCTTCGACCCGTCCGCGCAGGCTCTCGGGCGTGCCCCGGCCGAGCACGGTGATCGGCTCCGGCGGCTCCTCGGTGAGCAGTTCGCGCAGGACCCGACTCCCGAAGAAGCCCGTCGCGCCCGTGATCAGCACAGCCATGTGGTTCCTCCCGCGGGGTGTTCCGCCGAGCAGACCACATCGGGGCACCGTGATCGCGGACCTCGGCCCCGGCCATGGGCTCCTGTCCACCATGCGGGTGAATCACCGTCACGGACAAGGGACTTCGGCGCGCTGCGGGCGCCCCGGGCAGGACCGGCATGGCTAGCGTTCGTTCCCCCGAGACAGTGGAACGGACCGGCTCCCACCCGGCTCGTCGGTACGCCAGGAAGGGCCGGAGCCATGAACCGAGCCGACACCGAGGAAGAGGCCGTCGCCGTCGTCGGAGCGGCCGTGCGCCTGCCGGGCGGCGTCGACAGCCTCAGTTCGCTGTGGGAGGCGTTGGAGCGGGGCCGTGACCTGGTGGGCGAGGTGCCGGCGGACCGGTTCGAGGCGCACCGCTTCGTCGATTCCTCGATGCCCCGTCGGGGAAAGAGCTACACCGCCGCGGGCGGTTTCCTCGACGACATCGCGGGATTCGACGCCGACTACTTCGGGATCTCCCCGAAGGAGGCCGCGCACATGGATCCGCAGCACCGGCTGCTGCTGGAGCTCACCGCCGAGGCCGTGGACGACGCGGCCATCGACCCGGCGCGGCTGGCGGGTTCGGACACCGCCGTGTACGTCGGCATCTCCGACGTCTCCTACGGCGCCCTCCAACTGGCCTCCCTGCTGACGGTCGGCCCTTACACCATGGGCGGCGTGGCCTCGTCGATCGCGGCGAACCGGGTGTCGCACGCCTTCGACCTGCACGGGCCCAGCATGGCCGTCGACACCGCCTGCTCCTCTTCCCTGGTGGCTCTGGACCGGGCCTGCCGCACCTTGCGGGAGGGGACCAGCGGCATCGCGGTGTGCGGCGGCGTCAACGTGCTGCTGAGCCCGTTCACCTACGTCGGGTTCTCCCAGGCGTCGATGCTCTCCGCCCGCGGCAGATGCGCGTCGTTCTCCGCGAACGCCGACGGCTTCGTGCGCGCCGAGGGCGGCGGCGTGGTCCTGCTGAAGCGGCTCACCGACGCGCTGGCCGACGGCGACCGCGTGCACGCGGTGATCCTCGGCACCGCCACCAACAGCGACGGGCGGACGGTGGGGCTGTCCCTGCCCAATCCCCGGGCGCAGGAGGACCTGCTGCGCCAGGCCTATGCCCGGGCCAAGGTCCACCCCGACCAGTTGGTGTACTTCGAGGCGCACGGCACCGGGACGCCCGTCGGCGACCCCCTGGAAGCCCTGGCGATCGGCCGGGCCCTGGGCATCCGCCGGATCACGGGCAGCCTGCCGATCGGCTCGGTGAAGACCAACTTCGGCCACCTGGAACCCGCCTCCGGCATCGCCGGTCTCCTCAAGGCCGTACTCGCGCTCAGACACCGGACGGCGCCGGCCTCGCTGCACGCCGATCCGCCGCATCCGGACATCGACTTCGCCGGGCTCGGCCTCAGACTCGTCACCCGCAACCTCCCGCTACGACAGGTCGAACGTCCGGTCGTCGGGGTCAACTCCTTCGGCTTCGGCGGCTCGAACGCCCACGCCATCCTGACCAGTCCGCCGCCGTCGACGCGCTCCGCGCCGAGCGGCCGGCCACCCGGGGGACTGCCGGTCCTGGTCTCCGCCCGCTCGGAGCGGGCCCTGAGCGAAGCCACCGCGAGGATGGCGGTGCACCTCGCCGACACCGCCCCCGAGGACTTCTACGACCTCGCGCACACCTCCTGCCTGCGCCGGGGCCACCACGAGTACCGGGCCGCCGTCCTCGCCCACAGCGCGCACGAGGCCGCCGTGGAGTTCGGCACGCTCTCCTGCGGGGAGCGTGGTCGCGGCGCCATCGCCAAGGCCGCGACCGGAGGGCGGATCGCGTTCGTCTTCTCCGGCAACGGTTCACAGTGGGCCGGGATGGGAGCGGACCTCCTGGCCGGTCACACCGGCTTCCGGCACGCGCTGGCGGAGGTGGACACCGCGTTGTCCCCTTGGCTCGGCTGGTCCGTGGCCGAGGCGATGGCGGCCGATCCCGCGCACTGGCGGCTCGAACGGACCGAGGTCGCCCAGCCGCTTCTCTTCGCCCTCCAGGTGGCCCTGGCCGCGGTGCTGCGCGAGCACGGCATCGAGCCGTCGATGGTGGTCGGACACAGCGTCGGGGAGGTCGCGGCGGCGTACGTCTGCGGCGCCCTCACGCTCCCCCAGGCCGCCCGCGTCCTCGCGGCGCGCAGCCGGGCGCAGGGCGCCACGGCCGGTCGGGGGCGGATGGCGGCGCTCGGCCTGCCGCCCGAGCGGGCGGCCGACGAACTCGCCCGCTTCGGCGGGGCGCTGGAGATCGCGGGTGTCAACAGCCCACAGGACGTGACGGTGGCCGGGCCCGCCGAATCCCTGGCCGAACTGCGCGAGCGTCTGGAGGGCCGCGGCGTGTTCTACCGCGACCTCGGGCTCGACTACGCCTTCCACAGCGCCGCGATGGACGACCTGCGCCGGCCTCTGGCCGACGCGCTGACCGGTCTCGCTCCGGGGCCGGTCACCGTCCCCCTCTACTCCACCGTCACCGGCCACCGGATCAGCGGGATCGACCTGGACGCCGACTACTGGTGGCGCAACGTACGCCGCCCGGTGCGGCTCGACGCCGCCGTGCAGCGGGCGATCGACGACGGAGCGGGACTGCTGCTGGAGATCGGACCGCATCCCGTCCTGCGCACCTACCTGCGCCGCATCGCCGCCGACCGCCCCGACCTGAGCACCGTCGTCGTCCCGACCCTGCACCGCGCGGGCGACGGTCCGCCGGCCGTGGCCGCCACCGTCGCGGCGGCTGTCGCCGCGGGCGCCGACCTCGACTGGAAGCGCTACTTCCCCGTGCCGGGCAACGTCACCGACCTGCCCGCGTACCCGTGGCAGCGCGAACGCCACTGGAACGGCACCCCGCAGGACTGGATCCGTTCCAGCGGCGACGGCCTGCTCCAACACCCGCTGCTGGGCGAACGACTGCGCGCTCCGGTGCCCGTCTGGGAGGGACCCGTCGAGCCCGCGCTCGTACCGTGGCTCGGCGACCACCGTGTCGGCGGCTCCGTCGTGATGCCCGCCACCGCTTATACGGAGATGGCCCTGGCGGCGGGTCGTGCCGTGCATCCCGGCCCCGTCGAAGTGCTCGACCTCGACATCAGCAGCGCCCTGGTCGTCCCCTGGGAGGACGCCTGCGCGGTCCGCACCCAGGTCTCGCTCACCCCTGAACTCGGCACGCTCACCGTCACCAGCACCGACGAGCACGCCCGCACGCCCCGTCCGCACGCCCGCGCCACGGTGCGGAGCCTGCTGCTCCCCCGTCCCGCGTCCCTCGACATCGCGGCTCTGACCGAGGAATTCGGCGCCGTCTCCGTCGAGACCGAGGAGTTCTACCGAACCTGCCGGACCATCGGCCTCACCTACGGGCCCGCCTTCCAGGTCCTGCGAGAGATCCGGACGGCACCGGGCGCCGTACTGGCCGCCTACCGGCAGAACGCGCCCGACGGCCCCTACACAGCCCATCCCGCCCTGCTCGACGGCGCGCTCCAGGCCGGTGGAGCGCTGCTCCTCGACCTGGTCCGGGACGGTCACGTCTACCTGCCGGCCTCCATCGCCTCGGTCCGGGTCTGGGAAGCCCCCACCCCGACCGGGTTCCACCACCTGCGCGAGGTGAGCCGCACCGACGGCGAAGTGTGCTGGGACGTCACCGTCACCGCCGACGACGGCACCGTCACCGCCGAGCTCGGCGGTTGCCGTCTGCGCCGGTTCCCCGTGGCCCGCCGCACTCCTGTCTCGCTCTCCCGTACCGTCCTGCGTGCGGCACCGCATCCCGACGAGCCCTGTCGCCCGTCGCCGCTGCCGTCGCCGACCTCACTCGTCGCGGACGCCGGCCCGCAGATCGCCGAACACCGCACCGCCTGGCGGAAGTTGCGGTACGACCGGTTCACGGAGCTGGGCAGCCGGTTCGTGGCGCGCTCGACCGCGACCGCACTCGCCGAGCTGTTGCCCGACCCGTCCCGGCCGTTCACGGTGGACGACCTGTGCGCGGCAGGCCTGCTGGAGGGCTTCAGGCCACTCATCACCCTCCTCGCGCCCGTCATGGAACGGCACGGCACGCTCACCCGCACCGGCGAGACCCGGTGGCAGCTCGCCGAGGACATCCCCGAGGCCGACGAGACGATCCGCGAGATGGTCGCGACCGTTCCCGCGTACATCAGCGACATCGCGCTCAGCGCCCACCAGGGCAGGCACCTGCTCTCCGTGCTCCGCGGCGAGCAGGACCCCTCGGGACTGCTGACGGCCGAGCCGAGCACCCGACTGCTCGAACGGTTCCATGACACCTCACCCGTCTGCCGCTTCCACCACCGGATCGCCCGCAGCCTGGTGGAGCAGATGCTGCGGCACTGGCCCCTCGACCGCCCCCTGCGGATCCTGGAAGTCGGCGCCGGAACAGGCGGTGCCACCGCCGCGCTCCTTCCGGTACTCCCGCCCGAACGCACCCGCTACACCTTCACCGACGTCTCGCCCGCGTTCCTGGACCGGGCCCAGGAACGATTCGCCCGCCACGACTTCGTCGAATACCGGGCACTCGACCTGAACCTGGACCCGGAGCAACAGGGCTACACCCCCCACAGCTTCGACCTGGTGGTCGCCGCCGGCGCCCTGCACACCGCGGAGAACCTGGCCACGGCCCTGGGCCACGTCTCGACCCTGCTGGCCCCGGGCGGGCAACTGCTGGGCGTGGAAGCCCACCGGGCCGAGCTGACCGCCCCGATCTTCGGCACGTCGCAGAGCCTCCACCACCGAACGGACACCGGTCTGCGACCCGTCTCTCCCCTGCTCTCCCGCGAGCAGTGGACCACGCTGCTCGCGCAATGCGGCTACCGTGCTGCGACGTTCACCGGCGACGACACCGAACCGGCACTCGGCGACCACTCCGTCTTCCTCACCGCGGCCCCGGCCCCGGCCCCGGGGAACGCGGACCGAACGCCACAGATCCCTGCCGACGCCTGCGGAGACTTCGTCCTCGCGACCGACACCGGCGAACCCGACGCTCTCATCGGCGCCACCGCGCACTGGCTGGCGCGGTCCTCGGAAGCCACGGTCCGGGTCGTGCGGGACGGCACCGACGCCCGGGCCTGGGCGGAGGTCCTCGCGGACCGCACGATCAGCAGCGCTCCACCGTGCATCGTCCTCTCCCTCAACGGCGCCGTACCGTCCGGTCCTTCGGACCTCGTCGACCGCGCCGGACGAACCGCGCAGGTGCTGCGGGCGCTCTTCACCACCCTCCAGGCCCTGCCACGAGGCAGCGAGACGCGATTCTGCCTGGTCACCCGCGTCAGTGGAGCCACCCCCGCCCCCGGTGAGACCACCAACCCGGAGGACGCCGCCGCCTGGGGCACCGCCCGTTGCCTGGCGAACGAACACCCCCAGGTCCACGGCCGCCGCATCGCGTTCCAGCGCGGCCACGACAGCGCCGAGGACGGTCTGCGCCTCGCCCGGGAACTTCTGCTCGAAGACGGCGAGGACGAGGTCGTCCTGACCCCCGTCGGACGCTTCGTCCCCCGCGAGATTGCGTTCACCGCGACGCCCGTCCCCGGCGGATCGTCGGCCCCGGCCGTGCTGCGGGTGCGCAATCCCGGTCTCGACTACCAACTCGCCTGGCAACAGACGGAAATGCCGGTGCCGGGCCCGGACGAGGTCGTCGTGGAGGTGAGGGCCGCCGCACTGAACTACCGCGACATCGTGCAGACACTCGGGTACCTGCCGTTCGACACGCTCGACGGAACGGCGGGGCGGGCCGGCGTCGGCCTGGAGTGCTCGGGCGTCGTCGTCGCCTGCGGATCAGAGGTGACCGCCCTCGCACCCGGCGACCGGGTGGCCGGAGTCTCGCCCGCCTCCCTCGCCACGCACACGCTCACCCGGGCCGAGGCCCTGTGGCCGATTCCCGACGAGCTCACCTTCGCCGAGGCCGCCACCATCCCGGTGGCCTTCTGCACCGTGCACTACGGCCTGCGGCGACTGGCCGGACTCCAGCCCGGTGAGACCGTCCTCGTCCACGGAGCCGCCGGAGGCGTCGGGCTCGCCGCCATCCAGTACGCCCACGCCCACGGCGCGAACGTCATCGCGACCGCCGGTAGCGAGATCAAACGGGACTTCCTGCGCAGCCTGGGAGTCACCCACGTCCTGGACTCCCGGTCCCTGGACTTCACGTTCCAGATCAGGCGGATCACGGACGGCCAAGGCGTGGACGTCGTGCTCAACTCGCTCTCCGGCGAGGCCCTCACCCGCGGGCTCGAAGTCCTCCGAGCGGGCGGCCGGTTCGTCGAGCTGGGCAAACGCGACATGTACGAGGGCAACGCGCTTCCGCTGCGCCCGTTCAACCGGAACATCACCTTCCACGGACTCGACCTCGCCACCGTCCTCCCCGAGCCACGCCTGGCGGGACCCCTGATCCACGACGTCGGCGAACTCGTCGCGCACCCCGGGTTCCACCCCCTACCGCACACGGTCTTCCCCGCGGCCCGGGTGAGTGACGCCTTCCGGTACATGCAGCACTCCCGCCACATCGGCAAGGTGGTGGTCGGCTTCGACCCCCAGGACGAGCCCATGGCGGTCGAGCCCCTTCCCGCACCGCTGCGCCTCGATCCGCGCGGTACCTACCTGGTCACCGGCGGCACCAGCGGCTTCGGTGCCGCCACCACCCGGTGGCTGGCCGATCTCGGTGCCCGTCGGCTCGTCCTCGTCAGCCGCCGGGGCGAAGCCGCGCCGGAGGCCGTCGCTCTCCTCCAGGAACTGTCCGAACGCGGCGTGCACGCCACCGCCCGCGCCGCGGACGTCTGCGACCGCGACGCGATGCAAGCGGTCGTCGAGGAGATCGACGCCGGTGAACACCCGCTGCGCGGGATCGTGCACTGCGCCATGCAGCTCGACGACGTCATGTTCACCGACCTCACCCCGGACCGGTTCACCGCCGTCCTGAGGGCGAAGATGGGCGGTGCGGACACGCTGGACCGCCTGGCCCGCGGGCGGGACCTGGACCTGTTCCTGCTCTACTCCTCGGCCTCGACCGTGTTCGGCCCTCCCAAGCAGTCGGCCTACGTGGCCGCGAACCTCTACCTCGAAAGCCTCGCCCGCTGTCGGCGCCAACGGGGGGAGCAGGCCTCCGCCGTCGCCTGGGGCCCGATCGCCGGGACCGGCTACGCCGCCCGCAACCAGCTGCTCGACGGCCTGACCGAGCTCGGCGCCGAGCCGATCGAACCGGACGCGGCGTTCGAGCTGGCCGCACCCGCCCTCGCCGACCGGCACACGGCCCCAGCGGCACTCGCCCTCTCGCGCTCCAACTGGGGCCGCCTGGCCGGCCTCCTGCCCCTGCTCGGTGCACCCCGGATGCGGCACCTCGTCCCGACGGACGCCAAGAACTACGACGCCCTCGCGGAACTTCTACGGACCATCGCCACGATGAGCGCCGAGGAGGTCGGCTCGTTCCTGACCGCGCAGCTCACCGAGCTCATCGCCGAGGTCCTGCACTCCGACCCCGAGAAGATCGACCCCCATGTCAGGCTCGACGCCTACGGCCTGGACTCCCTCATGGGAACCCAGCTCCTCGTCTCCCTGAACCAGAACTACGGCATCGAGATCCCGGGCACGGAGCTGCTGCGGAGCAGCGGAACGATCGCGGAGATCGCCCAGATCGTGCAGTTGCGGCTCGGCCTGCAGATCCCCGCCCCCGCGTTCCACCAGGAGGCCGACGCTCCGCCGGCCGACCGGACCGAACGGAGCCCGGCGTGAACACGGCAGGGTACGAGAAGGACCCCGGACTCCGGTGGTTCGAGTACGAGTCCAGAAACCGGTCGAACACCGCGATCGGGGCCCTGGCCATGGTGCGCGGGCCGGTTCCCACCCGCGGCGAGCTGCTCCTGCTCCTGGAGACCGCCTGCGCACGCCATCCACGGCTGCGCTCGCACGCCCGGCCGCCCGGCCACGCGCTGCTGCCCGATCCCTCCCTGGAGGACCATCTGACGCTCGCCCGCCTCGATCCGACCGGCGAGAGCGCCCTCGTACCCGCGGTCGAGAACGCCTGCGCGCGGCCGCTGGGCGACCTCACCTGGCGGGTCCGGCTGTTCCACGGACACCAGGACGGTGAATTCGCGGTCCTGATACTGGCCCACCACGGACTGGCCGACGGTATGTCCCTCGTCGCGCTCCTCCAGAGCGGGTCTTCCTTCCAGCGCGGGTCCTCCTTCCAGGGCGGGCCTTCCGGATACCCCGTGCCTGCTCGAAGCCGCCCGAACGGCGCGGATCCGGTCGGCTGGACGGCGGGCCGGGTGCGGGCCGTGACGCGCGAGGCGGCGGCGGTACTCGCCCCGCGCCCGGGCGCGGCCCAGCCCGCCGTCTCCGTCACGGCACCGGGCGCCGTACCCCGGCACCGGTGGACCTCGGTGCCACTGGGCCGACTGACCGCGATCGCGCACGCGCACGCCGCGAGCCCCAACGACGTGTACCTGGCGGCCCTGGCCGGGGCGCTGGCTCCGTGGCGGCAGGACGACCGGCCGGTACGGGCACTCGTCCCCATCAGCACTCGCTCCGCGGCGGACACGGACGAACTCGGCAACCACCTCTACGGACGCGTCGTCACCCTGCCCTGCCATCTCCCCACGGCCCGCTCGCGCCTGGAGGCGGTGATGGAGCAGACACGTCGCATCAGGAGGGAGCAGCAGGCCCCCGACACGGGCGCGCTGCTCGGCGCGCTTCCCACCGCCTGGCAGGGCCGTATGACCGGCCGGCAGCTGAGTCCCCGGCGCGTCACCCTCATCGCCTCGTACGTCCCCAGCTCGGCGCAGCGGTTCCGTCTCGCCGGGCGCACGGTCGAGGCCGTGCGCCCGCTGATGTTCCTGCCGGCCGGGCACCGCCTCGCCGTGTGCCTGGCCGAGTACGCCGGTTCGGCCTCGCTGGGAGTCGTCGCACTTCCCGGGCTGCCCGCGGAGGCCCTGCTGGCCGGCTGGCACGGCGAACTGCGCGGGCTGGAGTCGGACGCCGCCGGGCGCGGCGTCCGATGAGCGGTGGAGGATGCCGGGGCGCGCATGGCGCCCTGGTGGCAGGGCCGGGGTCAGAGCAGTTCGTTGAAGCGGAGCGTGAACGTGCCGGACACGCTGCTCAGACCGGCGGCGCAGTCGCTGATGTCGCTGGTGGGGAAGCCGGAGCCGGTGACGGCGGCCCCGGGGAACACGCTGCTGTCGAGCGACGCGGTGGCGTCGGGCTCGGTCACGACTTCGTGGTCGACGGGATCTCCTTCGACGCCCTGCGTCCCGTTCGTGGTGATGCGGGACGTGCCGACGACGGTGCCGGTCCGGTTCGGCCCGTCGTACCAGACGATGGTGGCGGTTCCGGTGTAGCTGCCGACTGCGTTGCAGCTGCCGGTGCCGGTCCCGATGCCGACGATGGTGCCCGACACCAGGTTCGTGGGACCGCCGTTCTTGGGGAAGCACTTGTCGATGGTGCCGGTTCCGGTCCCGCTGATCGTCGTGGTGGTGTTCGTGATCGGCTTGTCGGTGGTCAGGGTGCCGTGCCCGCTGCAGATGAGTCTGCTCGTAGGGGTGTCCCGGTGGCGGGCGGGTGCCGCGGCGGACGCGTTCGACGGTACGGCCTGCTGGACGACGGCGCCTGCGACGGCGACGGCGGTGAGGAGCAAGGGGAGGGCTGTCCGGCGCCAACGCCGGGCAGGAGCGGGCTGATGCTCCATGAGGTGTCTCCTGGGGTGGGGATGCCGCATGCGAGCGGCTTTCCCCAGCATCATGCTGGAAGCGGAGTCCGGCGATCCGGTGACTGCGCCGAGAGGCGGAACAGGACATGGACCTGAAGTACTGGCTCGGCCGAGCGGTGGACGAGATCGGCGCGTGGGCGGCCGACCACGACGGCTTCTCGCCGCACGCGTCGGCATCGGTCACCGACCACGAGATGGCCGACGGCTTCGGCGAGCTCGTACGGAGGCTTTCGAGCAGCTACCCGTTCTTCCACCCCCGCTACGCCGGGCAGATGCTCAAACCCCCGCACCCGGCCGCCGTGGCCGGCTACGTGGCGGCGATGCTCATCAACCCGAACAACCGCGCGCTGGACGGCGGGGCGGCGACCTCCGCACTGGAGGAGGAGGCGGTGGCGGCCATCGCCTCGATGTTCGGTATGCCGCGCCACCTGGGCCACCTCACCGGCGGCGGCACCGTGGCGAACCTGGAGGCGCTGTTCGTGGCCCGGGAGACGCATCCGGGCAAGGGCATCGCCTACAGCCGCGAGGGCCACTACACACACGCCCGCATGTGTCATCTGCTCGGAATGCGCGGGTACCCGATCGAGGTGGACAGCCTGGGCCGGATGGACCCCGAGGCGCTGGAACGGCAACTCGCCCAGGGCACCGTGGGCACGGTCGTCGCCACCGTCGGCACCACCGGTCTCGGGGCGGTCGACCCCGTCCACACCATCCTCGCCGCAGCCCGCGCGCGCGACGTGCGGGTCCATGTGGACGCCGCGTACGGCGGATTCCACGTACTGCTCGACCAGGAGGACGCCGACCTGCTGCCCGACCCCCGGCCCTGGCGCGCCATCGCGCACTGCGACTCCGTCGTGGTCGACCCGCACAAACACGGCCTCCAGCCGTACGGCTGCGGCGCGGTGCTGTTCGGCGACCCGGGCGTCGGACGCTTCTACCGCCACGACTCCCCCTGCGCCTCCTACGCCTCCTACCCCACCGACCGGCCGCACCTGGGCGAGATCAGTCTGGAGTGCTCCCGCTCCGGCGCCGCCGCAGCGGCACTCTGGCTGACCCAGAAACTCCTCCCCCTCACCTCTGGTGGGCTCGGACAGGTCCTCGCCGCCGGACGGCGGGCAGCGCTGCGGTGGGCGGCACTGATCGAGGAGTCCTCGGTCCTGGATCTCTACCAACCGCCGGATCTCGACATCGTCACCTACTTCCCCCGGACCGATCCGCTGCTCCTCAGCGAGGTCGAGGCCGCGAGCCGGACGGTGATGCGCCGGGGCATGTCCGACCGCGCCGATCCCGTCTACCTCAGCACCGCCCGGATCGACGCCCGCTCCTTCGCCGCCCGTTGGCCCGGAGCCGTCACCGACCTCGGCCACACGCGCATCCTGCGCAGTGTTCTGATGAAGCCCGAGTCGGAGCTCCACCTGGACCAGCTGCACTCCCTTGTCGAGCGACTCGCCACCACAGCCCGCCACGCCGGCTGACCGCCCGTCCCGTGACGCCACCGGCGGGACGCGAGCCGAGGCGGCCACCGCTGTTCGAGATCGCCCGTGACCTGTGCGGAGTCAGCAGCACGGCACCGCTCCTCATCGGATCAAGCCCTGCCGCGCCCGGCTCGCCGGTACTCAGCCGGTGCGGTGTCGGCCCGTTGGCGGCGACGACAGTCGGGCGACGGCCTGCCGGGCGGCCTCGCGGTGGTCCGGGCGGGGCGCCGCCACCCGTGGCCCGGCCAGGTCGCGGCCGGTGAGCGATTCGGCGCCGACCGCGGTCCAGTCGGCTCGGCGCACCATGGCGCGGTGTCCTTCCACGTGGGCCTTGCCGTCCTTGTAGTCGTCGGGTGGTGCCATCAGGACGCGAAGGTCCTGATGGTTCAGCCACTCCAGTGCGAGGACCTGGCGGCCGAGATGGTGCTCGATGAGCGACAGCACGGTGCCGGTCTCCAGGTGGACGAGCAGGAGCTCCCCTTCGAACGCGTAGCCGCCGTCGTACTCTCCGGATCCCACCGCGAGCAGGGGGAGGTTCGGGTGGAAGGCCATCGCGTTCACGGGATACTGCGAGCTCAGGAGCCATCGGCGGCGGGCACGGTCGGTGACGTGGAAGACCCCTACCGTCTTGGCCTCGTCATCCTCGTGCGCGCCTGCCACGGCGACCAGGCGCCGCCGCTTGTCCGCGACGGCCAGGACAGGGTCGCCGATCTCGGCGAAGGGATCGTCGGAACCGCCGCGGTCAGCTGGAGATGGAGTCATACCGAGGATCTTCGCAAGTACCCGGGCAGCCCCGGCGGCCAGGCTCTCCGTTCGACTCCGGACCTCGGCCAATGCCGCCCGGCGGATCGAAAACGTACTCAAGGAAGTCCAGGACGTGGTTGATCGTCGCCGCGTCCAGGCACGGCCGCCGCATCGCCACGACACGCAGGGCGGCCGTCCCGCGCCGCCGTCCCGGCCGCGCCCGCCGGACGGTACGACGTGGCCGGTTTTCACTCTGGTGGCGACCGCCGCCAGGTGTCACGATCTGCAGGCGCGGATCGACTACGGAGAGCAGTTGTTCGATTTCTCTCTGTCGCCGGTCCGGTCCGCAGCTACGGGGGACCCAGTCCGTGCCGGGCACGCCCGGCAGAACGAAGGGAAACACCTCGACCGGTTCCGTTCCTCGCGAGCCCCAACCGGCGACGTCGCTGACGGCGGATCTGAACGCCGCTGTCGACGTCCCGTCGCCGGACCAGGACCCGGAGGCGGCGCTGGCCGCCCGCGGGCTCGTCCAGGCACTGCCCGCGGACTTCACCGTGGGCAAGGAGGGCAGCGACTTCCCCGCCTGGCGACTGGGCCCGTACGCGTTCCTGACCGGGGCGGCGCCGGACACCGTCAACCCCAGCCTGTGGCGCAACGCGCTGCTGAACATGAACACCGGCCTGTTCGAGGTCGTCGAGAACGCCGTCTACCAGGTCCGCGGCATGGACCTGTCCAACATCAGCTTCCTGGAGGACCCCACCGGCTCCTCCCGGGACATCGTGGTCGTGGACCCGCTCGTGAGCGAGGAGTGCGCGAAAGCCGCCCTCGACCTCTACCGGGCGCACCGCGGCGAACATGCGCGAGGAGGCCGGGACCCCGGCCTCCTCGCGTGGGTACGGCGGCACGACGGGCACCACACCTGAGCTGCCCGGGGTGCCGTGGAGCCGCCCGAGGTCACCCGTCCACGACGAGTGAGCGGGCGGGGCGCCGTCGCCCGACAGCGCACCCTTGCGGCGTGGTGCGCGCCTGCCTCCCGGTGCCGGGGCGGGGGCTTCATGAGTTGACGCCGCGGAGCGGCCGTCCAGACCCTTGACGCCTTGACATGCCCAGGAGTTGAATGCGGCTCAGCTCAGCACACGATGGGACGACTCCGGGCCCGTCCGGCAGGATCTGCCGGCCCGGCCCCCGCTCCGCCCCGCGGAACCGGACCCCACCTCGCCGGCCCGGTCCGCGCCCCTTCCGTTGGGAGCCGCAGATGACCCGTGACCTCGCGCGCCGGCGCACCGGCCGACGCGTTCGCCTCTTCACCCGGCTTGGCCGCCGACTCGCCGTCCTGGCCACCTTGGCCACCCTGGGCATGCTGGTCGCGCTGATCGGCCACGCACCCTCGGCCACCGCGGCGACCCCAGCGACTGCCCCGGTGGCCGTTCCCGGGCCGCCGCCGGGGTGGACGACCGTGTTCAGCGACGACTTCTCGGGCCCCGCCGGCTCACCGCCCTCCGGGGCGAACTGGACGTACGACACCGGCCCGGGCTCGAACTTCGGGACCGGTGAGATCGAGACCATGACCAACTCGACCGCCAACGTCCACCTCGACGGCAACGGCCACCTGAACATCACCGCCCTGAACAACGGCGGCGCCTGGACCTCGGGCCGGATCCGGACGCCGGGCGCGATCGCCGGCGCGCCGGCCGGCGGCAAGCTGGAGGTCACGGCCTCGATCATGCAGCCCGACCCCGCCGGCGGTCTGGGGTACTGGCCCGCGTTCTGGATGCTGGGCCCGGGGCAGTGGCCCGAGAACGGCGAGATCGACATCATGGAGGACGTCAACGCCCGCTCGCAGGTGGCCGGCACCGTCCACTGCGGCACCTCCCCCGGCGGCGTGTGCAACGAGGGCAACGGGATCGGCAGCGGTCTGCGCGCCTGCCCGGGCTGCCAGAGCGGCTACCACGACTACGCGATGGTCCTGGACCGCACCGACACCGCCGCCGAGTCGATCACCTGGTACCTCGACGGCACCGCGTACTTCACCGTGACGGAGAATCAGGTCGGCGCAGCCGTCTGGCAGCAGGCCTTCGACCACGGGCTGTCCGTCATCTTCGACCTGGCCATCGGCGGCGGCTTCCCCAACGGCGTCTGCGGGTGCGGCACCCCGACCGCCGCCACCACCTCCGGGGCGACCATGAGCGTCGGATCCGTCGCGGCGTACACCACCACCGGCGGCGGCAGCGGCGGCGGTTCGGCGATCACCGGCTACGGCGGCCTCTGCCTGGACGACCGCGCCGCCTCCACCGCCGACTACAACCCGGTGCAGATCTACACCTGCAACAGGACGCCCGCCCAGCAGTGGACGGTCGTCCGGGCCGGCAGCACGCTGCACGTGCTGGGCAAGTGCCTGGACGTGTACGCGGCCGGCACCGCCAACGGCACGGCGGTGGACCTCTACACCTGCAACAACACCGGCTCCCAGGTCTGGATCCCGCGCCCCGACGGTTCGCTGTACAACCCGCAGTCCGGCCGGTGCCTGGACGACCCCGGCTGGTCCACCACTCCGGGCACCCAGGTGCAGATCTGGGACTGCACCGGCGGCGCCAACCAGAAGTGGGCGCTGCCCGCCTGACGCGGCACCGCGACGATCGCGGCCGGGAGACCGGCACACGGCCGTCGCCGGGCTCGTCGGGCACGGTGTCGAGGCGGCGCGGGCCCGCCCCCGGGTCTCCCCGGGGGCGGGCCCGCGCTGTTCGGCACCGTGGTCGGCGGTGAAGCCGAACAGCAGGTCGGGCAGGACGGTGATCCAGTTGATCCGCTGCCGGTCGGCCTCGGGTGCCAGCGGCACCGGTGCGCGGACGGTGAGCCCGGAGGTCACCTCCCGCACCAACCCGGCCAGGTCGTCCGCCTGCTCGGTCTCCCCCTCGAATCGACCCTGCGGGCGTCCGGCGCCCCCCACTCCCTGCCCCCTGCCCCCTGCCCCCTGCCGTGTCCGTGGCCAATCCGGGTTGTCCGCTGTTCACCTGGTCCGCGACTGAATTTTTTTGACGGACAATCAAATGTGCTCGCACTGTGGGAACTCCACCGGGTCTTCGGGCAACTCGCCGAAGCCCGCGCCAGGACACGACGAAGGAGCTCTCCGTGATCAAGAAGCACCTTGCGGCCGTACTCGCGGCCACCGTCCTCGCCGGAGGCTTCGTGGGCCTCTCCGCCGGCGCGGCCCACGCCACCGACCGGGTCAACAAGTGCGGGAGCGCGTACGCCTTCAAGAAGAGCTGGAGCATCAAGGACAACGGCGACGCACACGTGGTCGGATTCATCGACATCTACTACAACAGCGCGAACGGATACAACTGCGCCATCGCCCGCGGGAACGACGCGACAGTCACCAATCACCACGAGATCTTCATCGCCATCCGACGCTCCGGAACGAACGACTGGATCGACGACGGTGCCGGCAGTAACTACACCCAGTACGCGGGCCCGGTCTACGCGTACGCCAAGGGTGCCTGCATCGACTTCGTCGGAGGGCTGAAGTACAACGAGCCCTCGGGCCAAGGGGCCTCCGGCTACAACTCCCAGCACTGCGGCTGAACCATGGCCGGGCGGCCGACCGCCGACGACGGGGGCGGTCGGCCACCCACTGCGACCAGGCACGCCCCGGAGCCGGCTCCGAGCCGTCCCACGGCGACGGTCGCCCGCCGTTCCGGCCCTCAGCAACCAGGACACGACGAAGGAGCTCTCCGTGATCAAGAAGCACCTTGCGGCCGTACTCGCGGCCACCGTCCTCGCCGGAGGCTTCGTGGGCCTCTCCGCCGGCGCGGCCCACGCCACCGACCGGGTCAACAAGTGCGGGAGCGCGTACGCCTTCAAGAAGAGCTGGGACATCAACGACCGTCACAACGTCGGCGTGGTGGTCGGGTTCATCGACATCTACTACAACAGCGCGAACGGATACAACTGCGCCATCGCCCGCGGGAACGACGCGACAGTCACCGGCCAGAACCGGATCGCTGTCTTCATCCGGCGGTCCGGGGACGGCAGCTGGGTCCGGGACGGCGTCGACCAGAACTACACGCGGTACGCGGGCCCGGTCTACGCGTACGCCAAGGGAGCCTGCATCGACTTCATCGGGGAGCTGAGGTACAACGAGTTCTCGGGATTCGGTGACGGCGGCTACAGCTTCGAGCACTGCGGCTGAAGCGCGGCCGGGCGGCAGGGCTCGCCGGCGCGGGCCGACCCCCACGCACCGCGTCGCCGGGGCGACGGAGGGTCGCGGGAAAGCCCCAGGTCGTCCCGCCTGGGGCTGCACTGCTGGAGCGGACGACGGGGCGGGACCTCGCGGATCAGCCCCGCACGTGCAGTCCGAAACCCGTGCGGCCCGTGGGCCGACCATCCGCTCAGGGGAGAACTCGGCGGCCGGCGGGCGGTCGGCGTGCTGGCGCACCGTCTCGTCGAAGCCGAAGTCGACGTCCAGGTGGTACAGGAAACCGCGTCCGCAGTGGTCGGTGGCGAGCCGGGCCAGCACCGGGCCGTAGCGTTCGGCGACCAGGATGCCCCCGACGGCGATGTGGAAGCAGAGCAGGGCCGACGCGCGCTCGTTCGGGTGAAGGTGCCGATGGCCCCCGCAGCAGGGTGATAGGCATATGCATCCCTTGCCGGCTGCAACGGAGGACCGCATGACCGCCAACGGCTGGACCGACGAGTTGCTCGACCGGATGCGCGGCACCGGCGATCCCCTCGCGGACGACGCCATCGCCGAGACCTACCGGCTGGGGCAGCAGGAACAGGTACGGCAGACACTGCTCGGCTTCGGGCGCGACAGCGACACCGTGCCGGCAGGTCTGCCGCCCGCGCTACAGCAGTACTTCGCGGAGTCCGCCGATCTGCCGCCCTGGGCCGATCGGGCGCGGATGGAACGCGGACACCAGCTCCTCGGCCGCTACCAGCCGCTCATTGCCGCAGTCCTGCTGTGCGGCTCGCTCCCGTTCGACTACTCCTGCGGCAACGGCGCCGAGGTGCTGGTCCGGTCGCAGCGCCTCACCTCCGGGGTGTACCGGCGGCTGATGGAGACCTCCCAGTTCGTCGTCGACGTCCTCGACGACGACGGCCTGGGGCCCGGCGGTCGCGGGTTGCGTTCCGCACAGAAGATCCGGCTGCTGCACGCCACCATGCGCTATCACATCTCCCGCCTGGACGACTGGGACAGCGCCAGGCTGGGGGTGCCGGTCAACCAGGAGGACCTGGCCGGCACGTTGATGAGCTTCTCCGTGGTCATCCCGCACGGACTCGCCAAGCTGGGCGTCGAGCTGCTGCCGGAGGACCGGGACGCCTACTTCCACATCTGGCGGGTGGTCGGCCATGTCCTCGGTGTGCAGGAGCAGCTCAACGCCGTCAAGTTCGGTGACGGTTCCGCCCTGTTCGACGTGATCCTCGGTCGGCAGCAGCGCTCGTCGGAAGCGGGCACCGTGCTGACCAAGGGCGTGCTGGACTTCATCCGGGAGGTGCTGCCCGTGCCGCCGGGAGCGGGACCGACCCTGATCCGGCACCTGATCGGGGACAAGTCCGCCGACCTCGTCGGGGTGCCTCCGGCGGACTTCACCAAGCTCGGACTGCAGCTCGCCGCGCTGCCCGACTTCGGGTACGGCAAGGCGGGCGACACGGTGCCGTTGGCCGCGAAGGTGGCGAGCCAGTTGGGGCTGCTGGTCTTCAAGGAGGGACTGCTGCTGACGAACAAGGGCCGCCGCCGCGATTGGCAGGTCCCCACCGGCCTGACCGACTCGCCATCCTGACTCGGCCACGGCGCCCCCGTCCGGGTGATCGGTTCCGGCCCCGCCGTGCCAGCAGGTCGTGGTGCGGTCGCTTCACAGGGCCGGCTGACGGGCCTCGGTCAGCATCGCGCGTCCGGCCCGCCACTCGCACAGCCCCGTCGGCACCAGGCCGATCAGGCAGCAGAGGACCACGATGCCACCCGCGATGGACACCGGGGTGACCGACTCGTCGGCGGGCACCGCCCGGGTCGGGTCCCCAGGCGCGTACCGGACCTCGACCGCCGAGCCGAGCGCCACCGTTCCTGCCAGCCGGTTCCCCGAGTAGGTGCGGCCGTCGACCGTCCAGTGGCCCCCGCAGTGCGGGTTCCTGCTCAGTTCGTTGCAGCTGGTGACGGTGGCCGTCGTCCGGGTGTCCATCGCCACGTTGTCGCGCACCTGGCGGACCACCGTCGCGGAGCCGCACAGTGCAGGTGGTCGAGTTCCTGGACCTGGCGTGCCGGGCGCTGAACGCGCTGCCGCTGGAGCGGATCGAGCGGGAGGCGGTGGTCCCGGCCGCCGAGGGCGGCCGGGGGGCGTCCACCGCAGGGGCGGGCAGGACCAGCACGATGGTGATCACCGACACGGGGCGAGGACGGCTCCCCCGGACGAGCGCCGTGTGCCGACAGGGTTCGCGGTAGAGGTTCCGCATCCGGACCCGCCCGTACCGCGCTGATGCTCCGCCGCGCACAGCCGGGCGGACGACAACCGGCGTGCTCGGAGGATTGCCCGGAGTCCGGCCGGGATCGGCGCGGACAACCTCGGATCCCGCTCTCCACCCTCCGCTGTCCGCGGCCGCCTCGGGTTGTCCGCCACTTACCTGGGCCTTCACGCCCTCCTGTAGACGGACAATCACCGCGGATCCCACGCTGGAGCTTCCACCGGCTCTCAGAAGGGAGTTCATGTGACACACAGCCTCGACCCGGCCGACATCGTCGTCGTGCGCGCTCCGGACGTGGAAACGGCCATCACGCCCGATGACATCAGCTTCGGGCCCGCGGACGACAACAACAACAACGACTCCGGTCATAAGGACTTTTTCATCGACGACACCGACTGACCTCGCCTGAGCAGAGCCCGTCCGAGAAGTCTCACGGGCCGGGGAGGGGCCGCGTTCCCGGCGCGACCCCTCCCCGAAGAACGGCAAGAACGCCAAGAACGGCAAGAACGCCAAGGACCACAAGAACGGCAAGGACGACATGGCTGCCGGTCACCGCGTCAGCAGGGCCGGCCGACCTCTGTGAGGAGACACGAGATCTCGATGACCTCTCTGACGGACCAGGTGGGGGCCGAGTCCGAGGAACGGCCTTCCTCCGGCCTCTCCCGCCTTCTCCACCCGGTGCCCCTTCCGACGTTCCGCGACGAGTACTGGGAGCGGCGACCGCTGCACATCCCCAGGAACGACCCCGAGTACTTCGCGGATCTCCTGACGCTCGACGACGTGGACCGGGTGCTGGGCCAGTCCGGTCCGGACTTCGGGAACGTCCGGGTCATCCGCGAGGGCAAGGAGACCCCGGTGTCCGAACTGGGCGCCCCCGGCCGCAACATGACCGCCAGCCGGCTGGAGGCGCTGTACGAGCGGTACCGGTCCGGTTCGACCGTCATCCTGAACGCCCTCGAACGCCGCTGGGAGCCGTTGGCGCGTTTCACCGCGATGCTGAGCGCCGGGGTCAACGCCAGGTTCCAGGTGAACGTGTACCTCACCCCCGGCGGGCGGGCCCGCGGATTCGACCCGCACTACGACAGCCACGACGTGATCGTGATGCAGGCGTACGGCAGCAAGCGCTGGCGGCTGTACGGGGCACCGTACGCGCTGCCGTTGGAGGGTCAGAGGTACGACCACTCCGGCGAAGTGCCGGAGGTCGAGGAGGAGTTCGACCTCCAGCCGGGCAGCCTCCTCTACCTGCCCCGTGGCACCGTCCACGCCGCGACGTCCAACGACGCCGCGTCGATGCACCTCACCTTCGGTGTCCACCCGGTCCTGATACCCGCGCTGATCAGCGAGGCGGTCCGGGAGGTCTTCGAGGGGGACGAGCGGTTCCGCAGGAGCATGCCCCTAGGATTCGCCGACGACAAGCACCTCCAGGAGCAGGCCGAGGACGTCTTCGCCGAGCTGATCGATGCGCTCGCCGCCCGGCTCTCGCCCCAGGGGATGACGGCCAGGGCCGTGAAGCAGACGACCTCGCTCGCTCCGGTGACGCTCCGCGGTCACCTGGGCGACCTGGAGAGCCTGCCGCAGCTGGACCTCGACACCCGGGTGCGGCGTCGTCCGGGTCTGCGGTGGAGCATGGCACTCGGCGAGGAGGTCGTCGAGCTCGAGTTCCACAGCAAGACCGTCCAGCTGCCGGTCCACGTGGCCGATGAGGTCAGGTTCGTGGCGGAGAGCGACGGTCAGGGGTTCACCGCCGGTTCGATCCCCGGTGGCCTGGACCAGCCGGGCTGCCTGCTGCTCGTGCGCACGCTGGTCCGCGAAGGATTCCTCACCCTGTCCTGATAGACGGACGGGCAGTCGGCCGGGTGCGTGCCGAGCCGACCGACTCACGCGGATCCGCCCGGTGCCCCGGTCCCGCGGACCGGGGCACCGGGCGGACGCGTCCGACGGACAGAAGGGAGGAGCCCTTGTCCGAAGAACGGAAGAACAGTCGGCACGCACCACTGGTCAGGGCCATGGGCCTGTTCGTGCCGCACCGGCTCCGGCTCGGCGCCGTACTGCTGCTGGTCGCGGCCGGATCACTGGCCGCGATCGCACCGCCGTTCCTGCTGCGGCAGATCTTCGACGTCGCGCTGCCCCAGGGCCGGCTCGGACTTCTGACCGGGCTGGCCGCCGGGATGCTCGCCCTGGTGGTGGCCAGCACGTCCGCCGGAGTGCTCCAGGCCTACCTGTTGGTCACGCTGGGGCAGCGGGTGATGGACGACCTGCGCACCGCGGTCTACACGCATCTGCAGCGGATGTCCCTGTCCTTCTTCACGGCGACCCGTACGGGCGAGGTGCAGTCCCGGATCGCCAATGACATCGGTGCCATGCAGTCGACGGTCACCGGCGCGGCCGCCACGATCGTCGCCGGTGCCACCACGGTGGTGGCCACGTTGCTGGCGATGCTCTCCCTGAACTGGCAGTTGACGGCCGTGTCCCTGGGGGTGCTCCCGTTCTTCGTCGGGATCAGCCGCAGGGTCGGCGCGGAGCGACGCGGGATCGTCGAGCAGCAACAGAGCCTGCTGGCCGTGATGTTCAGCCTGATCGAGGAGTCGCTGTCGGTCAGCGGCTTCCTGCTGGGCCGCACGATGGGGCGCACCGACACGCTGGTCAAGGAGTTCGCGGGGCGGTCGCGGGACCTCGCCGATCTGACCGTCCGGTCCTCGATGGCCGGACGATGGCGCCAGTCCATCATCTCGATCATCGTGGCCGCGATGCCGATAGCGTTCTACTGGACGGCCGGAATCGTCGGTGGGCACGGTGGCCCGACCATATCCGTGGGCACCGTCGTCGCGTTCACCGCTCTCCAACAGGGCCTCTTCGGGCCGGTCATGACCCTGTTGCAGACCGGCATCGGTATCCAGAGCTCCATGGTCCTGTTCGACCGGGTCTTCGAGTACCTGGACCTCGAGGTCGACGTCGCGGAGCCCAGGGATCCCGTTCCGCTCACCGGGCGCCACGGACACGTCCGCTTCGAGCGGGTGAGCTTCTCCTACCCGGCTTCGGGGCTCGTCCTCCAGGGCGTGGACTTCGATCTGCCGGCTGGTGAGAAGCTGGCGGTCATCGGCGCCACCGGCGCGGGCAAGACCACCCTCGGCCATCTGGTCCCGCGCCTCTACGACGTCACGGACGGTCGGATCACCATCGACGGCGTCGACATCCGTGACCTCAGCTTCGCCACCCTTGCCGAGACGGTCGGCATCGTCCTGCAGGACACCCATCTCTTCCACACCACCGTGGCCGACAACCTGCGGTTCGCCAAGCCCGGGGCGACGGCGGGCGAGCTGGCGGCCGCCGCCGAAGCCGCTCAGATCCATGAACTGATCGAAAGCCTGCCGCAGGGGTACGACACCATCGTGGGCGAGCGCGGGTACCGGTTCTCCGGCGGCGAGAAACAGCGCCTGGCGATCGCCCGGACCATGCTGAGGAATCCGCCGGTCCTCGTCCTGGACGAGGCCACCAGCGCGCTGGACACGATCACCGAGAAGGCGGTCCAGCGGGCGCTGGACGCGCTCTCCGCGGGCCGTACCACGATCACGATCGCCCACCGGCTGTCCACCGTCCGGCATGCCGACCGGATCATCGTCCTGGACGGCGGCCGGGTCGTCGAGTCGGGCACGCCCGCGGACCTTCTCGCCCGCGCCGGACGGTACGCGGAGCTCTGTCGGGCGAGCGGATCCCCCGGCCCGAAGCCCTGAGGAGCGGAAGGGCGGAAGGGCGGAAGGGCGGAAGGGCTGAAGTCGCCTACGCCAGAGGCCCGTTCAGAGCCGCAGGTCCATCCGCTGCTCGACCGTGTCCAGGCCGAACCTGCGGGCGGGACGGGAGACGGTGAGTTCGAAACCGGCCTTCGCGTACAGATGGTGGGCGGCGTCGAGGCCCGCGATGGTCCAGAGCAGCACGCCCTCGTACGCACGGGCGCGGGCCTCCTCCAGGGCGGTCTCCAGCAGCCGGCCGCCCAGGCCCCGCCCCCGGGCGACCGGGTCGAGGAGCACCCACCGCAGCTGGCCCCAGCCCGGGCGCTCGTCCGCCCGGACCAGGCCGGTGGCGCCGACCACCCGGCCGTCGAGCTCGGCGACCCACAGACGACCGGGCGCCGCACCGCCCTCGCGGGCCCGGGCGAGGACCAACTCGGCCATCCCCGCGGCGACAAAGGCCTCCATGGTCTCGTCCGTGCCGTACTCCTGGGCGTAGAGGACACCGTGCAGGGCGGCGACGGTGCCGAGGTCCCCGGGGCGGACGGCCTCGCGGACGGTCGCGGATCCGGGTGCGGTGGCGGCCATGGTGGCATCCCTTCCAGGAGGAAACTTCCACTGAAACAGTCGTTTCAGTGGAACGATAGACCACGTGTCCACCCCCGATCCCGCAGATGCGCGCTCCCGCCCGTCGCGGCGCCGCGAGGAGATCCTCGCCGCGACCGTCCGCTACGTCGCCGAGCACAACGTGTCCGACCTCTCGCTGCGCCCGCTGGCGGCCGAGATCGGCTCCAGCCCGCGGGTGCTGCTGTACCTGTTCGGGTCGAAGGAGCAGTTGGTCCGGGAGGTCCTGGCGGTCGGCCGGGCCGAGCAGCTCGCACTGCTGGAGCGCTGCGAGGCCGAGGGCGGCGACGCCCGCGAGACCCTCGAACTGCTCTGGGAGTGGCTGACGAAGCCCGAGCACCGGGGCGCGCTACGCCTGTTCTTCGAGGGGTACGTCCGCGCCTTCGGGGGCTCCGGGCCCTGGCTGGACTTCGGCACCGCCTCGCTGGAGGAGTGGCTGCCGCCCCTGGAACGCGCTCTGGACAGCACCGGCGCGAATCCCACCGTGGTGCTGGCCGTTCTCCGCGGCCTGCTGCTGGACCTCCTCGCCGACGGCGGCGGGAGCGGGGGCGGGGGTGGGAGCGGGAACGGGAACGGGAACGAGGACGGCGACGACGGTGGCGGGAACCACGCCGCCCGCGTCCACGCCGCCTGGCACGCCTTCCTCGACGCCACCCTCGGCTGACGCCCGGCGAGCGAGCCGCGCCGCTCCCGGCGGCCGCGTGCTCGCCACGTGCCGGCGGTGCCTGAGGACCTGGCGCCTGGTCGCCACTCACGCGGACAGGCGACGGCGGTGCTGGACGGCCGCCCCCTGGCGGTCACCGGCGGCGACGACGGCACCGTGCGGACCTGGGACCTGACCACCGGCGACCAGGCCGGGCCGGAGCTGGTGTTCCCGCTATCGGTCCGCACGGTGGCCGTGGCGCCGGATGGCCGGTTGGTGGTGGGCTTCGGCGGGGAGGTCGCGGTGTTGGCCCGCCGCTGACCGGGCCCCGCACGAACGTCTCGCCGCCGGACGGCGGTGCCGGCCCGTGGTCAGTGCGCGTCGGGCGGGAGCCAGTGCAGGGCGAACCAGAGTTCCATCCGGACCTCCGCGTCGCCGAGGTCGACGGCGAGCAATTCGCCGACCCGGGCGATGCGTTGGCGCACGGTGTTGCGGTGGAGCTGGAGCGCCGCCGCGGTACGGTCCCAGCTGCCGTGCAGGGCGAGCCAGGTGCGCAGGGTCTCCCGGAGCACGGCCGGCCCGGGGGTGCCCGCGGCGGTCAGCGGGGCGAAGGTGCTGCGGGCGAGGGCGGCGGCGTCCTCGGGGGCGACCAGGGTGTGGATGCTCGGCCCGACGGCCTCGCGGTGGTGGACGGCGGCGGCGCCGGTGGCCAGCGCGTGGCGCAGGGCCCGGTCGGCCTGGGCGTCGGCGATCCTCAGCTCCGCCGTGGGGGCGGGCGCGCTGACGCCGAGCGTCCAGCCGAGCCGGGCGGCGGATTCGGTGTCCACGATCCGGTCCGGTGTCGCCGAGCCGGGCAGCAGCGCCCGCAGCCGGGTGCCGTCCAGGTCCAGGTGCGGTGTGCCGAGGGCGGTGCCGAGGGCGGCGAGTTGGACGGCCTCCCCGCCGCCGCCCGCCCGGCCGGTCAGCCGGCCGTGCACGACCACCCAGGCGCCGTCGGGCGGCAGCAGGGCGGCCGCCGCCTCCTCCGGTGCGGCGCCGAGCAGCAGCCGCACCAGGGCTCCGGCGCTGCGGGCGTCCGTGCCGAGCGCGTGCCGCGGGCTGGTGAGCAGCGAGAGCAGCACCACGGCCACCCCGGCCACGGACCGGTGGACGGCGGTCGGCGGTTCCTCGGCGGCGGTGACGAGCGTGAGGGGGCCGCCGGAACCGTCCGAACCGGGCAGGGTCCGCACGGTCAGGTGCCGCCCGGCGTGGTGCTGGGCGGCGGCGGTCGGGGGCTGGGCGCGGCCCGTGGCGCGCGCGGTGGTCCGTTCCGCGAGGGCGCGCAGTTCGGCCAGGACCGGCACGGTCGGACGCGCTCCGGCGCTGAACAGTTCGACGCCGCGCCCGTCCAGCAGTGCCGTCCAACCGCCCAGGTGCACGGCGAGCTGTTGGACGACCGCGCGCAGCGCGTCGGGGCGGGCGGCCGCGGAGGCGAGTGCGGACTGGGCTTCGGAGATCTGCCGCAGGCCGCGGTGGGCGGCTTCGGCCATCGCCGAGTAGGCGGCCCGGCCGACGGCGACGAACGGGGTGCCGTCGGGCACCCGCAGCAGGGGCAGGCCGTGCCGGTCGCAGGCGGCGACCAGGTCGGCCGGCACCTCGTCGTAGACGGGCGCGACGCCGAAGCCGAGTGCGGCGGCGCCCGCTTCGACGACGCAGCGTACGTAGGCGTCGATGCCGTCGGCGTCCTGCGGGAGGCGGACACCGGCGGTGAGCAGCAGTTCGCCGCCGAGCAGGTAGGGGCCGGGGTTCTCGACCTCGGTGGTGCCGACGGTGCCGATCAGCCGGTCGTCGGCCGGTCCGGCGATCCGGCGCAGTCCGAGTACGGGGTCGGCGAGCAGGGCGGTCAGCGGGACGGCTGGGCTGCCGGAGGCGGGAGCGGGGGCTGGGTCGGGCACGCCGGCGGCCTTTCGTCGGAGGTTTTGCACATCTGACCCCACGATATTGGATGAAACCGATACTTCTGCAGGCCAGGCGGGGCGGTTTAGGTTCAGCGCACGGCGTTTCCCTTCGGGCACCCCCGGTTCGCCCCCCCGTTCCCCGCCTTTCCTGTGCGCCCTGCCAGTCCCGCCCGCCGCCCCGTCCGTTGCCCCGTCCGTCGCCCCGCCTGCTCCCCCACCCACAGCCCTGGCCCGGCCCGCTCCCCCAGCGCGTCCGGCCGGATCGGAGGACCCCCCATGACCCTCGACTACGTCGTGATGATCGGCTATCTGTTGGGCATCGTCGGCGTCGGCTGGTGGGGCAAGCGGCGCGCCTCCTCCAAGGCGGACTTCCTCGTCGCGGGCCGCCGTCTGGGCCCGGTGCTGTACACGGGGACGATGGCCGCCGTCGTGCTCGGCGGCGCGTCCACCATCGGCGGCGTGCGGCTCGGCTACTCCTACGGCCTGTCGGGCGCCTGGATGGTGTTCGCGATCGGGCTCGGCCTGCTGGCGCTGAGCATCCTCTTCTCCGCCCGGATCGCCCGGCTGCGGGTGTACACCGTGGCCGAGATGCTGTCGCTGCGCTACGGCGGAGCGGCGAGCGTGATCTCCGGCGTGGTCATGTGGGTCTACACCCTGATGCTGGCGGTGACCTCGACGATCGCCTACGCCAGCGTCTTCGACGTGCTGTTCGACGTGCCCCGCTGGGCGGCCGTGGTGATCGGCGGCACCATCGTGGTCGGCTACTCGGCGCTCGGGGGCATGTGGTCGATCACCCTCACCGACATGGTGCAGTTCGTGGTGAAGAGCATCGGGGTGCTGTTCCTGCTGCTGCCGGTCGCCGTCGTCAAGGCCGGCGGCCTCGCCCAGCTGAAGGCCGAACTGCCGTCCGGCTACTTCTCGTTCGGCTCGATCGGCGGCGACACCATCTTCACCTACGTGCTGATCTACACCTTCGGCATGCTGATCGGCCAGGACATCTGGCAGCGGGTGTTCACCGCCCGCACCGACCGGGTGGCCACGTACGGCGGCACGGTGGCCGGCGCCTACTGCCTGGCGTACGCCGTCGCCGGCGCGGTGATCGGGATGGCCACCAAGGCGCTCTACCCCCAACTTGCCAGCCCCGACGCCGCGTTCGCGACCATCGTGAAGAGCACGCTGCCGGCCGGGGTGCGCGGCCTGGTCCTGGCGGCGGCGCTGTCGGCGATGATGTCGACCGCGAGCGGCGCGCTGATCGCCTCCGCCACCGTGGCCAACAACGACATCTGGGCCCGGGTACGCACGCTCGTCGGCCGGGGAGGGCCGGGCACCGCGGCCACGGACCATGACGAGGTGCGGTCCAACCGGCTGGCGATCGTGGCCCTCGGCGTGCTGTCGATCGGCGTCGCCTGCGTCCTGGACGACGTGATCTCGGCGCTCACCGTCGCGTACAACCTGCTGGTCGGCGGTCTGCTGGTGCCGATCCTGGGCGGGCTGGTCTGGCGGCGCGGCAACCTGCCGGGCGCGCTCGCCGCGATGGTCGCGGGCGGCGGCACCGTGATCGCGTTGATGGCCGCCAAGGGTGTCCTCGCCAACGAGCCGATCTACTTCGGCCTCGCCGTGAGCCTGGTCGCCTACCTGGCCGTCAGCCTGGCCACCCGCCCGACCGACGCCACCGTGCTGGAGCACTGGCGCGGCCGGCTCGCCGGGCAGGCCGAGACCCCGGCCGCTCCCGCCGCCACCGCCCCGGCCGCCGCACTCTGAGAGGAAGCCTCATGGACCTGCCCGCCGCCCCGACCGCCCCGACCACTGCGTCCGTACCGACCACCCCGCCCGCACCGGACGAGGCCCGGCTGCGCCGCGAACTCGCCGCCGTGTACCGGCTGGTCGCCCACTTCCGGATGACCGACCTGATCTTCACCCACATCTCGGTCCGCCTCCCCGGCCCCGAGCAGCACTTCCTGATCAACCCGTACGGCCTGCTGTTCGAGGAGATCACCGCCTCCGACCTGGTCAAGATCGACCTGGCCGGGAACCCGGTGGAACCGACCCCCCATCCGGTCAACCCGGCCGGCTTCGTGATCCACAGCGCCGTCCACGCGGCCCGCCAGGACGCCCACTGCGTGCTGCACACGCACACCCGGGCGGGCTGCGCGGTCGCCGCCCAGCGGGACGGGCTGCTGCCCCTCAACCAGATCTCGATGGAGTTCCACGACCGGGTCGGCTACCACGACTACGAGGGCGTCGCGCTCAACCTGGCCGAACAGGAGCGACTGGTCGCCGACCTCGGCGGGCACCCGGCGCTGATCCTGCGCAACCACGGCCTGCTGACCGTCGGCCGCACACCGGGCGAGGCCTTCCTACGGATGTACTACCTGGACAAGGCCTGCGAGATCCAGATCGCCGCCCAGGCCGGCGGCGGCCCGCTCGTCCTGCCGTCCCGCGAGACCGCCGAGCTCACCGCCCGCCAGCTGACCGGCCAGGAGCACGGCTCCGACCTCCAGGACGACCGGGCCGCCGAGCTGGCCTGGGCAGCCCTCCTGCGCCTCGCCGACCGGATCGCCCCCGACCACGCGAACTGACCCCCGTCGACCCGGCGCAACGCCTGCCCGCCGACGCCCCGACGCCGACTCCCCGGCAACGCCCCGACGACGCCCCGCCCGCCCGACTCCAGGAGCAGCCATGAGCACCGCCCCCGACCCCCACAGCCCCCTCGGCCCCACCGACTCCTCCCGCGTACCGCGCTACGCCGGGCCCGCCACCTTCGCCCGCCTGCCCCGGATCGACCAGGTCCCGCGCGCGGACGTCGCGGTCGTCGGCGTGCCCTTCGACACCGGCGTCTCCTACCGGCCCGGCGCCCGCTTCGGCGGCAACGCGATCCGCGAGGCCAGCCGGCTGCTGCGCCCCTACAACCCCGCCCAGGGCGCCTCGCCGTTCGCGCTCGCCCAGGTCGCCGACGCCGGGGACATCGCCGCCAACCCGTTCGACATCCACGAGGCGGTCGACACCGTCGAGGCAGCCGCCGGCGAACTGCTGGACACCGGCGCCCGGCTGATGACCCTCGGCGGCGACCACACCATCGCGCTCCCGCTGCTGCGCGCCGTGGCCCGCCGGCACGGGCCGGTCGCGCTGCTGCACTTCGACGCCCACCTGGACACCTGGGACACCTACTTCGGCGCCGAGTACACCCACGGCACACCGTTCCGCCGGGCCGTCGAGGAGGGAATCCTGGACACCTCCGCCCTCTCCCACGTCGGCACCCGCGGGCCGCTCTACGGCAAGCAGGACCTCACCGACGACGAGAAGCTCGGCTTCGGCATCGTCACCTCCGCCGACGTCCTGCGGCGCGGCGTGGACGAGGTCGCCCAGCAACTGCGCGAGCGGGTCGGCGACCGCCCCCTGTACATCTCCATCGACATCGACGTGCTCGACCCGGCGCACGCCCCCGGCACCGGCACCCCCGAGGCCGGCGGACTCACCTCGCGCGAGCTGCTGGAGATCCTGCGCGGCCTGAGCGGCTGCCACCTGGTCTCCGCCGACGTGGTCGAGGTCGCACCCGCGTACGACCACGCCGAGATCACCGCCGTGGCCGCCTCGCACACCGCCTACGAGCTGACGACGCTGATGGCCCGCCAGATCGCGGGCGAACGCACGGAGCAGGGTCCGCGAGCCGGTGCGGGCGGCCGCCCGGACGGCCGCGCCGGCGCCCGTACCGACGCCCGCACGGAGTCCCACGACGCCACCGGCGAGGTGCGCGCATGACGCACCTCCGCAACGGCGGCGACCTGGTGGTCGAGTCGCTCGCCACGCTCGGCGCCCGGTGCGTCTTCGGCCTGCCCGGCCAGCACGCCCTCGGCCTGTTCGACGCGCTGCGCCGCTCCGACCTGCGGTACGTGGGACTGCGGGTGGAGAACAACGCCGGCTTCGCCGCCGACGGCTACGCCCGCACCGCCGGGACGGTGGCCCCGCTGTTCCTGTCCACCGGGCCCGGCGCGCTCACCTCGCTGGCCGCGCTCCAGGAGGCCGCCGCCGCCTCGGTGCCGGTGCTCGCCGTCTCCAGCCAGATCCCCTCGGCCGGACTGGGCGGGCGACGGCGCGGCTACCTGCACGAACTCGTCGACCAGCAGGCCAGCTTCCGCGACGTGGTGAAGTCCGTGCACACCGCCCGGACCCCCGCACAGATCCCCTCCGCGCTGGCCGCCGCCTGGGAGTCGGCGCTGAGCGCGCCGTACGGGCCGGTGTGGGTGGAGATCCCGCAGGACGTCCTGCTCGCGCCGGTGACCGTACCGCCGGTCACCGGGCTGCGCGCCGAACCCCGGCCGCCGCTCCCCCGCCCGGAGCTGATCGCCGAGGCCGCGGTGCTGCTGGCCGAGGCCGAACGCCCGGTGATCCTGGCCGGGGGCGGCGTGGTCCGGGCCGGAGCCAGTGACGAACTGCTGCGGCTGGCCGAGCTGTTGCGGGCCCCGGTGGCCTGCACCTTCGGCGCCAAGGGGGCCTTCCCCTGGGAGCACCCGCTGTCGCTGCGGTCCTGGCTGGAGGACCGCCACACCACCGACCTGCTGGAGGACGCCGACGTCCTGCTCGTCGTCGGCTCCGGCCTGGGAGAACTCTCCAGCAACTACCACACCATGGCGCCGCGCGGCCGGATCATCCAGATCGAGGCCGACGCGGGCAAGCTGGAGGCCAACCACCCGGCCTTCGGCATCCACGCCGACGCCCGCCTCGCCCTGGCCGCCCTCTGCGACTCGGTACCGGCCGCCGTACCGGACGGCCGGGCCGAGGCGGTGGCCGCCGAACTGCTCAAGCGCGTCCAGGAACGGATCGACGGCCAGGGGCTGGAACTCGAACAGGACGTGCTGGCATCCGTTCGCCACGCGTTGCCGGACGACTCGCCGGTCTTCTTCGACATGACGATCCTCGGCTACTGGGCCTGGTCCGCCTTCGACGCCCGCCGCCCCGGCGCGATGCACTCCGCCCAGGGCGCAGGCGGCCTCGGCTACGGCTACCCCGCCGCACTGGGCGCCGCCGTGGCCGCGGACGGCCGCCCGGTCCTCGCCGTCTCCGGCGACGGCGGCGCGATGTACTCGCTCGCCGAACTCGCCACCGCCCGCCAACTCGGCCTCGACGTCACCTGGTTGATCATCGACGACGGCGGTTACGGCATCCTGCGCGAGTACATGACGGGCGCCTTCGGCGAGGCCACCGCCACCGAACTGGCCCGCCCGGACTTCGTCCGCCTGGCCGAGTCCTTCGGCGTCCCGGCCGCCTACACCACACCCGACGACCTCGCACGGGACCTGGCCGCCGCACTCGCCGCCCCGGGCCCCAACGTGCTCGTCCTGCCCGCCCTGCTGCGGATGTTCGCGCCCACCCACCTGGACGCCTGAACCACGGAGGGAGCGCGACGGCCGGGCCCCCGCCCTGCGGTCTCCGCCGCCCGGCGCGCTCCCCCGTCTGCCCCGCACCACCGCGCACCCGGACCGTCCGACGCCGTTGCGCCGACCCTTGGATAGGCTGCCGCAATGGCCCTCGACTCCCCCCGGCTGCTGCGCGCCGACGCCGCCCGCAACGCGGAAAAGATCATCCGGGCTGCCCGGGAGGTCTTCACTGAACAAGGCCCCGACGCCCTCCTCGACGACGTGGCACGCCGGGCCGGCGTCGGGGCCGCCACGCTCTTCCGCCGTTTCCCCGACAAGGCCGCGCTGCTGCGGGCCGTACTGGACGAGCGCTTCGGCGAGAACGTCCGCCCCGTCATCCGGGCTGCCGCCCACGACCCCGACCCCGCCTCCGGTCTGGCCCGCGTGCTGGAGGCGGCGCTGGAATCGGTGGCCGGCGACTACAACGTGCTGGCCGCCGCCCGCTCCGCCGGCGTCCTGACCCCGGCGACCGGGCAGGAGTTCTTCGCCGCCCTCGACGCCCTCCTGGCGCGGGGCCAGCACGCAGGTGTGATCCGCGCCGACCTCGTACCCGACGACCTGCACCGCGTCGTCGTCATGCTGGTCTCGGTGCTGTGGACGATGGAACCCCGCGAGGACGGCTGGCGCCGGTACCTGGCGCTGGTCCTCGACGGTCTCATCCCCGCCGGGGCCCGCCCGCTGCCCTGCCCCGCCCCCGCGCTGCACACCCGCACGCCCTGACGCCGAGGCGGGTGCCGGCCGCCCTCGCGGGGGCGGCCGGCACCACCTGCCGCCAGCGCACCGGATCAACCACCTGCCGCCAGCGCACCGGATCAGCGCGCCGGGTGCACCTGGATCGCCGAGGCCGGGCACATGGCGGCCGCCTGGCGGGCCAGTTCCGCCGCCCGTGCGCCGGGCTCGGCGGCGAGCACGACGACCTGCCCGGCCTCGTCCTGGTCGAACACCAGCGGCGCGGTCACCGCGCACTGCCCCGACGACACGCACCGCGAGGTGTCCGCCTCCACCCACGCGACCGGCCGCTCACGCGGCTGCTCCTCGCTCACCACCGGACCGGGACCTCGCTGAGGCCGCCCGCCAGCCGCTCGGCGTGGTCGCGCAGGCTCCGCGCGTCCACCGCCAGCCGCAGGTCGGGGAAGCGCCGGAACAGCGCGGTCAGCGCGACCTGCATCTCGGTGCGTGCCAGCACGTTGCCGATGCAGTAGTGGCCGCCGTGCCCGAAGGCCAGGTGCGCGTTGGGGGAACGCGACGGGTCGAAGGTGTCCGGCTCCTCGAAGACCCGCCCGTCCCGGTTCGCGGCGTTGATCGCCACCAGCACCGCCTCGCCCCGCGCGATCGCGGTCCCCGCGACGGTGACGTCCTCGCGGGCGTAGCGGGTCAGGCCCAGGCCACCGGGCGAGGCCATCCGCAGGACCTCCTCCACGGTGGCGCGGGCCAGCGCGTCCGGGTCGGCGGCGAAGCGGTCCCGCCGGGCGGTGTCGCTCAGCAGGAACAGCACCCCCAGGTCGATCCGGGCCGATGTCGTCTCGTGGCCCGCGAACAGCAGCCCCACCGCCAGCCGGGTCATCTCCCCCTCGGTGAACGAGGGGTCCTCCGCCTGCACGGCCAGGATGTCGCTGATCACGTCCTGCCCCGGCTGCTTCCGCTTCTCCTCGGCGATGCCGGCCACGTACGCCTCGAACTCGGCCATGGCCACGGCGCCGTCGGCCCCGCCGTACAGCGCGGCGATCCGCTCCGACCAGCCGCGCAGCAGGCCCCGGTCCGCGACCGGCACACCCAGCAGCTCGCAGATCACCATCACCGGCAACGGGAACGACAGGTGGTCGTGCAGGTTGACGGCACGTTCCGGCTGCCGTGAACGCTCCTCCTCCATCGCGTCCAGGCAGGATGCGGCGAGCTCCCCGATCCGCTCGCCCAGCCGGCGCATCCGCGGCGCGCTGAACGCGGGCGCCAGCATCCGCCGCATCCGCGTGTGCTCGCGGTCCTCCTCCTCGGGCGAGGGGGCGGGGCGCGTGTGCAGGGCCGACTCCGAGATCCTCGGCGCGCCCTCGGAATCGGGGCGCAGCCGGGAGAACCGGGCGTCGCTCAGAACCTCCCGGGCCTCCTCGTAGCGGGTCACCAGCCAGGCCGGGTCACCGGCGGGTGTCGTCACCCGCGTGATCGGACCTTCCTCGCGCAGACGCGCGAACAGCGGCGCCAGGTCCAGGGCGTCGGGGCGCTCGAAGGGTAACTGCGGTGCGGGGGCGGTCATGGTGTCTCCTCACCGGCCAAAGGCCACAAGAGCAGCGAACGTTCGGCAGAACCGCCCTCTCCTGCACGTCCGGGCCAGGGCGGACGAGCGGCGTCCCGGCCCGACAAGTGAGAGCCAGCTCTCTCTTCTCTCGGGAGCGTAACACCGTCGGCACGCACAGTCAGCCACTGGGCGAGATCGGCCCGTTCGGCGACGGAGCGGGCCCGGCCCTCGGGGGAATCGAACGGAAATCGGCGGCGACGGGGGCCCTGATTCCGGTTCGACGACGCGCCTGAAGCGGCGACCCGGGCGCGCAGACCGGCGCCCTCCCCGCAGGACCAGCACCGACCGGATGCGCCCGTGCCGGGATCGCTTGAGAACCGTCGCGACGGGCTCCTGGGCCGGGCGCCGGCCCAGGAGCGGCGGTCTACCGGGATGCGGTGGGATACGCGGCGGTCGCGCGGATTTCGACGAGGAGTCCCGGGCTGGCGAGGCCGCTGACCCCGATGATCGTCCAGGTCGGGTAGGGCGCCTCGACGAGGCGCTGTTTGGCCTCGATGAAGCCGGGCAAGTGCCGGCGGATGTCGAC
Organism: Kitasatospora sp. NPDC094016; assembly: GCF_040304045.1. Lineage (NCBI taxonomy): Bacteria > Bacillati > Actinomycetota > Actinomycetes > Kitasatosporales > Streptomycetaceae > Kitasatospora > Kitasatospora sp. NPDC094016. The sequence continues at coordinate 66,555 of NZ_JBEOUK010000012.1, forward strand.
GTGGTAGCTGGTGACGTCGACGAGGGCGGACGGGTCGAGGTTCTCCAGTCGAAGGATCTCTTCGATCTTCCGGATGGCGATCTCGGTCTGCTCCTCGATGGAGTCCGGGATGGTTCCGTCGGCGCGGCGACCGATCGTTCCGGCGATGAACAGGAGGCCGTGCGCGCGGACCGCGGCGGAATAGCCGAAGCTTGCGAAGGCGCTGGTGGTCTGCCCGAAGACCGTGTTGTCCTCGGGGATCGCGACGGTGTGGACGGTCATTGCGGTGCTTCCTTTTCTCTGGTGACGCGGTCGTGTTCTTCGGTGACGCGGTCGCGGGGTCCGTGGAGTCAGTTGCCCCAGCGGGACGAACGGCAGGCGTGCTCCAGCCGGGTCCGGCCGAAGGTCTCGCGTTCACGGAGGAATTCGCCGGGGATCGTGTACCGGGGTGCGTTCTTCGGGTCTTTCGCGGCCTGCGCGACGATCGCGTCGGTGAGTGAGCGGATCATGTCCAGCCGTGGATAGGCGGTGTGCACGGCGTCGGCCTGCTCGTCGGTGACGGCGTCGACGTGGTCGGCGCCGATCGGGCCACCGAAGTCGAGTGCGACACCCTCACGGACGAGCACGCACAGCGTGCCACGGCGTTCTGCGATACCCGGGGAGGTGTGGAGGGCGATGGCCTGCCAGACCTGGTCGGCATCGATCGCGGGTAATCCGCGGTCGATGAGGAATGCGGCGGCCCGGTCGGCGCCTTCGACCTCGAACCGTTGGTTGTGCGGGCCGTCCGACGCCACGCCGAGGTCGTGCATCGCGCACGCGGCGAACAACAGGTCGTCCTGGTAGTCGTGGCCGACGACCAGGCCGAGGCGGCCGGCAACCAGCCGGGCGAACAGGTAGCTGCGGATGCTGTGGTTGAAGACGGACGGCGTTTCCACCGGTCGGACGAGGTTCATGACGGCGTCGGCAAGCGGTGTGCCTGGCAGCGTGATCAGGTCGGCGGTCGCCTCGCGGGTAGGTCCGGTCATGTCTTCAGCCTGGCCCGGACCGCCCTGACCTGGTGAGAGGCAAAATTTCCTCACTTCGCTAGAATCTTGCCATGGCAGTGCATCGAGTCGCGGTCCTGGCGCTGGACGGGGTCACCCCCCTCGACCTGGCGATCCCGACGCAGATCTTCACCACCCGGCCGGAAACCCCCTACGAGATGACCCTGTGCGCGCTGCAGCCGAAGGTGGCCACCAGCGCGGGTTTCGCCCTGGTCGCCGACGAGGGCCTGGAGCGGGTGAGCACCGCCGACACCGTGATCGTGCCGGGATTCGACCTGATCCTCCCGTTGCCGGACGCCGTGCTCGAGACACTGGCCGGAGCCCGCGACCGAGGCAAGCGCGTGGTGTCGATCTGCACGGGCGCCTTCGCGCTGGCCGCGGCGGGCGTCCTGGACGGGCTGCACGCCACGACCCACTGGAAGCACATCGACTCGTTCGAGCGGAACTTCCCGGCCGTCTCGGTCGACCGCGACGTGCTCTACGTCGACGAGGGCGACGTGCTCACCTCGGCCGGGGTGTGCTGCGGCATCGACCTGTGCCTGCATATCGTGCGCCGCGACCTGGGCGCGGAGACGGCCAACCAGATCGCCCGCGGTCTGGTCGCCGCCCCGCACCGAGACGGTGGGCAGGCCCAGTACGTCCCGGCTCCCGTCGCGGTGGCCGGCGAGGCGTCGCTGTCCGGTACCCGTGGCTGGGCCCTGCAGCGGCTCGGCGAGCCGCTCTCGCTGCGCGTGCTCGCCCGGCACGCGGGCCTCTCGCAGCGCACCTTCATGCGCCGGTTCACCGAGGAGACGGGCACGACCCCGTTGCAGTGGATGCTCAACGCCCGGCTGGGCAGGGCGCGGGAGCTGCTGGAATCCACGGACCGCTCGGTGGAGCAGGTGGCGCGGGACTGCGGGCTGGGCACGGCGGCCAACCTGCGGCTGCACTTCCGGCGCGCACTGGACACCACCCCCACCGCCTACCGCCGCACCTTCACACGCTCAACGTCGCGCAGTCCGGCCTGTTCACCAGCGGTCACGCCCTCGGACTGAGAACGGCCACCATGACAGGGCCTGGGTGGTGGTCGGCCCGAGCACGGTCAGGGTGACGGCGGGCAGCAGCAGCCGTCCGTGTTGCCTCGTGGGCACGATGGTGGGTCCTCCCCGTACGGCGCAGGCGTCGCGGTCGCGCGTTCCGGCGGAAACAGCGCGAAGCCTGACGGGTCTGCCGCCGTTGAAGACGGTCGGCGACCATGACGACTTATCGAAAGCGTTACTGCTGAAAGCTGTTGCACTCACGGTCGCCTGCCGCCCGCCCGCGTCGCTCCCGCCGCTCCGGAGCGAGGGGCCGATGAGCCCGGCATCCATCTGGCCGCATTCACAGGCGCGGCTCGGCCGTCCGCGAGACGGGGCAGCCGCGCGGGGGCCATAGTGTCGGCGTCTGTACGGAGCAGCCGCACGCACATCGCTTCGTGCGTGTACGCCGAGACTGCGGGATGAGGCAGAGCCCATGACGAACGGTTCGGGACAGCAGGGTGACGACCGCTTTCCGGATGAGGATGTCGCCCTGATCGAGGGGACGAGAGAATTCTTCAAGATCGATCGGGAGATCCGGGTGGTCCTGGCACCTGCGGACTACCCGGCCGACAAGCTCTTCAGGGATTACGGCGGCAAGTACCTCTACCAGGTCGACGGGGACTTCGGCGGCAAGAGCGTCTGCACCGTGATCCCGCAGCCTCCCTGCTCGAACGACACCCGCGCGGATTCCCAGCTCGAGCAGAGTCGAGGCGGGGCCTACTTTCCCGAACACGACCTGATTCTCATCTCGGAGAAACCGACCGGAGGGTTCACCAGGAAGCAGGTACTCGTCCATGAGATCGGGCACATCCGGCAGGTCTGTCAGGGATACCTCCTCGACCCGATGCACGGCAGTCAATCGATGTGGGAATATCACAATATTGCAGTGAATGAGAACCCTGTCAGGTTCAAGGACGGGGAAGAAGCGCGCCTCGTTTACGACGATCCGGACTGGACGCTGCCAACGAGTGCCGCCGAGTACTACAAGGTGAAGACTTCGCCCAAGCTGGAGACGGTCTGGGGACTTTTCCAGGAGCACGTCACCGGCACGCAGGATCGGAAGATGCTGGAAGAGTTCGAGAAAGCCGTGGCGGACGATGCCTACGAAATCGAACAACAGGTAGCACGGGGCCCGTTGAAGGTAACCCTCAAAACCCAGAAGTACAAGCGCAGGGATTTCATCAAGACGCGCCTCGCGTGCAGATTCCTCAATGATCTCCACAAGGCCAGAACATAGGACCGAAACGACATCCCCGGCCCTTCTCCCTCCCCCGTCCCTCCCCCTGACCGATCAGCGCGCACAACCGAGAGGACTTCCGCCGTGAGCGACCAGGACCAGCAGCCGTCCGGGACGACGGACACCGAGATCCTGACGGCCCTGCGGGACCGCCTGGTCCAGGAGGGCGGCGGCACCACCGACCGGCAGTACCCGCTGAACAGCGCCACCCTGCCGGCCGGGGTGCCGGGCAGCCCGGACGTGGTGTCGCGGTTCCTCGACCAGCACCTGGGCGACAGCCCGGTGGTCGGCTCGGACGCCGACCCGGTGCTCGACACCAAGGCGGGCACGCTCACCCTCAAGGGCCGCTCCGCCGTCCTGGAGAGTGAGAGCGGCGCCACCACGGTGACGTTCACCGTCTCCGGCGGCAAGCTGCGGGTGGACTGGCGGACCGTCCCCGGCGAGCGCTGGACGCTGAGCCACACCTATCCCGCCCTGCACGGCACCCTGTACGAGACCCTGCCGCTGTACGATCCGCTCTTCGTCCTCACCGACCACGACCAACCGGCGTCCGACGGCGTGTTCTTCGCGCTCAAGGCCGGCCTGCACTTCCAGGCGGGCGTCACCGTCGGCCCCGATCTGGTGCCCGTGGCACGGAAGTCCCCGCCGGCCGGCAGCACGGAGGTCCGGGTCGGCGGCCCGCTGTCGGTCGCCGAGCAGGTCCCGTCGTTCACCTGGCCGGCCGACAAGTCCTGCGGTGCCTTCACGGTGCCTCGCCCCGGGCAGGGCGACCTGTCCTTGCAGGACGGCCGCCTCACCCTGACGTGTCAGCCGTCGACAAAGGCGGGCACCTGCGAAGCGGACGCTGCGGTCGTGGGAACGGTGGACTTCGAGGGCGGCCGACGCCGTGCGAGCCTCGCCCCGCCGCAGGGCACCCCCAGCACCCGGACCCTGACGCTCACCGCGTCGAGCTGGCCCGCCACCGTCGAGGAGGCGCTCGCGGTGACCGGCTGCGGCAAGCAGATCGAGCCCCGCGTCCCCGCGAAACTCCTCGCCCTGACCGGGTCCCGGATCGACGCCTGCACCCTCACGTTCGCCCCGGACGGCAAGGGCCCCACGGCGAGCGGCGTGCGCATCGGATACGGGTCCGACGCGGCCTGGCAGGCAGCCGACGGCATCGCCTTCTCCCGGGTGGCCCTGGAAGCCGACGCCACCCGCACGACCGTCGATGCCACCGTCGTCACGAGCTGGACGGTGTCGGTGCTCGGCACCGTGCGCCTGGGATCGGCCGATCTCGCCATGCGCGCCTCGGCCGGCCCCTGGGGATGCTGGCATGTCGAACCGACGGACCCCGCCCAGCAGCTGCCGTCGCTGGACACGCTGGCCGGGCTTTCCGGCCTGGCCACGAGCTCGGTCACCGCGCTGTTGCCGGGCTCCCTGTACGACACCGAGCAGCCGCTCACCCTGTCCCGCGCGGGCCTGGACCTGGACCCGGCCGACCGGACCCTGTGCGCGGTCTCCTTCACCCTCGCCCAGACCACGCCGTGGCCCCTGATCGACAAGGTGCTGACCCTGTCCGGCTGGACCGCCGACGTCCGGCTGGAGAAGACCGCGGGCACCTGGCGGGCCATGGGCCTGCTGTCCGGCGCGCTCGGCCTCGGCGCGACGCAGCAGCCGACGCTGGCGGTGACGATGGCGGTCCCCGTCGGCAAGGACACGCTCTGGACGCTCCGGCTGCAACCGGGCACGCAGGTCACGCTCCCGTCGGCCCAGGACGTCTTCGGCCTCCTCACCGGCTCCCAGGCCGCGCTGCCACCCGGTGTCGGCTCGGTCGGCGGTCTGGAGGTCCTCGACCTCCTCGTGGCGGTCGCACCGTCGCCGCCGGCCGTCCGACGGCTCGGATTGCTGTTCGCCCAGCAGAAGGAGTGGACCGTCATCGACAAGGCGGTCACCGTCCAGGACCTCACCGGGGCGGTCGACCTGCGCCGCGACGACGGCACCAGCAGCGCCACCGGCGAGTTGTCCGGCGTGCTCACCCTGGCGGGCCGGTCGGTCGACGTCCGTGTGGAGCGGGACGAGCAACACCAGTGGGTGCTGCACGCCGCGCAGGCCGTGCCCGTCCACGTGCCCGGCTTCGAGAAGCTCGACTCCTGGCTCTCCCCGGACGCGGCCAAGTCCGCGCTGCCCGCCGAGCTGCCGCTGTCCAAGGGGATCGACGTGGCGGACGTGTCCGTCCGCTTCGGCGGCGAAAACGGCGCCGCCGACCGGATCGGCCTCACCGTCGGCACCCCCGAACCGTGGACGATCGTGCCCGGATCGCTGTCCCTGAACGACGTGTGGGCCGAGCTGAGCATGCCGTACCCGGTGAAGGCCGACGGGATCACCGGCACGGTCCGGGGGAGTATCACCCTGGGCGGCCTGACCGTCCTGATGACGGCGCACAAGCCGGAGGAGGCCACCGGCACCTGGGAGTTCACCGGCACCGCGCAGTACGGCCCGAAGCAGCCGCTGGCCCTGGACACGACCGCGGACGCGGTGACGAAGCCCGCCCAGGACAACACCTGGGCACAGGTCGTCCCGAGCGGGATGAACAAGCTGGAGCTCAGCGCGGCAGCCTCGCTGTACCTCGACCCGAGCCGCCCCCTGTTCCTCCTGTACGGACGGGCGTCGTTCGGCCCGGCCCTGACCGCCGACGCCCTGCTGTACTGCGCCCGGCGGTCGGCGCAGGACAGCGCCTGGGTCTACGCCGCGGCGGCCCGCCTCGGTCAGGACTTCCGCCTCAGCGCGCTGAGCCCGGCCCTGTCCGGGCTCGACGACGTGCTCCGGTGCGACGACGTCCGGCTGGTGGTCTGCGATCTGGGAAGCGGGGACCTGAAGGGCCTCGCAGAGACCACCAACTCCCTGCTGCAGAAGCTGGACTCGGAGGCCGCTCCCCCGCTGAAGGACCTCCCCGACACCGCCCTGCCACTCGCCAAGGGCGTGTACCTGGCCGCCCGGACCGCCCTCGGCTCCTCCCCCGTCCTCACCCACCTGGTGGACGTCACCGGTGACGGAGGAAAGGCGCCCGCCGTCACGGTCACCGCCGTGGTCGACCGGAAGGCGCCGACGCAGACGTCGTTCACCGCGGACCTGCCGTGCATCACCGTCCTGGACACCCTGACCCTCGGCAAGGCCACGGGCGCCTCCGGCGTCCGGCTCACCTTCCAGCCCAACAAGCACCGCGCCTTCACCCTGGCCGGGCCGGCCCGGCTGAAGCTCTTCGAGACCGAGTACGCCTTCGACCTGACGCTGTACGCCGACACGCTGAAACTCACCTCGAAGGCGACACCGTCCGCCCAGGAGCTGGACCAGCCGTTCGGCCTGCCCGGCCTCGTCGTGTCCGGGCTGGAGCTGTCGGTGGACTGCACCTGGGCCGTCCCGGCCAAGGACGGGCAGGCGGCGCAGCCGAGACACTCGCAGTTCACGGTGAAGGGCTCGGCGAAGATCGGACCGGCGCCGGGGAGCGGGAAACCGGACCAGCGGCTGGCGGCCACCGCCGCGCTGGCCCTGGTCGACGGGCACCCGGCGCTGCTGCTCGCGACGCTGGACGCCGACGTGGCCATCGGGTCCTTCCTCGCACAGTGCGTCACCGGCGACGCGAGCACCTGGCCCTCGGACTTCGTCGAGCTGACGGTCCGCAAGGACTCGACGGTCTACTACTACGACGCGAAGAAGGACCCGGGCAAGACCCTGGAGAAGTTCGGCGGCGCGACCACCCCGTACCTCGACCAGTTCCACCTCGACGCCCGGATCCGGCTCACCCTCGACGTCCAGGTCGACGTCCGCGGGCTGCTCTCCTTCCGCCGCGAGAACGGCCGGACCACCGGGATCACCGGCACCCTCGCACTGGAGAAGCCCGTCGACCTCGCCGTCGTGGAGCTCGCCGGCACCACCACGGAGAACGGCCGCTACACCGGCGGCCCCGAGCTGAGCCTCACCCGGGACGGCGGGACGAAGAAGTTCGCCCTCAGCACCGGCGTCAACTTCCTCCAGGCCGCCTTCACCACGGTCGAGGTCTCGGCCGCTGCGCGAGCGGACGGCGGGCGGTGCTTCACCGGCACCCTGAAGGCCGCCAAGGAACTGCCCCCCTTCGGCACCCTGGACTGCGGCTTCACCTACACCACCCACCCCTCCCCCCGTAAGCCCGAACTCACCATCGACTGGCCGGGGTTCGACTGGCCGGGGAAGGTCATCGACCTGCTCAAGCAGATCCAGCAGATCGCGGACTCCTCCGGCAGCGGCTCGGGCTGCGGCACGCTCGCCGACATCGCCGTCCAGAACGCGTACACCGAGAACCTCTCGCTCCACCCCAAGGTGTCGCTGTCCGACGCCGGGACGCTGCGCTTCGCGCTGACGCCCGCCTTCTCCCTGACCCTCAAGGACGCCGAAAAGCCCTTCTTCTCGCAGGACCTGCCCGCGCTGACCGTCGACGTGCCGGCCGGCACCACGTGGCCGGACCTGCCCGCCGTGCTGGGCAAGGGCCTGGCCGACGGCGCCCGGGACTACGTGAAGAAGCTGCTCCAGGACACCGACAAGATCGCCTTGATCGCGGCCTTCGTCTTCGGGAAGCGGGCCGCCGCCTACCTGGCGGGCCTGGTCTGCCGGGGCCTGGCGAACAGTGACGCACCCGCCGCGGGCGAGGCCGGGGCCGGTGCGGCGGGGAGCGCACCCGGCGGCTACGGCGGCGCCGGGGCCGTGGCGGCGGCCGTGGCGGCGATCACCACGTCACGCCAGGACTCGAACGACCACAAGAAGAAGCAGGGCAACGGCAACGACGGCAGCCACGGCGGTCCGGACCCCACCCCCGGACGGCCCACGATGACCTCGCTCACCTACGCCAAAGGACAGCTCACCGCCTGCTGGGACACCGCCCCCTACGCGACCGGCTACGAGTTCGAGGTCGTCCGCCCCTCGGGCCAGAAGCTCGCCTCGGACACGGTGGACAACGTCATCACCAAGAGTGTGGCCGTCGATGCCGCCACGCTCGCCCCCGGCACGTACAGCTACCGGGTCCGCTCCCGGCGCGGCGGCAGGACCAGCGACTGGGCGCAGCTGACCATCGAGAAACCGGTCTCCCCCGTACCGGACCTGACGTGGGAGGACACCGAGGCGCAGCTCCGGGCGCAGTGGACCGGCACGGCACCGGACAGCTACCACGTGCGCTTCACCGACCCCGCCGGCAAGCAACTCGGCCAGGAACAGACCGTGAAGGCGGCGCCGTACACCGCCGTCCAGCCGGTGGCCACCCCCGTCCCGGGCCGGTACGCCGCCACCGTCCGGGTCGAACGGGCCGGTACGATCCCCGCGGACCCGGGCAAGCCGGGTACCCGCGACATCATCGACAAGCCGACGCCCGTCATCCAGGAGGTCTGGTACGAGGACGACCGCATCCACGTGCGGTGGAACGGCGGCGAGGGAGCCACCCGCTACCAGGCCCAGGTGCTCAAGGACTCCACCGTCGTCGCCTCCTGCGACACCGACGGATCGGCCCGGGAGGCGGCTCTCAGCCCCCAGCGCGGGACCTTCGCGCCCGGCACGCGCTACCGGGTCCAGGTCCGCGTCCACACGGACGGCGGCGACAGCGCCTGGGCCGGACAGGACTTCACCGTGCCGGCGATCCAGCCGCCGACCGTGCCGCCCTGGACCGTCGACGCCGACCGGATCGTCGTCCGCTGGGAGCCGCTCGCCTCCGACACCGCCGCGGGCGCCGTCAGCTACGACATCCGCCTCCTCGCGACGGCCACCCCGGACCAGCCGGTCGCCACCGCCGACGCCGTCGCGGCGCCGCCCGTCACGCTCGTCCCGTCCGGCGGCGGCCACCTGGCGGACGGCACCGAGTACGGCATCCGGGTGCGCGCCCGGGTGGGCCGCGACACCGGGCCGTGGTCCCAGCCCGTCACTCGGACCTTCCGGGCCCTCCCGGCCCCCGGGTCCCCGAAGCTGGAGTTCTCCGGGGCGCCGCTCGACGCCTCCTGGCAGGGCGCCGAAGACCCGCAGGGCGGCAAGAACTCCTACGAGCTGGCCCTCAGCGCCGGTGACGACCACCTGGTCGGACCGCTCACCGTCGACGACCTGGCGTACACCTTCACCCCCGCCCAGCCGCTCCCCGACGGCCAGGAGTGCACGCTGCGGGTACGGCGCACGCGGGACGGCGACACCAGCGCGTGGGCGGAGGCCACCACCAGGTACCCCGGAGCCGTGACGCTCATCGAGGCCCGGTACGCCGACGGGCGGGCCAGCGTCACCTGGGCCACGTCGCCCCTGGCGGACGCCGGATACCAGGTCGACATGACGGACGAGCACAGCGGAAACACCAGCAGCGACACGCTCCGCCCCCAAGGGCAGCGGCCGGCGGCCACCACGACGACTTTCGCCGTGCAGCCGCCGGCCGCCGGCGTCGTCCTGCGGTTCCTGGTCACGGTCGTGATCGACCCGTCCTCGGGGCCGTCCAGCCCGCCGCTGCGCATCGCCGCCGCCGACCCGGTGACCGGCGTGACGCCGACCTGGAACGCCGACGGACGGCTGGAGGTCGCCTGGCAGGCCGCCGGCGGCGCCGCCGGCTACCGCGTCACCGTCACCGACCAGGCGGGCCACCTGACCGTCACCGACACCCAGGGGCCGGTCACCAGCACGGTGGCCGGCACGGACGGGCTCGCCCCGCACACTCCCTGGACGGTGACCGTGGCCGTCCTCGTCGACGGCATCGCGGCCGAACCCACGGCGGCCGTGCCGGTGCCGCCCCAGCCCGTGCCGCCGCCCACCGTGAGGTTCACCGTCATTCCCGCTGTGGTCCGCCTGTCCTGGGACCGCGTGGAGGACGCCCAGACGTACGAGGTCCAGCTGCTCAAGAACGGGGAGCCCGAGCAGAGTGACGACAGCGACGGGTACGAGCAGAAGGATTTCTTCGCCCAGTCCTACCGCGACGCCTACCAGGCCAGGGTCCGGGTCCGGACCCCGCACACCGGTGCGTGGTCCGACACCGTGACAGTCGGCCTCGTTCCGCCGGACCTCGCCAGGGCGCTGTCACTGTTCACGCTGCTCGCGAACCAGCTCCGGGTCCAGGACCCCACCCTGACGCCCGACTTCCAGGCCGTCTTCAGCAGTATCGGCCAGGACGAGACCGCCGCCGACAGCGCCGGCTCCGGGCCGTACACCGCCGCGTGCCTGGGCGCTCCGCCCGGCGGAAGCTGCACGCTCGACGGTGCGAGCGTGCCCTTCGCGGCGGTGCGCGAGCAGATCTCGATGGAGCGGCGCACCGATGCCTATCGCACGGGCCGGCCGCAGACCTCCGGGTGGGCGTTCATCGGCGAGGCGCCGGCCTCCGCCTCGCTGTTCGGCATCGCCGAGGGTCTGACCCGGGCGGCGGTGAGCGACCAGACGGCGAAGTCCCTGCTCGACGCGGCCCGGAAGGCCGACGTCGTCTGCGCCTTCCCCGGGGACGGCTACCGCATGATGGCGGTCTGCACCGGCGATTTCGCCAGCCAGGACCCGCCCCCGCTGACGCGCTTCGGGGACGTCAAGCTGGACCTGGGCTGGGCCGAGGCGCACGACGGCTACGCGGTGACGGGAGACTGGCAGCTCCTGGAGCAGAGCCCGTTCGCGGTGGAGCAACTCGCCGTCAAACTGGCCGCGTTGCTGGTCCAGAAGGGCAAAGTGAGCGCGAAGGACGCCTACGGGGTCTTCGACAGCGCGTGACGGCCGACCGCCCGCACCTCGGCCGGGTCGGCACCGTCTGCGACCGCCGACCCGGCCGTCTCCATGACCGTTGACCGTCCGCCCTCGGCCGATGAAGGTCGCCGCCAGTAAGATCGTCGGACCGATACGACATCGACGCGTTCGTCCCCGCCCACCGGCGCATCGAGGTCGGGGCCGGGAACCCGAGCTCGATGGTGGACATCCACCTGTCGGGACGGGCACTGATCGGCGCGCTGGCGTACGGCTTCCTGCTGGGGTCCCGCCGGCCTGCCCGGGGCCTCTCACTCAGCGCGTTGTCCGGATCTCGAAGACTTGGGAGAGTTGGGCCATGCCCAAGAAACGCCACCGTGCCGCGCCCCTGGCCGAGATCACGGCCGCTCTGCCGCCGGTCGAGTACTGGTACGGCGAGGGCATCCCGTCCCCGGCCGGCCGTGCGGAGTTCACCGACGACGACGGCCGGCTGTGGCGGAAGGTCCGCGGTCCGCTCCACCGCAACCTGGCCAGGCGTCTGGCGACCCAGGCGGACGAGCTGATCGTGGGAGAGGGCGCCGGCGGACACTTCCGCCACGTCCCGCCGGCCGACCGGCTCGCGGCCTGGCACGAGATCAAGGACAGGCTGCACGGGGACGAAGCGCCGAGCTACCACCCCTACGAGTTCGCCTCCGCGGACGGCCTCCTGACCCTCCTCTACATCGAGGAGAGCTGCTGAGGCCTCCGGTGGCCGGGAGGGGCCGGAGCCGGCGCCGGATCGGGTTCGGTTCCCGACCCGGCGCCGGCGCCGGCTCCAGCTCCGACTCCGACTCCGACGGCGGCCGTCGCCCCGCTGCTACCGCTCGGTCAGCGCCCGCGCCCGGACGGCGCGGCGCAGTGTGTCCAGCTGGTCCACCAGTCCGCGCCGGGTCGCCGCGGTGAGGTCCGGGTCGGCCAGGCAGGCCTCGGCCGCCCGCACCGTCTGCTCGGTGGCGGCGAAGGCCGGGAAGCCCGCCGTGGCGAGCACCCGGGCCAGTGCGGGGCCGCGGCGGCCGGCGGCCGGCCCCAGCTCCTTGAAGTAGCGCGCGGTCAGCTCCTCCAGCAGCTCGGCCTGCTCGGGCTGCCACAGGCCCCGGGCGGTGGCGATGGCCAGGTAGTTGGAGAGCTCGCCGTGGAACAGCGCCTGCCAGGCGGTCTCCTTGGCCGCGGGGGCGGGCAGCGCGGCGCGGCAGCGGGCGGCGCCCTCCTGGCTGGTGCTGCTGGGGTCCGCGGCGAGTTCGGCGGCGATCTCCGGCTCACCCGCCGCGCCGAGCACGCACAGCCGCAGCAGCAACTGCCAGCGCAGGTCCGGGTCGAGCACCGGACCGCCGGGTACCGTGCCGGCCGCCAGCCAGTCGCGCAGCTCGGCGGCCTGCTCCTCGCCGTCGGCGGTGGCGATCACGCCGCGCACGGCCACCAGGCGCAGACCGGTGCGGCCCGGCTCGCCCTCGGTGCGCCGCAGCAGGGTGCGGCAGACCTGCGCCAGTCCGGCCAGTGCCTCCGGGCGCCCGGACGGCGGCACCGCGCAGTCCACCACGAACTCGCGGGCGAAGGCGAGCACCGCGTCCACCAGGTGCACCGAGGTCTCGCCGGGCAGGTGGTCGGCGACCAGCCGCAGGTACTCGCCGGGCGCCAACTCCCCGTCGCGCACCTGGTCGCGGCCGGCGCTCCAGAGCACCGCGCGGGCCAACTCCTCGGGTACGGCACCGAGCGAGGAGCGCACGGCCTGCCAGGATCCGGGGTCGAGGCGGATCTTGGCGAAGGTGAGGTCGGTGTCGTTGAGCAGGGTCAGCTCGGCACCGGCCGGCCGCGTGACCGTGGCATCGGCCGCCAGGTCGACCGGCACGCGGCCGGCCTGCTCCAGGGCTCCCTCGGCGGTGCGCCGGTAGTGGGCCACGGTCAGTCGGTGCGGGCGCAGCGTGCCGTCGGCCGAGGTCTGCTCGATCCGGCCGTCGGTCAGCCGCAGGGTGTCCACGCCGGTGGTGCGCAGCCAGCGGTCGGCCCAGCCGTGGACGTCGCGGCCGCTCGTCGCCGCCAGGGCCCGGAGCAGGTCGTCGAGGGTGGCGTTGCCGAAGGCGTGCTCGTCGAAGTAGTCGTTGACGCCGGCCAGGAAGGCCTCCTCGCCGAGCCAGGCGACCAGCTGGCGCAGTGCGGCGGCGCCCTTGGCGTAGGAGATGCCGTCGAAGTTCTGCAGCGCCTGGGCGGTGTCGTCCACCGTGCCGGGCGCCACCGGGTGGGTGGAGGGGCGCTGGTCGGCGTCGTAGCCCCAGGTCTTGCGGTCGGCGGCGAAGCCGGTCCAGGCGCTGGTGAAGCGGGTGGAGGAGGCGGTGACGCTGTAGGCCATGTACTCGGCGAAGGACTCGTTCAGCCACAGGTCGTCCCACCACTTCATGGTGACCAGGTCGCCGAACCACATGTGCGCCATCTCGTGGATGACCACCATGGCGCGTTCCTCGCGCTTGGTGTCGGGCACGGCGGACCGGAAGACGAACTCGTCACGCAGGGTGACGCAGCCCGGGTTCTCCATCGCGCCGGCGTTGAACTCCGGTACGAAGCACTGGTCGTAGCTGTCGAAGGGGTACCGGTGCCGGAAGACCCGGTGGTAGTGGTCGAAGCCCTGCCGGGTGATCTCCAGCAGCTCGTCGACGTCGGCGTCCAGGTGGGCGGCGAGCGAGCGGCGGCAGTGCAGGCCGAGCGGGATCCCGTCGTGCTCGGCATGCACCGAGTGCAGCGGGCCGGCCACCACGGAGACCAGGTAGCTGCTGATCGCCGGGGTGGGCGCGAACTCCCAGCGGCCGGGCGAGACCTGGCGGCCCAGGCTGTTGCCGACCACGGTCCACTGCTGCGGCGCGGTGACGGACACCGTGTACCGCGCCTTGAGGTCGGGCTGGTCGAAGGACGCGAACACCCGCGGGCCGTCGTCGAGGAAGGACTGGGTGTAGACGTAGTCCTCGCCGTCGGCGGGGTCCGTGAAGCGGTGCATGCCCTCGCCGGTGTGCGAATAGGCCATGTCGGCCTCGACGGTGAGCTCGTTGTCGGCCGCCAGGCCGGTCAGCGGGAAGCGCCCGGCCCGCAGGGCGGCGACGTCCAGTTCGCGGCCGTTCAGCACCACCCAGTGCAGGGCGGCCGGCTTGACGTCCAGGAACGTCCCGGCGCCCGGGGCGGCACAGCCGAAGCGGATCACCGTGGTGGAGCCGAACAGCTCCTGTCCGTGGGTCAGGTCGAGGTCGACGTGGACGGTGTGGACGTCGAGCAGCCGGTGGCGCTCGACGGCCTCGGCGCGAGTGAGTACTGAGGTATCGGACACAGGGGCCATGCTGCTCTATCCAAGGGACGAACGGTACGGGCTTTTCGGCTCCGGGCTTCGTGACATCCGGCCACGGCGCCCGCGCGAAAGCCGTTTCCGCACCGGCTCCGCTGATCAGGATGGCCACAGGATGAGGTGGACGTGGTCGGCGAGCCCGAACTGGTCCGCGAGCCGGGTGAAGGCGTCCTGTTGCCATGCCGGTGCTTTCGCCTCCTCCGAACTGGTGGCCGCAGCTTGACTCGTCAGCCACGTGAGATGTCTTCCACCCCGTTCGCGCCCGCTGCGGCCTGGCGGGTGGGGCGCTCCAGAGAGCGCCCCACGCCGTGCCGGCGCCTAGCCCGCGTGGAGGGCGAGGGTCGGGGAGAGCCGGGAGGCCCGGACGGCCGGGTAGAGGCCTGCGACCGTGCCGATGAGCAGGGTGGCGGCGAAGCCTCCGGTGACGGCCCACAAGGGGACCACCCAGGGCAGGCCGCCCGAGGCGGCGAAGGCGTAGGTGGCGGCCGCGCCCAGGGCCACGCCGGCCAGCCCGCCCAGTCCGGAGAGCAGGAGGGACTCCGTCACGAACTGGAGGCGGATCTGGCCCCTGGTGGCGCCCAGGGAGCGGCGCAGTCCGATCTCGTGGCGTCTCTCCAGCACTGAGATGATCATCGTGTTGGCGACCCCGACGCCGCCGACCAGGAGTGCCACCCCGCCCAGTCCGAGCAGGAGGTCGGTGAACGCCCCCTCGGTGGCGGCCTTGGCCTGGAGTGCCGAGGAGGGGTCGGTGACCTGCACGTTGTGCGGGTTCTGCGGGTCGACGGTGCGGGGGATCAGTGCGCGGACCGCGCCGACCGTCTGGTCCGTCGACCGTTCGTAGATCTGGGTCGGGTGGCCGTCGAAGCCCAGCAGCGCGCCGGCGCCGTCCCAGCCGACCAGGGCGGCCCGTTCGATCTCGGGAGCCAGCGGCAGCGGGTCGAGGATGCCGATGACGGTGAAGTACTGGCCGCCGATGTAGACCTGCTGGCCGGGGGCGGTGATGCCCAGGCGCTGGGCCGCGACGTGTCCGAGCACCGTCGACGGGTAGCGCCCGTTGGCCTCGTTGAGCCAGGTGCCCGAGCCGACCGCGCCGCGCACGACGTCCAGCAGTCCTTCGGTGGCGGCCTTCGCGGTGATGCCGCCGGTTTCCTCCTTGGGGATCTTCTCACTGCGTCTGACGGACTGCGCCAGGTCCCCGGTCGCGCCGACCTGCTCGACCCCGGGGACGCGGCTCAGCATGCCGGTCGACTCCTCGGGCAGCTTCACCTTCTCGCCGAACAGCCCCTGCCCGGGGGATGCCACCAGCAGGTTGGTGCCCAGCTGGTCGAGCTGCCTCAGGAGTTGCGCCTTGCTGGAGGAGGAGATGCCGACCACCGCGATCATGGTGGCGATGCCGATGGCGATGCCCAGCGCGGACAGCACCACCCGCAGCGGCCGGGTGCGCAGGCCGGCCGAGCCGACGTGGAGGACGTCCCGGGGGCCGAGCCGGGCCGGGGCCAGCCGTGTGCGGCTCATCGCTCCCCACCCCGATCGGCCGGGGCGCCGGCGCCGGTGCGCAGATCCGCCACGACGCGGCCGTCGCGGATGCGGACCTGGCGTGGCAGGCTGTCGGCGATCTCGCCGTCGTGGGTGATCACCGCGATGGTGGCACCCTCGGCGTTGAGGTCGTACAGCAGCTCCATCACCGCTTCGCTCGACGCGGAGTCCAGTGCACCGGTCGGTTCGTCGGCCAGCAGCAGGTCCGGCTCGCCGACCACCGCCCGGGCGATGGCCACCCGCTGGCGCTGGCCGCCCGACAGCTCGTGCGGCCGGTGGTGCATGCGGTCCGCGAGCCCGACCCGCTCCAGGGCCAGGGCCGCGCGCCTGCGGCGCTGGGCGCGCGGCAGGCCCGAGTAGAGCAGGCCCTCGGCGACGTTGTCCCGGGCGCTGACCCCGGCCACCAGGTGGAAGGACTGGAAGACGAAGCCGATGTGCCGGGCGCGCAGGGCGGAGAGCCGACGGTCGGAGAGGGCGGCGACGTCGTGGCCCGCCAGGGTGACGGATCCGGCGCTGGGCCGGTCCAGGGTGCCGACGATGTGCAGCAGGGTGGACTTGCCCGACCCCGAGGGGCCGACGATGGCGAGCAGTTCGCCGCGTTCGACGCGCAGGTCCACCCCGTGCAGCGCCGTGACCCCTCCCGGGTACTCCTTGGTGACCTGGTTCAGCTCGACCACCGCGCTCATGACTTGGGCACCCCGACCTTCATTCCCTCGGACAGGCCGCTCCCGCCGACCTCGACCCGGCCCTGTCCGAACATGCCGAGCTCGACCGGGACTTCGCGCACCTTCCCGTTCTCCACGATCTGGATGCCGAAGCCGCCGCCGGACAGCGCGAGCAGTGCGTTGACCGGTACGGTCAGCACGTCCTTGTGGACCTCTCCTTCGAGCTCGACGGTGACGGGCGCCTGGTCGAAGCCGTCCGCCTGCCCCGGGTCGTCGAAGACCACCCGGGCGGTGATCTTGGCGGGCTTGTCCGGGGAGCCCTGCTCCTTGCCGTCCTCACCGATGGTGCGGTCGACGGAGGCGACCTTGCCCTTGGCCCTGCCGCCGCCGGGCAGGTCGACCTCGACCCGGGTGCCGGGCTTGGCGAGGTCGGCCTGGGAGACCTCGATCTTGATCTGAACCTGCCGTTCGGAGCCGGTGGCGGTGAGGACCGGCTTGCCGGGAGCGGCCTGGTCGCCGACGGCCGCGTCGTTCTTCTTGATCCGCACCGCAGCGGGCGAGAAGGCGATCTGCTCGGGGCCGATCTCGCCGCTCTGGGCCAGGCCGTGGGCCTTCTGCCAGCGCTTGACCGCGTCCGCCGTACCGGCGGTGAACTTCTCGTCCGCGGCCAGCCCCTTGCCGTAGCCCAGGTCGCGGAGGTTCTCCTTCAGCTGTCTGACGTCCGGACCCTCGTCTCCGGCCTTCAGCGTCCGGTACATCGGGCGCTCGCCGTACATGAGCCGGACCTTCCGGCCGTCGACCTCGTAGAGGACCCCGTCGCGTTTCACCACCGCGCCGGCCTCCGGGAGCCAGGTGAGGGTGCCCGGTACACCGGCGTTGATCCGGCGCTCCTCCGCGTAGCCGAGGACCCCGTCCACCCGGGTCCGGCTGCTCAGGTCCTGCCGTTCCACCGAGCCCGTGCTCGGCGGCAGCCCGTCCGTGCGTGCCACGCCGGCGTTGCCGCTGCCTCCGGCCTGCGAGAGGGCCGTGACCCCGCCCGCCAGCGTGACCGAGGTGGCCAGCACGGCGATCAGGTACGTACGGCGGCTGCGCCCGCGCTCACTGCGCATTCTGACCACTGCACGCCTTGTTCGCCTGGTCGAACCTGTCCTTCTCGGCGCCCTCCGGGACCTTCATCGCCGATCCCGACATCGCCGAGTCGCCGTCGAACTTCGGATCCGGCATGTCCACACCGTTACCGCGCATGCACCGGGCGAATTCGAGGGCCTTGTCCTTGTCGGCCTGGGACATCTTCGCGCCGCCCGAGCCACCGGCTCCCCCGCAGGCCTTGAGGGCTTCCGCCATCTTGTCCTGGCCGCCCTCCAGGACCATGGCCCGCGGGTCCTGGCCCGGCTCGGGCTCCTTCACCTGGGCGCCGTGTTCGCGCAGGCACTTACGGTGCTCGTAGGCCTGGTCCGCCGCCGCGCCCTTGCCCGACGAGTCCGAGCCGCCGCCCCCGCCGGAGCCCGTGCCGCCCGCGCCACAGGCCGTGGCGAACAGCGCGATCCCCGCCACCAGCGCGGCCGCCGCGCCGTACCTGTGGTTCCGCATGTGGTTCCGCATGGAATTCCTCCGTGTCCGATGACGAGTGGCCGAGCACTTCGACCGCTTCGACCACGCAGAGGCTGGCACGCACCCGCATTTCGCCGCTGTCAGCCGAGACCTTTACGGCGACGAAAGGTGGGTTTCGGGTACACCTGGTGTCATGCGTGTACTGATCGTGGAGGACGAGGAATTCCTGGCGGACATGATCGCCGAGGGATTGCGGCGCGACGCCCTGGCCGTCGACGTCGTGTACAACGGCGCCGACGCGCTGGAGCGGCTGAGGCTCACCGACTACGCCGTGCTCGTGCTCGACCGCGATCTGCCCGGGGCGCACGGCGACGAGGTGTGCCAGAGCGTCGTCGAGCAGCGGCTGCTGACCCGGGTGCTGATGCTCACCGCCTCCGGTACCGTCCGCGACCGCGTCGACGGCCTGGACCTGGGCGCGGACGACTACCTCACCAAGCCGTTCGCCTACGAGGAACTGCTGGCCCGGGTCCTGGCGCTCGGCCGCCGCACCCACCCCGCCCTCCCGCCGGTCATCGAACGTGCGGGCATCACCCTCGACACCGCCCGCCGCCAGGCCTTCCGGGAGGGCCGCTACCTCGCCCTGTCCCGCAAGGAGTTCGGCGTACTGGAGGTGCTGATGCAGGCCGAGGGCGCCGTCGTCTGCGGCGAGGACCTGATCGAGCAGGTGTGGGAGCAGAACATGGGATACCGCACCAACGCGGTGCGGGTCGTCCTCAGCAAGCTCCGCGCCAAGCTCGGCGAGCCCTCGGTCATCGACACCGTGCCCGGCCACGGCTACCG
Organism: Kitasatospora sp. NPDC094016; assembly: GCF_040304045.1. Classification (NCBI taxonomy): domain Bacteria; kingdom Bacillati; phylum Actinomycetota; class Actinomycetes; order Kitasatosporales; family Streptomycetaceae; genus Kitasatospora; species Kitasatospora sp. NPDC094016. The sequence continues at coordinate 85,508 of NZ_JBEOUK010000012.1, forward strand.
CATCGGCGTCCCGACATGAGGCGCTTCGCCGCAGCCGGCCTGAACCGCCTTCCCCTGCCCGGCCGACCACGCCCGCGTCTGCCGGGCGGGGAACGGGGCCGGCTGACCATGCTCTACGGCGGGCTGCTCGTCCTCGCCGGGGCCATGCTCATGTTCCTGGTCAACTTCCTGGTCCGGGAGGGCCTGTACACCTCGATCAGCACGGCCGTCGCCGTCGAACCGCGACTGGCCACACTGGCGACCCCGGACCCCGCCGCGGCGAAAACCCTCACGGTGGGAACCGCCGCACCCGCGAACGCTCTACCCGGAACCACCTCCGCCGACGGCGGACAGTCCCACTTCCAGGCCGTCAAGGTCGTCACCCAGGCCGCCGAGCAGGCAGCCCAGAACCAGCTGCTGACCGTCTCCCTGATCGCTCTGGCCGCCTTCGCCGTCATCTCGGTGGCGCTCGCCTGGTGGATGTCGGGGCGGGTGCTGCGCCCGGTGGCGGTGATCACCAACACGGCGCGGCGGCTCTCGGGTGAGAACCTGCACGAGCGGATCGCCCTCGACGCACCCCCGGGCGAGCTCAAACAGCTCGCCGACACCTTCGACGCCATGCTCGACCGCATGGAACAACTGGTGGGTGCGCAGCAGCGGTTCGCGGCCAACGCCGCGCACGAGCTGCGGACCCCGCTCGCGGTGCAACGGGCCGCGGCCGAGATCGGGCTGGCCACCGAGGACCCGGCGGCCGTCGCCCGGGTCCGCCGCAAACTGATCGAGGTCTCCGAGAGCAGCGAACGGCTCATCGAGGGCCTGCTGCTGCTGTCCGTCTCCGACCAGAGGCTGGACCGGCGCGAACCGGTCGCACTGGACCAGCTGGCCCGCGCGGTGGCCGCCGAGTGCGCCGCCTCGCAGGAAGCCCGGGAGAACCGCGTCACCGTCCGGACCGACACCGCCCCCGTGTCCGTCGAGGGTGATCCGGTGCTGCTGGCACACCTGGTGCGCAACCTGGTCGGCAACGCCCTGCGCTACAACCACGACGGCGGCCGGGTCGAGGTCGGCGTGCGCGACGGTGTCCTGGAGATCGCCAACACCGGCCCCCAGGTGCCGCCGGAGACCGTCCCCTATCTCTTCGAGCCCTTCCGGCGCCTTCGGGAGCGTCGGCACAGCCCGGGTGAGGGCGCGGGCCTGGGCCTGTCCATCGTCGCCTCCATCGCGCGTGCCCATCACGCCGTCGTCACCGCCGTCCCCGGCGGCGCGGGCGGACTGCGGGTCCGGGTCGAGTTCCCCACGGACGCTGTTCGGTGAACTGGTGGGAGCGTCGCCCCGGCGGATCGGCCTGTCCCGCTGGTCCCGGTCCCGTGACCGGCCGAGGATGGCGGCATGGGTGTCGACGACTCGGGTGCCGGGCTGCTGGTGACGAACGTGCGCGTCTTCGACGGGATCGGGGCGGAGTCGGTGCCGGGGCACGTCCTGGTCCAACGGGACCGGATCGCGGAGGTGGTGCTGGGCCGCCCCCTCCCGCCCGGCCTCCCCGCAGGCGCGACGGTGCTGGACGGCGGAGGCCGCACCCTCCTCCCCGGCCTCACCGACGCGCACGTCCACCTGTTCGCGATCGGCGGCACCATGGCGGAGCTCCAGCTCGCGCCGACCGGCACCCTCCACTACCAGGCCCTGGCCGCGGCCCGCGACATGCTGATGCGCGGCTTCACCACCGTGCGGGACATGGCCGGAGACACCGAACCTCTCCGGCGCGTACTGGACCGCGGGCTGTTCCCGGGCCCACGGATCTACCCGAGCCAGGCGGCCGTCTCCCAGACCGCGGGCCACGGCGACTTCGGGGCGGTCCACGACGCCCCGACCGCCCTGGGCGGGCCACCGGCCCGCACCGAACAGATCGGGTTCACCCGGGTGGCCGACGGACCGGAACGGGTGCTCGCCGCGGTGCGCGAGCAGCTGAAGAAGGGAGCCACCCAGATCAAGCTGATGGCCGGCGGCGGCGTCATCTCCGAGTTCGACCCGCTGGACGTCCTGCAGTTCACCACGGCCGAGCTGGAGGCCGCCGTCGCCGCGGCCTCCGACTGGGGCACCTACGTGACCGTGCACGTCTACACCTCCGAAGGCGTCCGCCGGGCGGTGCGGGCCGGAGCGCGCTGCATCGAGCACGGGCACCTCGCCGACGAGGGCACCATCCGCTACCTCGCGGAGCAGGGCGTGTGGCTGAGCACCCAGCCGTTCGAGGTCGACGACCACCAGTACGCCTCTCCGGACAGCGACCGCAGGAATCGCGAGGTCTGCGAAGGCGTCGCCCGCACCATCGCCTGGGCGGTGAAGCACGGCGTGCGGCTGGCCTTCGGCACCGACCTGGTGCTCGACCCCGGTAAGGCCCACCGGCAGAACGAGATGCTCGTCCGGCTCGGCAGCCACCTCAGCCCGGTCGAGGCCCTGCGGACGGCCACCTCCGGCAACGCCGAGCTGTTCCGCCTGTCCGGCCGCCGAGACCCCTATCGCGCCGCGCCGCTCGGCGTCATCGCGCCGGGAGCATGGGCCGACCTCCTGGTCGTCGACGGCGACCCGACCACCGACCTGTCCGTCCTCGCCGACCCCGAACGCAACCTGCGACTGATCGTCAAGGACGGCGTCGTCCACAAGAACGAGCTCGGCTGACCCGAACATCCGAACCGGCTTCCGCCTGCCCGCGGCTCGGGCGGTCCGTCACGGCCCTGCGGGTCGGTCGAGCGTGCCGGGTGGTTCGCGGCACCGGGTGTGTGGGCGCCGACGCAGGTCGGGCACGACCAGGACGTCAGGCCACCGACGGACGCGACGCCCGGCGATGCGCTGCCGCGCGCCGGGCGGGTGCGCTGCTGCCGATCGGGATGTTTCGAACGGCCTGGAGACGGCACGAGGGCCTGTTCCCGCGCGGATGCGCGGGAACAGGCCCTCGTGGGTCACTCCGGTTGCCCCTGTCCGGCCCCCGGGGTGAGGGGAAGCCGAGTGGTCGGCTTAGTACCAGTGGTTGGCCTGCCAGAAGTTCCAGGCGGCGTTCGGGCTGCCGTAGCGGGTGTTCATGTAGTCCAGCGACCACTTGATCTGGGTGGACGGGTTGGTCTTCCAGTCCGCGCCGGCCGAGGCCATCTTGGAGGCCGGCAGCGCCTGGCCCAGACCGTACGAGCCCGAGCTCGGGTTGGTCGCCGTGACGTTCCAGCCCGACTCGTGGGAGATGATCTGGCTGAACGAGGCCAGCTGGTCCGCCGGCACGATCTGAGCGGCGATGGCCTGCGGGGAGGCATCCGCGGCCGAGGCGACGGCGGGGACCACGGCGGCACCCAGGGCGGTCACACCGGCGGCACCGGCAAGAATCACGGCAGAGGTACGCATGCGGAGCTTGAAAGCGGGCATAGAAAGAAAGACCTCAATCAGTTGAGCCGGTGTCACTCCCCGCCTCGACCGTGGCCGGACAGGGGCCGAACGGTCGCGGGGTGTGACTCGGCGGTAAGCCGTTCACCGGTGGGACAGGAGCCGGTGTGGCTGGCGATGAATGCCAAGTTGCCAGACCGGATCGGCGCTCGCCAAGACCCCCTCGCTACGATCCGCCGTCGTAGCGAAGCGACCGGCACTGGTTCGAGAGGCGGGCCGCCCGGAGCGCGCCGATCCCGCTCTGCCTGCGCAAACACCCCCCAATAACACACCAAATAGTTGCAAAATAGTGCAAAACGGACACCACTATCCGTCGTCGTACACCGCATTCGCATGTGAGCGCACTCACGGCCCCAGCCCCGCCGCCATCACCGACCGGCCCGCCGCCACCACGCCGGGTCACCGCCGATCGGCCGCCAGTGAGACCGCCACCACACCCGGACGGCGCGGGAACGGCACCACACCCGGACGGCGCGGGAACGGCACCACACCCGGCGACGCGGGAACGGCACCACAGGACGTCGCCCCAGCTGTCGGCCCCGTGGTCGGCAGGGCGGCAGTCGGGCCGGGCGCGAAGCCGTCACGGGATCCCGGCCGGCCACCGGGACGCCCGCCCCGTCGGCACACCCCGCTCCGAAGACGTCCCGGCGTCGTTCGTGGCCGTGTGCGAGTCGCCGGGCACCTCGGCGCGGCCCATGCGGCCCCTGCGGCCGGCGAAGCCCCGAGGGTTTCAGGCGTACAGCGCGATCCTGGGCTGGACCGTGCCCGGGCCGGCCTTGACGACGGTGAGCCGGTACCGCTGGGTGAGGGTGTGATGGCTGTGGAGGACCAGTTTCGCCCGGGTGAGGTCGGTGTACAGCGTTCCGGTCTGGCTGGCCAGCCGCACGGTCCTCCAGTGGCCGCCGCTCAGGACCTCCAGCTTGATGTCCGTCGGGGCGAGGAAGGGCCCGTTGTCCGGTGACTCGACGAGGATCTGCGGGGCGACGGTCCGGTCCGCCGACGAGTCGTTGCGGTAGGTGACAGTGATCGGGTGCGCCGCGTGGTCGGACGGCAGCGGCCGGTCGGGCAGGCCGACGAACGACACCGGCGCGGCAGCGGCCACCACCCGCGGGGTGAAGGCCCCCGTGGCGAGCGCCGGCGACGGCATCGTGAACGGCGCGGCCAACACGGCGGCGAGGGCGGTCGGGGCCAGAGCCCGGCGGAGGACCTTCCAGGTGGGCATGGCGTCTCCTTCGGTCGTCGACGGCGCTCCCGGGAAGTTCACCGGCGGCCGGGCGATCACCCGCCCACCGAGCGCATCCACGGCTGGACGGACTGCCGCCGCCGGGCAGCCCGGACCGTACCCATCCACCCTGCACACCAATGGCCCACCGCGCATCCGCACCGGACCGGCGGCCCCGCCCAGGGCCCTCCGAGAGCGGGCACCGCAAGCGGGTTGGTCCACCAGTGCTCGTGGTGGTCGCAGCGCATGTCGTGCTCGTCGTGCTCGTCGTGCTCGGTCGTGGTGGGGTCGGTGGCGGTGTGGGTGGTGGTGTCGCCGTCGCCGCGCCCCGGCGCCGCGCAGGGCTCTTCGGGTGCGGTCGGCGGCCGACCGTACGACGCTGGAGGAACCGGTCTGTCGAGCGCGGGAGGAGCACAGGTCATGGCCGTTCTCATCGCCGTGAACGTCGGCATGCCCAAGGACGTTCCCTGGCAGGGCAGGACCACCCGCACCGGCATCTGGAAGCACCCCGTCGCCGGGCCCGTGATGGCGCGCCGGCTCAACCTGGACGGCGACGGGCAGGGCGACCTCGCCGGGCACGGCGGCGAGCAACGTGCCGTACTGGTGTACCAGTTGAGCTCCTACCGCCATTGGCAGGAGCACCTGAAGCGGGACGACTTCACGTACGGCCAGTTCGGCGAGAACCTCACCGTGGACGGACTCGCCGACGACGAGGTGTGCATCGGTGACCGCTACGGGATCGGCGGTGCGGTCTTCGAGGTCACCCAACCCCGCGTGACGTGCTACCGCGTGGGGTTGCGGCTCGGCGAGCCGCAGATGGCCGCCCTGCTGGTGTCCCATCGCCGCCCGGGCTTCTACATGCGGGTGCTGACCGAAGGGCGGGTGCGGGCCGGCGACGAGATCGTGAAGATCGCCTCGGGCCCCGAGGCGATGACCGTCGCGGAGATCGACGCGCTGCTCTACCTGCCCGGCCACGCCCGGCCGCAGCTCGAACGGGCCCTGCGCATCACCGCGTTGAGCCCCGGCTGGAAAACCTCGCTGAGAGCGCTGCTCGACGACGCGGACCGCGGCTCCGGCGCCGCGGGTGGAAACCGCGGGCTGACCACCAGCAGCCCGCCGCCTGCCTGGCCCGGGTTCCGTCGGCTCGAAGTCTCCCGCATCGAGCCGGAGAGCGCGGGCATCTTCTCGCTCACTCTGGCGGCGGTCGACGGCGAGCCCCTCCCCGCCGCTCTGCCGGGGCAGTTCCTCACGGTCCGCCTGCGGCCGGACCCACAGGCCTCCCCGGTCATCCGCAACTACTCGCTCTCCGGCCGACCGGGCGCCGAAACGTACCGCATCAGTGTCAAGCAGGAGCCGAACGGTGTCGCCAGCACCTACCTGCGCCAGCACGTGAAGGTGGGTGACGTCCTCGATGTCGCCGCGCCGCGCGGCACGTTCCTGCTCGCTGACGCGGACACTCCGGTCCTGCTGCTGTCCGCCGGTGTCGGCGCCACCCCGGTCCTGGCCATGCTGCACGCCCTGGCCGCGGAGCACTCGCAGCGCGCGGTGTGGTGGCTGCACGCGGCCCGGGACGGCGAGAACCACCCGTTCGCCGGCGAAGTGCGCGCACTGCTCGCCCAGCTGCCCGCGGGCCGGTCGTTCGTCTCCTACAGCCGCCCGTCCGACGTCGACCGCCCAGGTGTCGACTACACGGTCAGTGGGCGGTTCAGTCCCGAGCGGATCCGCGGCCTGGAGCCGCCTCCGGACGCCGACGCCTACATCTGCGGGCCGAGCCCGTTCATGCGGGACATGACCGGAGCCCTTCAGGCCTGCGGCCTGCCGTCCTCCCGGATCCACACCGAGGTCTTCGGGGCCACGTCCGCCGTCACCCCCGGTGTGGTGACCGGACCCGCCCGGGCGCCGCACCAGCCGGCCGCTCCTCCCGCCGGCCGCCCGGGACCGTCCGTAGCCTTCGCGCGCAGCGGGCTGATCGTCCCCTGGCACCCTGACTACGGCACGCTGCTCGGACTCGCCGAGGCGTGCGACGTGCCCGTGCGCTGGTCCTGCCGCACCGGAATCTGCCACACCTGCGAGACCGCGCTCCTCTCCGGCCACGTCGAGTACGCCCCGCAGCCCCTGGAGCCCCCCGCCACGGGAAGCGCGCTCATCTGCTGTTCGACGCCCCCGGCCGACGTGGTCCTGGACATGTGACCGGATGTGTCCGGGGCCGGGTGTGTCCGGGGTCGGGTGTGTCCGGGGCGGCGGGCGCCACCACCGACGGCGCGATACGTGTGGCAGAGCGCCGACGGGGCGCCGGGTTGCGCGCGGTCGGCGCAGCTGCCTAGCGTGGTTGCGTGGGGCGAGGGGCGAAAAACCGGTGGGGCGGGTCGGTTGCGTGGGGCATCCCGCCGAACCCACTCCTGGCATGCGTCCGAGAGGGGATTTCTGCCATGGCAAAGGTGCTTTTCATCGTCAGCGGAGCCACCTACTGGGTGTTGAAGGACGGCACGCGGCACGCGACCGGCTACTGGGCCGAGGAGTTCGCGAACCCGTACAAGATCCTCACGGACGCCGGTCACGAGGTCGTCGTCGCGACGCCGAACGGTGTGACGCCGACCGTCGACATGATGAGCCTGCGTCCCGAGATGGTCGGCGGAAACGACAGCGCCCTGGAGCTGGAGGCCATCATCCGTTCCGCGGAGGTGCTGCGTCGACCGCTGCAGCTGTCGGACGTGCGCCTGGAGGACTACGACGCGGTCTACCTGCCCGGCGGTCACGGTCCGATGGCGGACCTGGCGTGGGACGCCGACGTGGGGCGGCTGCTGACCCGGCAACTGGCCTCGGGCAACCCGCTGTTCATCGTCTGCCACGGTCCCGCCGCGATGCTGGCCACCAGGATCCACGGCGAGTCGCCGTTCAAGGGCTACCACATCACCTGCTTCACCGACGAGGAGGAGGACGGCGTGGGACTGGCCTCCAGGGCGCCGTGGCTGCTGGAGACCGACGTGAAGGCGAAGGTCGGGGTCGACTTCAGCCGCGGTCCGGTCTGGGAGCCCTACATGGTCGAGGACCGCAACCTGGTGACCGGACAGAACCCGGCCTCGGCCGCGGTCCTCGGGAACCGGATGCTGGAGATCCTCAAGTGACCAGTCCTGGAGCGATCCCGCCCAGGCACGCGCCCGCGTCGCAGGACATCGGGCACGTGGTGTTCCGAGCGAAAGGGCCATGACGGTGGAAGCGACGGTTGCCCGGGGCCTGCTGGACCGGCACTGGGCCGCATCGAACAGCGGCGACGCGGACGCGGAACACGACATCTACGCCGACGACGTCATCGTCGAGTACCCGCAGTCCGGCGAGGTCATCCGCGGCAGGAGCAACATCCAGGCACTGCGCACCCAGCATCCCGCGGTCCGGACCTTCACCGTGCGCAGGATCCTCGGATCCGGCGACCTCTGGGTGACCGAATTCGTGCTCACCTATGACGGCAAGCCCACGCAGACCGTGAGCATCATGGAGTTCTCGGCAGGACGCGTGGTGAGGGAGACGCAGTACTTCGCCGACCCGTTCGACCCGCCGGCCTGGCGGTCGCAGTGGGTCGAACCCGGGGAGTGATCCGCCACCGGTCTGCGGCCGCGACCTCGAACACGCCCGAACTCGCCGAACTCGCCGAGGCGGTAGCGGGCGACGCGGGCAGCCCCCTCGGGACGCCTGTCAGCGGCGACGGTCACAGTCAGAACCTCGCTGGGGCGGACGGCGGCCAGCTGCTCCGTCGCCTCCCGCTGCCGGGCGTCGGCGGTCAGGCCCCGGCGCAGAGTCCAGGCGGAGTGACTCCGCGACCTGGGTCAACTTCCCTGCCAGTTGGTATTGATGATGTATGGTCAGATCTGTTTTGCAGGTCACGGCGGTGACGCTGCCGGTGGTGCCGCCCCCGGCGTGTCACCCCGGGAAGGACTCCGGGACCGACCGCCGCCCGGCCGGTCCGTCGTCATCGGCGTGACATCGGTGATCGACATGGGGAGGGACATCATGAACGGCAGGATCGTGACTCTGCTCGGCGTACCCGTACTGCTCGCGGGGGCGGTGCTCGGAGCGGCCCCGGCGCACGCCGGTACCGGGGTGCGGGTCGACGGCGCGACCGTTTCCGGTGGCGCCTCGGCGACGGTGAACGTCACCGTCGCGTACTCCTGCGACGCCGGCGGTTTCGTCGCGTCCGCGACCGTGACCGCCGAGGACCGTACGTCCGGCGCCCTTGGCTACGCCCGTTTCACCCCGAACTGCACGGGCGCGAATGTCCAAGTGACCTTCCCGGTCACGACTTTGAACCAGAGCCGCTACGCCGCGGGTGACACGGCGGCCGTCCGGGCCTCGCTGCTCGACGCGACCGACACCGAGGTGGTCGGGACCATCACCCGGCTCACCGTCGGCACCGCGTAGCCGGGCCGACGGCGGGCGGCGGGCCGCACGGGCCGGGGAGCGCTCGTGCGGCCCGCCGCCGCGGTACGGGGTGCGCGGCGCGGGGTGCGGGCTACTTCTTGGCCGGTGCCTTCGGGACGGCGTTGTACGGGTTGTGGTGGTGGTCGCCGATGTGCAGCTGCTCCTCCGGCGCGCCGGCGAGCCTGGGTAGGACGTGGGTGCCGGTCGGGTCGGTGATGACGATGGCGTCGCCGTCGCGGCGCACGTCGTGCGGGGAGCCCTTGGCGTAGGAGGCGAGCTCCGCGCCCGGGCCGGTGGGGGTCGAGTCGGCCACCGTACCGAACACGTTCGTGGGCAGCGTCAGTGCGGTCGCCGTCGCGCCGAGCGTGGTGTTCGCGGACTGCTCGCCGCCGTACGCGGCGCCGAAGGCGGCGCCGCCGGTGACGGTGGTGCCGGCGGGCACGGTGACCGGCACGGCGGTGCCGGAGGCCCCCTGGAGGGTGACCACGCCGCCCTGGATGTAGCCGGTGGCCGAGCCCGTGTTCTGGGCGTGCTGCCAGCCGGCCTGTTGCTGGAGGACCGTCCCGGAGTCGGTGAGGGTCTGGTTGACCACCGGGGTGTCCGCGGTGAACCAGGTGCGGTAGGTGGACAGGATGCCGGTGAGGGTCTGCAGGGCCAGCTTGTCGTCGGTCAGGTTGGACTGGTGCATGAAGAAGGGCCGCGGGTCGTTGGACAGCACGTACCCGAGGGTGATCCTGACCTGCAGCGGCAGGACGTAGCTCGACCAGGCGGTGTTCGGGTCCAGCGGCGCGATGCAGGTCGTGGTGGCCGGGTTGGCCTCGCAGTTGCCGCTGCCGCCGTTCGCCTTGGAGGTGTAGAGCCAGTTGTACTCGCTCACCTCGTCGGCCTGGGTGGAGACGTTGTAGAACACGTTGACCGGGTGGCGCGGGGTGCCGAGCGCGGAGGCGATCTGGCGCTGCCCGCTCTCGCGGGAGGCGTCGACACCCAGCCACTGGATGTTGTTGGCACTCAGCGCGGCCAGGAAGTTCGGGTTGTCGTCGGGCTGCTGCGGCAGCATCACGGTGCCGGAGTGCTCGCCCGCGACCAGCTCGTTCGGCCGGAACGGGAGGCCGTTGGCCTGGGCGAACTGGATGTTCTGGGTGATCTGGGAGCTGATGGTGGGCTGGTCGACGTATTCGATGGCGCCCGAGGCGTCGGTCTGGCACCGCCAGGGGATCACCGAGAAGTCCTGCACGCAGCCCAGGAACGGGTGGTCGTAGGTGTGGTTGACCCACCGGAAGCTGCTCTTGTTCGCCAGCAGCGCGTCGCTCAGCGGGTCGTCGCCGCCCTGCTCCTCCTGGTACTCGACACCCGGGCCGGCGTTGAACAGGAAGTCCAGGGTGTAGCCGTTCTGCTGCTGCCAGTTCACCGTGTCGGTGACGTCGGAGGCGGCCATCCGGATGGGCGTGGTGTCCGGTACGCCGGCGGCGCAGTCGCCTTCGCCCGGGGTGCACTTGCCGCTCTGGCTCCACCGGGAGTTGGCGTTGAACAGGTCGTCGATGTGTGCCGAGAAGTAGTTGCGCCAGTAACCCAGGTGGACGCCCCGCGTCACCCAGTCGACGATCCCGTGTGCGAGCAGCCGGAACTGCTGCTGGTCGTAGTTGTACGCGAAGGTGAGGACCAACTGCTGGCGGCCGCCGCTGGTGTAGACACCTGCGAGCACGCCCTGCGTCGAGGTGCCGGGCACCGTCTCGGTGAGGAACGGTTCGAAGTGCGAGCCGGTGGCCGGGTTGTCGGGCAGCGGCGTGGCCAGCGCGCCGTACGAGCCGGTGCCGCCCGCGGTGCCCTCGAACGGCACCGGGCCGTTGAGGTAGCGGAAGGCGTCGGTCCGGGCGGAGGAGGACGCGGTGGCGGTGGTCGCGTCGAGCGAACCGGTCCACGCGGGCGTGTTCAGACCGGTGTTGGTGCCCGGCCACACGTAGGAGTCGACCTGCCGGACGTGGTAGGCCTGCTCGTAGCCGGTGAGGGCGGAGAGTTCGGCGGTGGAGAGCTGGCTCGGCGCGTCGTTGGGCAGGACGACGCCCTCGAAGTGGCCGTGCGGTGTGCCGTCGGCCAGGGCGTCGGCGAGGAAGGACGCCGTGAGGGTCACGCGGTTGCTGCTGGTGAGGTCGACCACGGTGGTCGGCACGCCCTCGGAGACCAGCTGCTTGCGGATGCCCTCGACCCACGGGTTGCCGTCCGTGACGACGAGGACGTTCAGGTCGACCCGGGAGGTCGCGGCCGCGGCCGGGACGACCGTACCGAGGGATATCACCGCGCCGGCCACGACCAGCGCGATCAGCGGCAGCGCGCGGAACGGCGTTCGGCCCGCGCGCGGGGCAGGACGGGGCTTGAGGAGTCTCATGGCGCCCACCCTGGCGCAGCGGGCGGTCGCTACGGCCGCGTTCTGACAGACCTTGACCGATCGATGGCGGGGTTTTTGGAAACGGTTCTCGTTTCGGAAGCTTCCCCGTAACCGCCCGCGCACCTGCGGCCCGGTCCGAGCCGGCCGCACCGGGCGGGCCGCCGAACCCGGGGGTCGTCTTTCGTCAGCCGCAGGGGCATCGGGCGGGCGGGGTGGGGTTCGAGCTCCTGCCGGAGGTCGCCGACGCCGGTCGCTACGACGGTCATTGACATGTTGTTGACTCGTTGTTGACATGCGGCCTCCAAGCTGACGGGACAACACACCCCACAGCGAAGGAAAGGACACCCATGCGCATGCGCGGTCTCCTCGCAGCAGTCCTGGTATCGGTGGCGGCCCTCGGCCTGGCCGTGCCGGCCTCGTCCGCCGCACCGGCCACGGGCGCCACACCGATCGAGAGGGTCAGCGGCAAGAGCCACGTCGTGATCAACCCGGCGGATGCCGGCCGTACGAGCTGGACGCCCGAGAAGGAGAGCTCCCTCGACGGCCAACCGCTGACGATCCACGCGACCGAACCGACCGTCAGCCCGAAGGGAGGCGCCAAGGCCAACGCCAGCGCGACGGCCGGCGCCAAGGCCAGCGTCTGGGGCACCACGGGGCGGCTGCTCACCGGGGGCGGCGTGTGCACCGCCAACGTCGTCTCCAGCGCCAACCGCGACGTCATCGCCACCGCCCGGCACTGCGTGGAGGGCGGGCACGACTTCACGTTCGCTCCCGGCTACGACGCGGGGAACGCCCCCTACGGCTGGTGGACCTGGCGGGCGGCCGGCTGGGTCGACGCCCCCGCTCCGCAGGGCGACATCGCCTTCATCGTGCTGAACACGCTGAACGGCCGCCACATCGCGGATGTCGTCGGGGCCACCGGCATCGGGTTCAACCGGGACATCAACAACTACGCGCACATCATCGGCATCCCCGGAGTGGTTCCTGCCAGCCAGGAGCACATGCTCTGGTGCGGCGGCCAGCCGGTGGCCGGCCCCGAGCAGCCGCCCACCGCGCGGATCGACAACTGCATCGGACTGGGCGGAGGTGCCAGCGGCGGGCCGTTCTTCGTGAACTACGACCAGAACGACGGCTCGGCCGTGCAGACCGGCGACTTCGTCACGGGCAACAGCTGGCAGGGCAAGTGGTGGGCGGTGAGCGCCTACTACCGTGACGACGCCTACAACGTCTTCAACGGGGCGCAGAACGCCTGATCGCACACGCCGCACCAGCCTCCTGCCCCAGCACTCCAGCCGGAGCTCACTGCCGAGCCCGCTGGAGTGCCGGGGCAGGAGGCCGGTGCTGCTCCGCGCCAATTCCTGAGCGGCACATCCGGCGCGACGGCCACGACCGGCACACGCGCGCCGGGCCCGCGCCCGCCTGGACGCGCGAGAAGCGCCCCTCTCCGCCACGAGAGGACGACAGGTGCGCCGGCTCCCGACGGCGTCTGGCCGAGAACCCACAGGTCCCTCCCGCGCGCAGGTGGGCGGGTGCTCACCGGCGGTTGCGTCGCAGACTCAATCGGACGACGTGGCCGGGGAGCGCATGCCAAGCCACTGCTCGGCGCCCCAGGCCTCGAACCGCTCCAGCTCGGTGAACCCCAGCTTCGCCGCCAGACGCATCGAGCCGACGTTGGCGCTCTGGGTGGTGAGCACCACCGGCTCGCCGGGAAGCGCGTCGGCGAGCCAGCCGAGTGCCGCCGCGCACGCCTCGGTGGCGTACCCGAATCCCCACGCCCGCGGCAGGAACAGGTAGCCGAGATCGATCTTCCCCGCGGCAGCCGGACGGCGGTGCCCCGTCGCCCTCCTGAGCAGGATCTGGCCGATCATCGACCCGTCGAGGTCGACGACGAAACTCCCGGGCCACCGCTCCGGCGCCCCGGGCATCTCGCGCTCAAGCTCGTCACGCGGCCGGGGGCCACCGAGGTAGGCGTGCACCTCCGGCGAGGCGAGCAGCTCGATGAACTCCGCACGGTCCCGGATCTCGGACTCACGGAGCACGAGCCTCCCGGTCCTGACCGGCTCAGGCGGCCAAACCACAGCTCCCAGATCTTCCATTCGCGCACGCTAACAGGTGGTCAACCCAACCGACCCGGCACCCCGGGACACAGCGCCCCAGGGCGGCGGGCACCGCCGGGACGGCTGACATCGCCGGGACGGCCGGCGGCAGGCCGGCGAGTTCCCCGCCGGCGACCTCACCGAGCAGTCCCGCAGCATCGACAACCCCGCCGACTTCCCCTCCCCGAGCGGGACGGGAAATCCTCCTGTCCTGGAGGCCTGAGCGCGGTTACCCGGGCGGGGGCGCGCCGAAGAATTTCCGGTCTCGACGGAAACAACGGCAACAGCGGGGACGGCGAGCCTCACGGGGAAGGACAACACCGGACCCGCCGCCGGTGGAGACGTGGTCCTGAGCGTCGGCGAGATCGGTTTCCGCGAGGGGTCCGGGCGGTGGGCGGTCGACGAGGTCGGCAACCAGTCGACCGGCTACTGCCCGGACGTCAGCTCGTGGCCGGCCGGGGGTGGCGAGGTAGCGTCAGTCATCTTCCTGGTCGGTCGCTGGCTCGGTCAGCCCCTTGCGGCAGTGGCCGTGGCCGGGGTGCTTGTGGCAGTAGGAGTCCTTCTTCTCCCCCACGGTGATGGTGGCCTTGGCGGGTTCGCTGACGATCGGGTTCCCGTGCGGGTCGGTGGCCGCCGCGAACGCCACGTTGGTGATGTCGCAGCCCTTCTCGCCGCCGCCGCGGTGGTGGGCCGTCTTGCAGGCTTCGATGTCGGCCAGGGTGATGGTGTAGGTGCCGTGGCAGGTGGTGCCGGCCCCCGGCGTCAGCGTGGTCGCCTCGCAGCTGACGCTGGCGATGCGGTCGTCGTCGACCAGCACGCCGTGCAGGTCGGTGCTGCCGGTGTTGGTGACCGTGTAGGAGTACTCCACCGTGTCGCCGACGGCGTAGGGGCCGTGCGAGAGGACCCGCTTCTTCAGGGTGAGGTGCGGCTCCCCGATCGGCAGCGTCAGCTGGGTTTGCGGGGACGTGACCGGGTGGCCGTTCGCCGTACCGGTGGCGGTGGCGGTGTTGGTGACGGAGCCGGCCGCAGCGTCGTTCTCGGTGATCGTGTACGTGCCGTGGCAGGTGGTGCGGTCGCCCGGGCTTCCCGCCGGGGCGAGTGTGGTCGAGGCACAGGTGATGTCGGTGACGTGGTCGTCGGTCACGTGGACGCCGGTCAGCTCGGTGCCCCCGGTGTTCTGGACGATGTAGCGGAAGGTGACCGTCTGCCCGGCCGCGTAGGGGCCGGGCGTGTGCGCCTGCTTCTCGATGGCGAGGCCGGGCGGCCGTTCGATCGGCACGCTCTGCGAGGACGGCGGCGAGGAGACCGGCTGGCCATCGGAAGTACCGGTCGCAGTAGCGGTGTTGTCGATGGAACCGTGGGTCACGTCGGCGGCGGTGACGGTGTAGGTGGCGGTGCAGGTGACCGTATGGCCGCTCGCGAGCGTCGTCGTGGGACACGAGACCGGGCCGACCTTCGGGTCGTGGACGGCGAGGCCGGTGATGTCCGTGGCACCGGAGTTGGTGACCACGAAGTCGTACGGCACCCGCGTCCCGGCCACCAGGTCACCGGGCAGCGGCTGCCGGACCTGCTTGACGAGGTTCAGCTGCGGCAGCGGCTGGTTGCTGCTCACCACCACGTTGCGGATGAGGTGCACGTCGGTGAACAGACCGGTGGAGGCCGCGAACCCGAACTTGTAGGTGGCGGGCACCGGTTGCGGGGCGGGTGTGCTGAGCACCTGGTGGGAGCCGGTGCCGTCGTTGAAGTCGACCGACACGGTGAGCACCGGGTCGGGCGTCGGGGTGAGCTCGACGTGGACCCGGCGGCGCGAGGGTTCGAGCGCGGTCTCGGCCTGGACGGGGGTGGCCCCCGGGGGCAGCGTGGTGAGCGGTCCTTGCAGGGTGCCCGGGAGCGTCGACGGCCAGGGTGGGGTGGTGCTGAAGTTGCTGGTGGTGGCGGTCAGGAAGCAGTAGCCCTCGATCCCGTCGCCCGGGCCGCGCACCGTGACCATGTTGGCCCCGGGGCCGGGGACGCGGAACGCCGTCCCGGCGGGCGAGCGGGTGGGGCAGCCGTTGCCGCGGTGCTCCCAGTCGCCGAAGTAGTTCCCGAGGACATCGAGCCCCACGCCCAGGTAGCCGCGGTCCACACCGGGCAGGAAGGTGGCGGTGGGGTCGTCGTCGGGAAGCTTCTGCGCGTATCCGAGGCTGCCGCCGAAGGCGCCGGGGTGGGTCAGCGCGCCGTCGCCGTTCACCAGGAAGAACGAGATGCCGTCGGCGGGGTTGGCCGGGGTCGTGCTCCCGTACTGCCATTGGTCGAAGGTGACATCGAGGCCCTGGTTGGCGGGCAGCGCGTGGTTGTAGAGGACCGCGCCGGCCTGGTCGTTGGACGCGTCCGTCAGCCGCAGGTAGCCGTGCGGCGCGCCGTCGGGGGGCGGCACCGGACCCACGCCGCCTGGGCAGCCGCCGAGTGGGTGGTCCCCGGGGCCGGGCGCGGCGGCAGCCGGCGCGCCGGTGAGGCAGGCCGACCCCACGCCGGTGAACTCCGGGGCGGTGGCCTGGGTGAACGTCTCGCTGACCAGGGGCGAGCCGCCGGCCCGGGGCTGTGACTGGGCGCCGGTGTCCAGGCCCAGGGGAATTCCGGCGCCCATGATCAGGGCCAGGGCTCCTGCGGCGAGCCGGGCCGTCCGGACGCGCCGCGGGCGCTGTCCAGGAGGGGCTGAGTGCTGTTCATGTGTCATACCCTCACATATAGCAGTCACTCTAAGTATTCATCGTCAAGACAGGCTGTTACGAACCTGGCCGTCGGGCGACTGCGGTTCGTCCTGTCCGAGTCGCCCGGGAAACACGGGGCAGGTCCCGAGGCCTGGGCATTGAGGACCACACCATGGTCATGCTCGACGCGGACACCGCCGGCTACGTTTCCCGCCCGCTCCGGTCACTTGGGCAGATCGGCGGACAGGAAGGGAGCAAGGAGCGCGAACAAGGCGTCGGGGCGGTCGAGGGGGATGATGTGGCCGCAGTCCTGGAGATGGTGTCCGACCAGGTCGTCGGCGATGGGGCGGAGTTGGCGTTCGAGCCCGGTGCCGACGGGGTGAGAGCCGACGGCCATGGTGGGCATGGTCAGCCGAGCCGTCGCGGCGGCGTCCAGGATCTGCTGCGCGCTGGTGGGCAGGGCCCGGTAGTAGGAGAACGCGCAGCGAAGGGCCTCGCTCCCGGTGTACGCGTGGACGAAGGCCGCACGGATGTCGTCGGGTACTCCTCGCCCGAGCGTCCCCGAGTCGAGGAACCAGTCGATGTACGGGGTCTCGTTGCCGGCCAGGACGGTCTCGGCGAGGCCGGGGACGGCGTGGAAGCCGAACCACCACGGGGCGCCGCCCGCGACGACGTGTTCGACTCCGGGCAGGCGGCCGAGCAGTGCCTCCATGACGACCAGGCGCCGGACAAGGCCGGGCCGGCGCAGCGCGAGCAGGACGGCGGGGGCGGTGCCCGCGTCGATGCCGACCACCGCTGCCGAGGGCTCGCCGAGTGCGTCGAGCAGTCCTTCGACGTCGGCGGCCAGGGTGCCTGCGTCGTAACCCTCGACGGCACGTGTACTGGCACCGAAGCCTCGCAGGTCCGGGGCGATGACCCGGTACCGTCCGGCCAGTCGGCCCATGATGCCGCTCCACAGTTGCCAGGTGTGCGGGAAGCCGTGCAGCAGGAGAACCGCGGGTCCGTCCCCGGCGATGGCGACGTTGAGTTGGACGCCGTTCGTCGCGATGCGGCGCAGTTGGTGTGCGGTGGTGACGGGCATGACGGCTCCTCCGACTGGTTACCATTGGTGACCACAGAACGATAGGTAACTGTCCGACCGCTTCCTAGACGGCACTTTCAGGGAAGGTGGTGAGCCACGGGTGACCACCCCAGGAGCACGGGCCGCCGGTCGTGGGGTACGCGGCGATCTGTTCGATCCCCATTGCCCGACGCGGCAGTTGCTGGACCGCATCGGTACGAAGTGGACGTCCATGGCCGTCAAGACGCTCGCCGATGCCGCACCGGACGAGGTGCGCTTCGCAGAGCTGAGACGCCGAATGCCCGGCGTCTCGCAGAAGATGCTGTCCGTGACGCTGCGAAGCCTGACCCGCGACGGGCTGGTGTCGCGTCGGGTCGAACCAACCGTGCCGCCACGGGTCTTCTACCGACTCACCGGACTCGGGCTGTCCCTGGAAGCCGCGCTCGCGGGGCTGCGGACCTGGGCGGAAGAGCACATGGCCGAGATAGACCGCGCCAACGAAGCCGGCGACCAGGAGGTCGATGAGGGATAGGCAGGCCGGTTCCGCGCTCAGTACCGGTTGGCTCGGGTGCTCGATGCGGCCGGCGTCGCCACCCTGCCGCCACGCCCGACAAGGCGGCGGACCCTGCTCCCTGGACCACCCGGTCCGAGACCGGTCCCCGCACCAGGTGGATGGCGCGGGGACGGAGGGCGGGCAGAGGCTGGTGGGGCGGGCGGCTACCCGGCGGCGCGGATCAGCCGGCCGACTCCTGCTCAGCCTCCACCTGGGCGTTCCACTCGCGCTTGGCCGCCCGCCAGGCCTCGTCGCTCTGACCGGACCGCCAGTAGCCCGAGACCGACATCCGCTCGCGCGGGATGCCCCGCTCCAGGCGCAGCAGGCGCCGCAGTTCCTTCACGAAGCCGGCCTCGCCGTGCACGAACGCGGATGCCGTGCCGGCGGGGAATTCCAGCGCGCCCACCGCCTCGACCAGCGCCTCGCCCACCGGGCGGGCGCCGCGGTGCAGCCAGCTGATCTCGGCCCCGGCGGGCGAGACGATCTTCTGCTCCTCCGCGGCGTCCGCGACCTCGATGAAGGCGTGCACGACGGCATCGGCCGGCATCCGTTCCAGCGCAGCGGCGATCGCGGGCAGCGCGCTCTCGTCGCCCACCAGCAGGTGCCAGTCGGCGCTCGCGTCGGGGGCGTAGCCGCCGCCGGGGCCCAGGAAGCGCACCGTCTCGCCGGGCTGCGCGCGGGCCGCCCACGGCCCGGCCAGGCCCTCGTCACCGTGCACCACGAAGTCGATGGTCAGCTCGCGCAGGGCCGGGTCCCAGGCCCGCACGGTGTACGTCCGGGTGATCGGCCGCTGCTCGGGCGGGAACTCCTCGCGGATCCGCGCCATGTCGAAGGGCTCCGGGTAGCTCACGCCCTCGGGCGCGAAGAGCACCTTGACGTAGTGGTCGGTGAACTCGGTGGCGTCGAAGTCCTCCAACCCCGCACCGCCGAGGACCAGGCGCACCATGTGCGGTGTGATCCGCTCGGTGCGCAGCACCTGTGCTTCGCGGGCCTGCGGTGTCCGGCGGGTCGGTTGGTCTGCCATGGTGCCCCCCTGGGCTGTGTGGTCGCGCTTCTCGGTTAGGCTTGCCTAAGTTAGCACCCTTGGGGCGATGCTCGGCCCAGGGACGGCAGCCGATCCCCATTCCGCCCACGACCGGGTACGCCACAGCCCTGGCAGCCCTGGCGCGGGTCGCGGACGCGGCAAGGACCTGCGGATGCCGCCCTGACCGGTCTGCCGGCCGGCTTCGGCGACGTCTCGGCGGCCACCGCCACCAGCCCCACGACACTCTGATCACCAGGAGCGTGCCGACGGTGCCGGGCCGCGCGAAGCGGACATCGGCCTCCTGCCCACCGTTCAAGTGTCGGAGCGACTGATGTCCCCGGTGCCACCTGCGGTCGGGGTGGAGGTCTGCCGGTGGCCGCCGGGACGCGGTGCCCGCCGGGTGTCGAGGACGCTGTCGCGGGCGGCTGCGGCGATCGCCTGGGGGGTGATGCCGAACTCGGTGTACAGGCGCTGGTAGTCGGCGGACGCGCCGTAGTGCTCCAGGCTGACGATCCGTCCGGCGTCGCCCACCATCTCCCGCCAGCCCTGTCCGATGGCGGCCTCGACGCTCACCCGGGCCCGTACGTACGGGGGCAGGACCTGGTCCTGGTAGTCCTGGGGCTGGGCGGCGAACCACTCCCGGCAGGGCATCGACACCACCCGCACCGCGAGTCCCCCGGCCGCCAGCAGGGTGCGGGCCTCCAGGGCGAGGTGCACCTCGGAGCCCGTCGCGATGAGGATGACGTCCGGCGTCGCGCCGCCCGGAGCCTCGGCCAGGACGTACCCGCCCCGAGCCGCTTCCCGTGCGGGGGCGAACTCGCCGCTGTCGCGGTCGAGGACAGGCAGGTTCTGGCGACTGAGGACCAGTCCGGCCGGGCGGTCGCCGTGTTCGAGGACGGTGCGCCAGCACGCGGTGGTTTCGTTGGCGTCGGCTGGGCGCACGACGTCCAGACCGGGGATGGCCCGCAGTGCGGCCAGGTGTTCGACGGGCTGGTGGGTGGGGCCGTCCTCGCCCAGGCCGATGGAGTCGTGGGTCCAGACGTACGTGACCGGCAGTCGCATCAGGGCGGCCAGCCGGACGGCGGGGCGCATGTAGTCGGAGAAGGTCAGGAACGTGCCGCCGTAGGGGCGGGTCAGGCCCTGCAGGGCGATGCCGTTGAGGATCGCGCCCATGGCGTGTTCACGGATGCCGAAGTGCAGGGTGCGCCCGTAGGGGCCGCCCTTCCAGTTCTTTGTCTGGCGGCCGGTCGGGACGAAGGACGGCTGGCCGACCATGGTGGTGTTGTTGCTGCCGGCCAGGTCGGCGGAGCCGCCCCACAGCTCGGGCAGGACCGGGGCCAGCGCGGTGAGGACCTCGCCCGAGGCGGCGCGGGTGGCCATGCCCTTGGCGTCGGGGGGAAAGGTCGGCAGGACGTCCGCCCAGCCGTCGGGCAGCCGCTGCTCCCGCAGTCGGTCCAGCAGGACGGCGCGCTCGGGGTTCGCCGTGCGCCAGGCCGCTAACCTCTCGTCCCACTCGGCGTGCACCTGCCGACCGCGGTCGGCGGCCTCGCGTGTGCGGCCCAGGACGTCCTCCTCGACGACGAAGTGCTCTTCGGGGTCGAAGCCCAGCAGCCGTTTGGTGGCGGCGACCTCGTCCTCGCCCAGCGCGGATCCGTGGGCCTTGCCGCTGTCCTGCTTGGTCGGGGCGGGCCAGCCGATCACGGTGCGCAGCATGATCAGCGAAGGGCGGCCGGTCTCCTGCCGGGCGGCGCGGGTGGCCGCCAGGAGCGCGTCGACGTCCTCGACGTAGCGGCCGGTGCGCGTCCAGTCCACGGTCTGCACGTGCCAGCCGTAGGCGGCGTAGCGGGCCGGGACGTCCTCGCTGAAGGAGATGTCGGTGTCGTCCTCGATGGAGATGTGGTTGGAGTCGTAGAAGACGATGAGGTCGCCGAGTTCCTGGTGCCCTGCCAGGGAGGCGGCCTCGCCGGTGACGCCCTCCATCAGGTCTCCGTCGGAGGCGATCACGTAGACGTGATGGTCGAAGGGGCTGGTGCCCGCTTCGGCGTCCGGGTCGAGGAGACCGCGTTCGCGGCGGGCGGCCATCGCCATGCCCACCGCGCTGGCCAGGCCTTGGCCCAGCGGGCCGGTGGTCATCTCCACGCCGGGGGTGTGCCGGTGTTCGGGGTGCCCGGGGGTGGCGGAGTCCCAGGTCCGGTAGGCCTGCAGGTCCGAGAGTTCCAGGCCGTAGCCGGCCAGGTAGAGCTGGATGTAGAGGGTCAGGCTGGAGTGGCCGCAGGAGAGCACGAAGCGGTCCCGTCCCAGCCACCGGTCGTCGCCGGGGTCGTGGCGCATGACGTTCTGGAACAGCAGGTACGCCAGTGGGGCCAGGCTCATCGCGGTGCCCGGATGGCCGTTGCCGACCTTCTGCACCGCGTCGGCGGCCAGCAGCCGCACGGTGTCCACCGCCCGCGCGTCGACCTCGTCCCACCCTGCCCGCCCTGCCACCGGATCCGCGAGGGATTCGTCGCGCCGCGCGGTAGCGTCGTTCTGGTCGTTCGCCATGCCGTTGCTCCTTCGTCTCGGCTTGTCGTCCATCGTTCCTGCGGCACTGGGCGGGCACGACCGCCGGGCCGTCGCCCGCGTGGTTGCTGGTGATGTACGAACTATGCCCAGGGGTGGCGCGCTGTCCGGCACGACACACCCTTTCGGTGAGCCGCTCCGCCTCGTCGCTTGCCCCCGAAGTGGGGAAACACACCCCTGACCACCCGTCGCAGGTCCGCGGGAGGGCGTGCGCGGGCCCCCCTTCGACGGCACGGTGCCTCCGCCGCCGAGCAGGGTCGGTGACGGCGTGCTCGATCCGCTCGACGCCGACGACCGTCCACGTCTCCGCCCGCACCTGAGACCCCCGGCCGGGCCCCGTGGCCGATCCCTCCCGCAACCCCGGGAACGGTCCAGACGATCAGCCCTCGGGCTGGCCAGCACCGACCTGACCACGCCTGATACCTTTCCATCGCCGTGGTGTACGGGAAACCGGTCTGAGTCCGGTGCGGCCCTCGCCACTGTTGCCGCGGAGTTCCGCGGCCCTCGCTGACCGGCTTTTCCAGCGGTCAGGGCCACTGGGCGGGCTGGAAGAGCCGTCCGGGAAGGTCGGCCGCGGCGTGTCGATGCGGAAGCCAGGAGACCGGCCACGGCGCTACATGTTCCACGAGGGTTTTGGAGAACACGTGCCCAGCGGTCTGCCGCATCCGTTCCGTTCCATATGTTCCGTACGTCCCACAGGTCCGATACGTGTCGGCCGGGCGGTCGCGGCCGTCCTGTTCGTCGGCATGCTCGGAGCCTGCACGGGCGCCCCCGCGCCCGCCACGTCCGGCGGGACGACCGGAACTGCCGCGCCGGTCAGCGTCGACAACTGCGGGACCACCGTCACGGTCGGCGCGCCGCCCGACCGGCTGGTGACGCTCAACCAGGGCGCCACCGAAGTGGCCCTGGCCCTCGGCCTGCAGTCCCGCATGGCCGGTACCGCCTACCTCGACGACTCCGTCCCGGAGAAGTGGAAGGCGGCCTACGACTCCGTCCCGGTGCTCTCCAAGGACTACCCGACGAAGGAGAAGCTCCTCGCGGCCCGTCCCGACTTCCTGTACGCCTCCTACTCCAGCGCGTTCACCGACAAGGTCGCGGGCACCCGGGAGGAACTGCGCGGCCAGGGCATCCCGTCGTACCTGTCCCCGTTCGGCTGCTCGGACAAGAGCCAGGTGGCGCCGACGACCTGGCAGGCGGTGTGGGGCGAACTGAACGACGTCGCCAAGGTCTTCGGTGTCACGGAGCGGGCCACCGCGATCCGGCAGCAGCAGGAGCAGCAGCTGGCCCAGTTGACGGCGACGGCCGCGGGCAAGGACCTGAAGGTCCTGTGGTTCGACTCGGACACCAAGGCGCCGTTCGTCGGCGCCGGCCACGGCGGACCTCAACTCGTGCTCGACGCCGTCGGCGCCCGCAACGTCTTCGCGGACCTGCCCGGTGGCTGGCAGAACGTGAGCTGGGAGAAGGTCGTCGCGGCGGACCCGGACGCCATCGTGCTCGCGGACGCCGGCTGGGACACGGCCCAGTCCAAGATCGACTACTTGGAGAACGACCCGGTGCTGAGCAAGCTCACCGCCGTGCAGCGCAAGGCCTTCGTGGTGGTGCCGTTCTCGGAGTCGACTCCCGGTGTGCTGCTCGCCGACGGCGCCGCCAAGGTGTCCGCGGGACTGGGCCAACTGCACCCGGGTTCATGACCACCGCGCCCCACCCCGTCGCGCGGCGCTCCGGTCAGGGCCGCGCGACGGCGGCCCTGGCCGTCGGTGCGGCCCTGCTCCTGGCCACCGTGCTCCTCGGCCTGGCCGTGGGCTCGCAACACGAACCGGTCCGGACGGTGATCGACGTCGTCCTGCGCCGTCTCGGGCTGGGCGACCCGAACGTCACGCTGCTGGACGACCAGATCGTCTGGCAGCTGCGGCTGCCCCGGGTCCTGGGAGCGGCCGCCACCGGCGCGGGCCTCGCGGTCTGCGGCGCGGTGCTGCAGACGCTGACCGGCAACGACCTGGCCGATCCCTTCCTGCTCGGGATCTCCGACGGAGCCGCCGCCGGCGCGGTCACCGTGATCGTCCTCGGCGTCGGCGTGTCCGGCGCCGTGGGCACCGGCGCGGTCGCGACGGCGGCCTTCGCCGGCGCCCTGCTCGCCGCCGTCGTCGTCCTGGCACTGGCCGGCGCCCGCACCCGATCGCTACCGACCACCCGGACCGTGCTCGCCGGCATCGCGGTGGGACAGATGTGCGGGGCCTACACCTCGTTCGTGGTGATGGTCCTCGGGGACCGCAACGCGGCGCGCGGTGTCATGGAGTGGACGCTGGGCTCGGTCGCCGGCGTGCGGTGGCCCACCGCCGTCTTCCTGACCGCGGTCGCGCTGGCCGGTGTCACGGTCCTGGCCTCCTCGGCCCGCGACCTGGACGCCTTCGCGTTCGGCGAGACCGCCGCCCGCTCCCTCGGCGTCCACGTCGAGCGCACCCGCTGGGTCCTCGTCGCCACCGCCGCCCTGGTGACCGCGTGCCTGGTCGCCCACACCGGCGTCATCGGGTTCCTCGGCCTGGTCGTACCGCATGTCGTCCGGCTCGTCTGCGGCCCGCGCCACGCCCTCCTGCTGCCCGTGTCGGCACTGGTGGGCGCGTCCCTCCTGGTGGGCAGCGACATCGTGGCGCGCTCGGTCCTCCCCGACCGGGAGATCCCCGTCGGCGTCATCACGGCCGGACTCGGAGCGCCCTTCTTCGCCTGGCTGCTGTGGCGCCAGGGGCGGGCCGACGGGAGGGGGCAGTGACGGTGACGCCCCCCGCCGAGCTGCGCGCGCAGGGACTTCGAGTGCGCATCGGCGGAGCCACCCTGCTGGACGCGGTCTCGCTCGCGTTCGCCCCCGGCCGGATCACCGGCCTGCTCGGGCCCAACGGCGCCGGGAAGACCACCTTGCTGCGCGCGGTCGCCGGACTGACCCGGCCGAGCGAGGGACGCGTCCTCCTGGACGGAGAGGATCTCCACGCACTCACGGCCCGCCGACGAGCACGGCAGGTGGCCTTCATGGAGCAGCAGGCGGACACCCGGCTGTCGCTGCCGGTCCGTCAGGTCATCGAGCTCGGACGCACACCGCACCGCAGCCGCTGGCCCGTGCCGGCGAACTCCGCCACCGACGCCCACGAGCGATCCGTGTTCGCCGATGCCGTTGCCGCGGCCGACGTCGGCCACCTGCTCGACCGGTCCTGGCCGACGCTGTCGGGTGGCGAGCGGCAGCGGGTCCAGCTCGCGCGGGCACTGGTGCAGGAGCCCGGCGTGCTCCTGCTCGACGAGCCCACCAACCACCTCGACCTACGCCACCAACTCGGCTTCCTCGACACCGTACGCGGGCTGGGCGTCACCACGGTAGCCGCGCTGCACGACCTCGAACTCGCCGCCGCCTACTGCGACGAGGTCGCCGTCCTGCTCGACGGCCGGCTGGTCGCCCACGGGCCCAGCTCGGACGTGCTCACCTCGCCGACGATCGCGCACGTCTACGGCGTCGACGTCACCGTGGAACGACACCCCCGGCACGACAGACCGCACATCCGGTGGAACGGACTGCTCCCCGAAGGGACAACACCATGACCCTCCCCGTCCCGGGCGCGCTCGCCCGCCGCAGTGCCACGCTCCTGGTCGGCATGTCGATCGGGGAAGCCGTCCGTCGTGACGAACTCCTCCGGACAGCGGCGTCGCACCAGGCCTCGATCGCGTTCCTGCAGCAGGCAGACCCCTCCCTATCGGCCGAGCTGACCAGGCTGGCCAACGCGGGCGCCGAGACCGTGGTCGTGATCGGCGTCCGCCTCGCGGCCTCCGGCCCGGCCCAGTCCTGGCTGCGGCGGATCGCGGCGCACTGGTGGCGCGAGCGCGCGGGCCACCGCCCCGAACTCCTCGTCGCGACCCGCCTCGCCGACGCACCGGACGCGGTCCCCGCGGTGGCCGCGGTGACGAAGGCCATCACCGGCAAGGAGCCCGGCCTCACGTCCGCGGCCTGGGAGGACGTCCCCGGCCACCGGCACCAGGTCCTGGTGTGCCGCGGCCCGCGTTGCGCGGCCAAGGGCGCGGAGGAGGGACTACGCGCCCTGGTGCAGAAACTGACCGAGCACGGCCTCGGCGACGACGACGTGCTCGTCACCCAGACGGGGTGCCAGTTCCCCTGCAACCAGGCCCCCGTCGCCAGCGTGCAGCCGGACGACGTCTGGTACGGGAAGGTCGACCCGGCTGTCGCCGGCCGCATCGTCACCGAGCACCTCGCCGGCGGACGACCGGTCGAGTCCCACCGACTCCCCCGGCACAGGAAGGAGCAGGCGGACCACCACGACGACTGATCGCGACCACGAGGCTCAGGCCTGAGCCCGTACCCCGCTACGCAGACCGAGATCACCTCAGGTCGACGATGTGCTGCTCAGGCGAGCTTGAGGAGCAGTTCACTCAGTTCCCTCGGCATGGTGATCATGCAGTCGTGGCCGGTCAGCAGCTCCCAGACCTGCGCGGCAGAGCCGTTGGGCTGGACCGGGGGGACGGGGCGGCGGGTGATGCCCGGCGGCGTGGGGCCGACGTTGTGGATGTGCGTGCGCGGGATCGCGTCCGCCGCCGGGTTGTCCAGTCGCACGGGTTGCCGAAGGCAGCGCACCGTCTGGTCCGTGAGCGTCTCGCGCAGCCAGGCCACGTCCGCCGGGTCCGTGACGCCGAACAGGCCGAGGGGCGCGGGCAGCTCGGGCACCGGGGGGACGCGCCAGCCGCTCTCGGACTTCTCGGCGAGCTCGATCATCCGCCGCCCCACGGGTTGGACGTCGACCGCGGACTCGCCGTCCTGCGGGACCAGCGCGTCGAGGTAGACGAGGTGTGCGATGCGCTCCGGGATCCGGTTGGCCACGGAGGAGATCACCAGCCCCGCGTAGCTGTGGCCGACGAGGACGACGTCGTCGAGGTCCTGCTCGGCGACCAGCCCGACCACGTCGTCGACGTACGTGTCGAGTCCCACCTCCGGTCCGAGCAGGTGCGCCTTGTCCCCGCAGCCGGTCAGGGACGGCGCGAACACCCGGTGCCCGTACGCCTCCAGCAGCGGCACCACCCGCTCCCAGCAGCGCCCGCTGTGCCAACTACCGTGTATCAGAAGGAATGTGGACATGAGTGAGAGCCCTTTCCTCTTTCGCGCCCCGGTACTGTCCGGACACGAAAGACATGCTGCTGCACCCGACGAGGTACAGGCAACAGGGCACTTCTCGGCGCCGCTGCTCACCCGGCCGGTGGTCACGTACTGCCCCATCGAGGACTACCGGGACGTGCTGCGCTCGGTACGGCCGACGGCACTGCTCTGGCCACCGCGGTTCTACGAGAAGGCCGCCGGTGAACTCATCGCACCGCGGCCGCCGTCGAAGCCCGGGTCTGAGAACTGCGGCGGGACCGCAAGCTCGGCACGGATCGGCCCGGTCCTCGGCACCCCGGCCCCGACGGCGCACCGGATCCTGACGGTGGGCTGTGACGCGTCGGCAACTCACGGACGGTCATTGGACGATGATCGATCGCTACCTGCCGGTCGGCAGGTTCAGCCCGCACCCCGAGCGGCCTCGGGAACGCTCGGGCCGGTGTGCCAGCACCGCCGGCCGGCAATGCCACAACTCGCGCGACCTTCCGGACGTGGTCGCCCGCCCGGTCGCTACTTCTGGCGGGGGCGCCGAAGCCCCCACCGGGAATTCCCCTGGGCGTTCCGTGTCCACCGGCGCCGCCCGGCCCCGGAAGCCGTCCGAGGCGGCTTTCCCGCGTCGTTCTCCTCGGCCGCGTGGCCGGTGAGGAAGAGGAAGACGTCGTCGAGGGTGGGCCTGCGCAGGCCGATGTCATCGATGAGGACGCCCAGCCCGTCCAGCTCGCGGATGACGTCGGCGAGCACCCGGGCGCCCCCGCCCACCGGCACGAGGATCCGCCGGGTGTGCTGCTCCACGCTGAGCGGGCCCCCACCGTACGGGGTGAGCGCCGTGACGGCCGCACCGATCTGCTCGCGGTCGTGGACCACCACCTCCACCCGCTCGCCGCCGGTCCTGGTCTTGAGGTCGTCGGCGGAGCCGCGTGCGATCACCCGGCCGTGGTCGACCACGACGATGTCGTGCGCCAGCCGGTCGGCCTCCTCCAGGTACTGGGTGGTGAGCAGCAGGGTGGTGCCCTCCGTCGCCAGCATCTCGACGACCTCCCACAGCGCCAGCCGGTTGCGCGGGTCCAGACCGGTGGTGGGCTCATCGAGGAACATCACCGGGGGTCGCACCACCAGCGCGGCCGCCAGGTCGAGCCGGCGGCGCATGCCACCGGAGTAGGTCCTGGTCAGCCGGTCGGCCGCCTCGGCGAGGTCGAACCACTCCAGCAGTTCCCGGGCGCGCGCCTTGGCGTCCCTGGTCCGCATCTGGTAGAGCTCGCCGACCATCTGGAGGTTCTCCCGGCCGGTGAGGTACTCGTCGACCGCCGCGTACTGGCCGCAGAGGCCCAGCAGGCTGCGAACCCGGCCGGGGTGCTTGAGCACGTCGACCCCCGCCACGTGGGCGCTGCCCGCGTCGGGCCGCACCAGGGTGGTGAGCACCCGTACCGTGGTGCTCTTGCCGGCGCCGTTGGGGCCGAGCAGGCCCAGCACCGTCCCCTCCGGCACGTCCAGGTCGACCCCGTCCAGGGCCCGTACGTCACCGAAGTCCTTCACCAGGCCCTCGGCCCGGATGGCCGCCCTCATGCGCCCCTCCTTCTCCTGGAACCGGCCGGGAACCACCTGACGGCCGACACTGGCAGGATCCCTCCGGGGCGCCCGTCGTGCTCTTCGGCGGGGCCGCGGAGGCACCGCGGGCGCGGCCGCCGGGATGCGGGCCACCCGGGTGTGGTGGAAACGTGGAGGAGAGAGCCCGGCCCCGGCCCTGCCCTGGCCGCCCAACCGGGTTCCCGAAGGCCGTGCGCACCGGACGAGAAGGACCGAGGACCCGCACAGACCTGCGGCGGTCACACGCCGGCCGCCCGGAGGCCCCCGCCGGCTCACGCTCCCTCGCGCGAATCGATACCGGATGCGTCTCCTGCCGAATCGAGGCGGTACCAGTGGATCTCAGGATGTCGGTCGAAGCCCGGGAGGCGTTCCTCGCCGGCCCGCACGTGGGAATCCTGGGGGTGGACGACACGCGCGACGGCAGCGGCGGACCGCTGCTCGTCCCGCTCTGGTACTCCTACCGGCCCGGCGGGCTGGTGACGATCCAGACCGGGCGGACGACGCTGAAGGCCCGGCTCATCCGCAGCGCGGGACGGTTCAGCCTCTGCGCGCAGGTCGAGTCGGCGCCCTACCGCTACGTCAGTGTGGAGGGGCCGGTGGTGGCCGTCGAGGACCCGCTGCCGCCGGCCGCACGCGAGGAGCTGGCCCGCCGGTATCTGGACGCGGACACGGCGGTGGCGTACCTGGACGCCAACCGGCGGCAGCTGGCCGACGACGTCCTCATCCGCATGAGGCCCGAGAGATGGCGCACCGCCGACTTCGCCGCCTTCGCCAAGGAGTTCGAACCGTAGCGTGCCGCGCACGCGACCCGCGCGCGGCAGAGAGCGTGACATCCCGATGAACACCCGGACAAGGACGCATCAGGCCACGGCCGACCACGCCGCGGCGGTGCCGTATCCACGCGATCGCTGCCTCCACGAGCTGTTCGACGCCCGGGCGGCGCACCGCCCGCAGGCCATCGCCTCCGTGCAGCACGGCCGCAGCATCAGCTACGGCGAACTCAAGCTCCGCTCCGACGCGCTGGCGGCCCGGCTGCACGATTCCGGCGTGCGGTACGGCGACACGGTCGGGGTGTGCGGGGCCCGTTCTCCGGAGGCGCTGGTCGCGTTCCTGGGCATCCTCAAGAGCGGTGCGGCCTACGTCCCGCTCGACGACGCCTCGCCGCCCGCGCGTCTGCAGGCGATGGCGGAGGACGCGGGGGTGCACACCGTCGTCGCGCTGCCCGGCAGCTCCCGCCGCATCCGGCGCGTGCGTTCCCGCATCGACGTGGGCGTCCTGGCCCCGACCGCCCCGGCCCCGGTACCGCGGGCCCGGGCACTCCCCGCGGACTGCGCCTACGTGATGTTCACCTCCGGCTCGACCGGCCGCCCCAAACCCGTGGCGATCCCGCACCGCGGCGTCGTCCGGCTGGCCGCCTCCGACCTGGTGCGGCAGCGGCCGCGGCCCGGTGAGCGGGTGCTGCACGCCTACGGCCTCTCCTCGGACGCCTCCACGATCGAGATCTGGCCCGCGTTGCTCGCCGGCGCCTGCGTCGTGATCGCCGACCAGGAGGAACTGCTGTCGCCGACCGCCCTGGAGTCGCTGCTGCTCTCCGAGCGGGTCGACATCGCGTACCTGACCACCGGGGTGTTCCACCACATCGCGCGCACCAGGCCCTCGGCGCTGCGGTCCCTGCGGTTCGCCTCGGCCGGAGGCGAGGCGATGGACGCGGAGCTGGCCCGCGCGATCCTGGCGGCCTGCCCGGACACCACCGTGGCCAACCTCTACGGCCCGACCGAGAACAGCGTGGTCTCCACCGCACACGCGCTGCACGACCTGCCTCCCGGGGCGACGGCCGTGCCGATCGGCCTCCCCCTGGAGAACTCCACCTGTCACGTGCTGCGCCCGGACGGCACGCTCGCCGACACCGGCGAGGAGGGCGAACTCCTCGTCGGCGGGGACGGGCTCGCACTGGGGTACCTCGGCGACCCCGAGCTGACCGCCGAACGCTTCGTCGACGACCTCGTCGAGCCCGGTACGCGCCTCTACCGCACCGGTGACCGCGTGGTCCGGTACCCGGACGGCGTACTGGAGTACCGGGCCCGGGTGGACCGGCAGATCAAACTGCGCGGGCACCGCATCGAGCCGGACGAGGTGGAGGCGCGGCTGCGCGCGGACGACGCGGTGGGCGAGGCCGTCGTCGAACGGGACGGCGACGCCCTGATCGGGTACGTGACCCCGGCCCGCCCCGGCCAGGCACTGACCCTGGACCGCATCCGCAGC
This sequence comes from Kitasatospora sp. NPDC094016, assembly GCF_040304045.1. Classification (NCBI taxonomy): domain Bacteria; kingdom Bacillati; phylum Actinomycetota; class Actinomycetes; order Kitasatosporales; family Streptomycetaceae; genus Kitasatospora; species Kitasatospora sp. NPDC094016. The sequence goes on from NZ_JBEOUK010000012.1 coordinate 115,896, forward strand.
GGTCTCGCCGCCTGGCTGCCCGCACCCGCGGTGCCCGCGCGGCTGGTGGAACTCGCGCGCTTCCCGGTGACGGCCGGGGGCAAGGTCGACCGCCACCGGCTGCGCGGGCTGGCGGCGACCGAGCAGGCGGCCGTCCCGGCGGCCGTGAACGGCACCGAGCCCGGCCCGCAGGACACGGTGGCCCGGGTCTGGCAGGTGGTGCTGGGTGTGCACCCGGCGCCAGGCGACAACTTCTTCGACATCGGCGGCGACTCCCTGCTGGCAGCCGAGGCCGTCACCCGTACGCTGGCCGCCTTCGACCTCGACGCCCGGCACGGCCGCACCCTCGTCCACAGCCTGCTGCGCGCCCCCGCACTGGAGGACTTCACCGCCGCCGTCGCCGCCGTCCAGGGCCCTCCCGACAGGGTGAACGCCGACGCGGCCCCGGTGGACTTCCGCGCCGAGGCACGGCTGGGCTTCACCCTCCCGCAACCGCGCGGGCCGGAGCCGGACTGGCACCACCCCGCCGAGGTGCTGCTCACCGGCGCCTCCGGCTTCGTCGGCGCCTTCCTCCTGGACGCGCTGCTGCGCCGCACCGACGCCCGGGTGTGCTGCCCGGTGCGGAGCCGGGCCCCCGCCCACGCCCGGCAGAAGGTGATGCGCAACCTCGCCCGCTTCGGCCTCGCCACCCCCGAAGCCGCCGACCGCATCGTGTGCCTGCCCGCCGACCTCGCCGAGCCCGGCCTCGGGCTGGAGCCGGGCCGCGCCGACGAACTCGCCGACACCGTCGACCTGGTGATCCACTCGGCCGCGCAGGTCAACTTCATCTATCCGTACGACGCGCTGCGCCGCACCAACGTGGAAGGCACCAGGGAGCTCGTACGACTGGCGGCCGGGCGCCGGGTGCCGGTGCACTTCCTCTCCACCATCGCGGTGCTCGCCGGTTTCGGAACCGCCGGCGTACGGCACGTCGACGAGGACCTGCCGCTCGACCACGCCGACGGACTCACCATGGGCTACGCCGAGAGCAAGTGGGTCGCCGAGGAGGTGCTGCGCGACGCCGCGGACCAGGACCAGGGCCTGCCGGTGGCGGTCTACCGTCCGTACGAGATCACCGGCGACCGGCACACCGGCGCGTGCAACACCGACACCGCGATCTGCTCGCTGTTCAAGACCATCAGCGAGACCGGGCTCGCCCCCGACATCCGGCTGCCGCTGGACTTCGTCCCGGTGGACTTCCTCTCCGACGCCCTGGTGCACATCGCCACCACCCACCGCGCCACCCGCCGGACCTACCACCTGACCAACCCCCGCGCCGCGAGCCTGTGCGACATGCTCGACCGGATGGACAGGGCCGGCCACCGGATCTCCCGGCTCCCCTACGAGGAGTGGGTGGGCGAGCTCGTCCGCCACGTCGCGCAGCACCCCACCAGCCCCACGGCCCCGTTCGTCTCACTGTGCGTGGACCGCTGCAAACAGGCCGACATGTCCGTCAAGGAGATGTACTTCGAGGGCACCTTCCCCACCGTCGGGCGGGCCAACGTCGAGCACGACCTGGCCACCTCGGGCCTGCACTGCCCTCCCGTCGACGCGGAGCTGCTGGACCGCTACCTGGCGTACTTCTACACCACCGGCTACATCGAACGCCCCGGCCGCGGCCACCCGGACGGGAAACCGGCATGAGCGGACAGCCACCCGGTGCGCGGGGGCGCGGCGCCGAGCCGGACGTCCTGGACTTCCCGCTCCCGCCGCCGGGCACCATGGGGCCGCCCGAGGGGTCCGCGCGGCTGCGCGAGAACTGCCCCCTGGCCAGGGTCAGGATGCCGATGGACGCGACCGCCTGGTACGCCACCCGGCACGAGGACGTCCGGATGCTCTTCGCGGACCCCCGGCTGATCAGGCCGACCATCAACGACTGGCCGTCGCGTCCCGGGCAACCCGCGGACGACGGGCCGCGCCTGGTCACGATCGCCGAACTCGACGGCCCCCGCCACGCGGCCCTGCGCCGGGCGCTGGCCGAGCCGTTCAGCTCCCGGGCCGTGCGCGACCACCTGCCGCGCATCGTCGGGCTCGCCGGGCGCCTGCTGCGGGCGTTCGAGGAGAACGGCCCGCCCGGCGACCTCGTCGCCGGCTTCACCGACCCCTTCCCCCTGCTCGTGCTCTGCGACCTGGTGGGCATCCCCTACGAGGACCGGGACCGGTTCCTCCCGGTGCTGGACGCGGCCCTCGGCGGCATGGTGACCTCGCAGGAGGGGCGCCGGGTCACCGACCTGCTGCGCGAGTACGTCGCCGCACTGATCGCCCGGAAGCGGGACCGGCCCGGCGACGACGTCCTGACCCGGCTGGTCCGCCGGTGCGACGACGGCGAGCTGACCCACGACGACGTGCTTGCCTTCGGGCTGTCCATGCTCACCGTCGGCTTCGGCATCAGCAGCTTCTTCCTGGCCGACACCGTGCACACCCTGCTCGACCGGCCGCACCTGTGGGCCCGCCTGCGCGACGACCGGAAGCTGATGCCCGGCGCGGTGGAGGAGTTCCTGCGCTACATGCCGGTGATGAACGGCACCGTGATCCTCCTGGCGACCGAGGACATCGAACTGCACGGGCGGACGATCCGCGCGGGCGACGCCGTCATCCCCGTACCGGCCTGCGCCAACCGCGACGAGCGGGTCTTCGCCGACGCCGACCGGCTCGACCTGGACCGGGCCGGCGCGATCACGGGCCGCCGGGGCCACCTCGCCTTCGGGCGGGGGGCCCACAACTGCCTCGGCGCCCACCTGGCCCGCGCCGAACTGACCGCGGGAGTCGAGGCACTGCTCGACCGCTTCCCGCGGCTGCGCCTCGCCGCAGGACAGGAACCCGCCTGGGACGACGAATCCGTGACCAAGTCACCGCTGACCCTCCCGGTCGACTGGTGAGACCCACCATGCCACCTCGCACCCGACCACCTCCTACGCGACCGCCTCGTGCCCGACCACCTCGTACGCGACCAGGGAGCACCGCCAGTGAGCAGCACACCGCCGCGACCCGCCGTCGACCCGCCTGTGATCGACCTGCCACTCCCGCCCCCGGGCACCATGGGCCCGCCCGCGCAGTACGGGTGGCTGCGCCGGGAGTGCCCGCTCGCGAAGGTCCGGCTGCCGATCGGCGCCACCGCCTGGTACGCCACCCGCTACGAGGACGTCCGGGACCTGATCGCGGACCCCCGGCTGATCCGGCCGACCATCAACGACTGGCCGCCCCGGCCCGACCGGGCCGCCGCCGACGAGCCGGGCCTGATCACGATGATGGAACTGAACGGACCCCGCCACGCGGCCCTGCGCCGTGCTCTGGCCGAACCGTTCAGCGTCCGTTCCGTCCGGCGCCGGCTGCCGTGCCTGCGCCGGTCGGCCGACGGGCTGCTGGACGACTTCACGGCCGCCGGGCAGCCCGGCGACCTGGTCGGCGGCTTCCTGGAGCCCTTCCCGCTGCTGGCCATGTGCGAGCTGGTGGGCATCCCCTACGAGGACCGCGAGTACTTCCTGCCCAGGGCGGACGCCGCCCTCGGGGCGATGGTCACCCTGGACGAGGGCCGCGAGGTCACCTCCGAACTGCGCGAGTACATCGCGTCCCTGCTCGACCGCAAGCGGCGCGAGCCCGCCGACGACGTCCTCACCGAGCTGGTCCACGCGTGCGGGCGCGGCACCCTGGACGGGGAGAGCGTGGTGAACTTCGGGCTCTCGATGCTGGTCGCCGGCTACCGCACGAGCACCATGTTCCTGGCCGACGCCGTGGTGGCCCTGCTGACCCCGCCCGACCACTACGCCCGGCTCCGCGACGACCGCGGCCTCCTGCCCGGCGCGGTGGAGGAGCTCCTGCGGTACATACCGGTCATGAACGGCGTCGTGGTCCTCCAGGCCGTCGAGGACATCGAGTTGCACGGCCGCAGGATCCGCGCGGGCGACGCCGTTCTGCCCGTCCTCGCCTCGGCCAACCGCGACGAGCGGGTGTTCCCCGACGCCGACCGGCTCGACCTGTGCCGAGCGGAGAACCCGCACCTCGCCTTCGGCCGGGGCGCGCACAACTGCATCGGCGCGCACCTGGCCCGGGCCCAGATGGCCGTGGGGCTGGAAGCCCTGCTCGACCGCTTCCCGCGGCTGCGCCTCGCCGAAGGACAGGAACCCACCTGGGACGACGAATCGCCGAGCAAGTCACCGCTGACCCTCCCCGTCAGCCGGCACGTCACCACCGTTGCCGCTCACGGGGTCAGCGGCCCATCGGAACGACCGCGAAGCCACCGACCCCCGCCACCGTGAGGCACCGCCGAGGTGCAGAGGACACCGCACAAGGGAGGACACCACACAAGGGAGGACACCGCGGGAAATACGACAGAGGATGTCGGGTTTCGCGCAGACAGTGGGTTCACCGGTCGGCGCCGTGGTGGCGCGGACCGGAACGACGGACGGACAAGGAACCTCATGCGCGAAACACCCGACGAACTCCACCGGCTCCAAGCCCTCCTCCACTCCTCGCTCTCCCGCTCCACGGCACACCTGCGGTCGATCATCAGCGACGAGCGCACACTCACCGCCGAGCAGCTCACCCGCGTGCTCACCGGCATGTGCACGCTCGCGCTGTCCACCGTGACGGCGAAGGGCGAGCCGCGGATCAGCGGCGTGGACGGGCACTTCCTTCACGGGAAGTGGCACTTCGGCACCGCACGCGGCTCCGCGAAGGCCCGGCACCTCGCCGCCCGGCCCGCCGTCAGCGCCGCGCACCTGCGCGGGGAGGACCTGGGCGTGTTCACCCACGGCACCGTGGAGATCCTCAACCCCCACGGCGGCGAGCCGGCCGCGGACTGGCCGGACCTGCTCGCGTACTTCCGGGACTTCTACGGCGACGACGCCTTCGACTGGGACAACGACGTGGTCTACTACCGGCTGCACCCGCACTGGACCGCCGCGTTCGCCCCGGACCTCGACAAGCTCGGCGAGAAGGCGGACCCGGCATGACCCCGCCCGTACCGGACCCGCGAACGCCGGACCCGCGGACGCCGGCCCCGCACGCCGCCGGGGCCGACCGAAGGCGCGACACCATCGACGTCGCGGGCGCCCGCACCGACAACCTGCGCGAGGTGTCCCCGAGCATCCCCAAAGGCCGGCTCGTCGCCTTCACCGACGTCAGCGGCAGCGTCAGCGGCAAGACCTCACTCGCCGTCGACACCCTGCACAGCGAGGCCCGACTGCGGTACCTGGAGGGCCTTTCGCCGTTCGTACGCCAGTACATCACCCAGCGCAACCGCCTACGGGGCTGACGTACGGCGCCCGCGTGCGGCGCCCGCACGAACGCCAGGGCCGCGTGCGTGGTCCGCGGCGGATGCCCGCCCGGGGCCGGGGCCGTGCACGGCTCGCCCCCGGCCCCGGGCGGGCCCGCGCCGCCGCGCCCGGCGAGGATGGTGCCGCGCCCGTACGCCGGAGGTCCGGGCGCGCGACGACGACAGGCGACGGAGGGCAGTGACGTGCGGGCGAGCCGGGCCATTGCGCTGCTGCTGCTCCTCCAGGCCCGGCGGACGATGACCGCCGCGGAACTCGCGGCCGAGCTGGAGGTCTCCGAGCGCACCGTGCAGCGGGACGTCACCGCGCTGGTCGAGGCCGGAGTACCGGTGTACGCCGAACGCGGCCGGGGCGGGGGCTACCGGCTCGTCGACGGCTACCGCACCCGTCTCACCGGTCTCGAACGCGCCGAAGCCGAAGTCCTGCACCTGGCCGGGCTACCGGGCCCGCTGCGCGACATGGGCCTGGCCGGGCACGCCCTCGCCGCGCGGCTGAAGGTCGCCGCCGCCCTGGGCGACGCCCCCGCGGCCGCCACCCGGCGGTTCCATCTGGACGCACCGGCCTGGTTCCGCGACGCCGAACCCCCTCCGCTGCTCACCGAGGTGTCGCGCGCCGTGTGGGAGGACCGCGTGCTCCACGCCCGCTACGCGGCACGCGGCGGCACCCGGGAGCGGCGGCTGGAACCGTACGGCCTGGTCCTGAAGGCCGGGCAGTGGTACCTGGCGGCGCGTGGCCCGTCCGGCCGGGTCGGCTCGTACCGCGTCGACCGCTTCGAGACCGCCGAGGCCGGCGACGAACGGTTCGAGCGCGACCCGGAGTTCGACCTCGCCGGCTACTGGAGCGCGGCGGCGCGGGAGTTCGCCCGCGCCATGCTGCGCGAGCGGGCCACGGTGCGCCTGAGCCCGCTCGCCGTCGAGAACCTCGCCGTCCTGCTGGAACCGACCGCCGCCTCCGACGCCCTCGCCACCGCGGGCCCCCCGGACGCCGACGGCTGGGTCACCGTGACCCTGCCGGTCGAGACCTGGGACATCGGCTACTTCGAACTCCTGCGCCTCGGCCCGGAAGCCGAGGTCCTCCACCCGCCCGAACTCCGCGCCCGCCTGACCGAGGCGACCCGCCGCGCCGCCGCGCTCTACACCTGACCGCCCGCTCCATCAACCCGGTCTCGGGCGGCACCGGGGAGGGCACCGACGTGATCCCGGACACCGACGAAGCCAAGTGCCCCGATGCCCGAACGAGTTCTGGGCCATCCGCAGCAATGTGGCCCGTGCCCGCTTGCGCCTGCCGCCAGGGCACCCACGCCACGCTGAACAATTGGCCGGGCCGAGACACAGGGACGTGTCCGAGCGACGTCGAGGGGAACAGCCGATGGACAGAACCGGATACCCGAGCCGTAGAGCGCTCCTTGCCGGCGGGCTCGTGGGCGCCACGGTCGCGCTCGCGGGGTGCACATCGACGAGGGCGGACTCGCCGACGACCAGCGCTTCGCCGCAAGCACGGCCCAGCACGCCCGCCGCGGCATTCACGAGGCTGATGGAAGGCAACAAGCGCTGGGTGAGCGGGAACCTTCAACACCCCGACCGGGATCCGAACCGGCGTCAGCTCGTGGCCCAGGAACAGGAGCCTTTCGGGGCGATCCTCTCGTGCATCGACTCGCGAGTGCCGCCCGAGCTCCTCTTCGACACCGGTCTGGGCGACCTTTACGTGATGCGCACGGGCGGGGAGGCGGTCGGCCCGGTGGTCACCGGCTCTGTCGAGTACGGGCCCATGACGAGTGGCACCCCCCTCGTCGTGGTCCTCGGGCATCAGCGCTGCGGCGCTGTCAAGGCAGCGTACGAGTCCCTTCGTGACGACAAACCGTTGCCCGGCAACCTGCAAGCGATCGTCAAGGCCCTGCAGCCGGCGTACGAACAAGCGGTCCGGGAGGGCGGCGCCGACCCGGTCGAGACCATGGCCCGCGCCCAGGTCACGCTGACCGCAGCCGACCTGCGCTCCAACCAGGACCTGGCCCCACTCGTGGGAAAGGGCGCCCTCGCCGTGGTCGGCGCCTACTACTCGCTCGACACGGGCGAGGTGGAAGTCCTGTCCGGTGCGCCCTAGTTGTGCATCTGCCGGAGCCCGGTTACACCTGGGTCCCGGTCTTCTGTTTGAGGCGTTCATAGGGCGTCTGGCCGCCCGGAGCGCCGTCCGGGCGGTGGGAGTTGTAGTGGTCCTCCCGTTCTCGGGGTTTGTCGTTGAGAACGCCGGTGCCGTCGTCGACGACACCGGCGAGCGTGCGTAGAACTCCTCGGCGTCGATCCGGTGTGAGCGTTCGACCTTGCCGTTGAGGTGGGGGATGCCGGCTTGATGCAGGTGTGGGCGATGCCCTTGTCGAGCACGTGCCGGTGGAAGGCGAACTGGAACTCCGCACCGTTGTCCGTGCGGTGGGCCTCGACGGCGCCGCGGAGGGCCACGCGGTCGTCCGGCGGGTGATCGCCGCGCTGCTGGGCCGAGCCCGTCCGCGGCTCGGGGACGGCGGCCCGGTCGGGACGGGTGCAGTCATCTGACTGATCCCCGCGCCCGTCGCGGTACCGGCGATCGCGGTCAGATGACCGATGCCGTACCGGCGACTGCCGCGGCACAGTGGAGACGCTCCACGAGCAGACACCTCGTCACCACACCATGGGAGTCATCACCGTGAACAACCCGTCCGGCAGGCTGGCCAGGACGGCCGGCGCCCTGGGCCTCGCCGTGGCCGCGCTGACCACCGTATCGGTCTCCCCCGCGGCGGCGGGCACCGCTGCCACGGCCGGCTGCACGAAGTACTTCAAGTTCGACAACGTCCAGGTCGAGGTGGACAACTGCTCGGACGGCTGGGTGTGGATCAAGGTCGGCGACGGCACCTACTTCAAGGGCTCCGTCCGCGCCACGGACGACTTCAACAGCGAGAAGACGGAGCTGGCGGTGGACCAGGGCAAGGACGTCGCGACGAAGTACTGGGTGAAGATCAAGAGCATCAAGATCTGCGGCACCAAGTACCTCGGCTGGGCCCCGCCCCGCCCGTACTGGACCTACTGCACCAACGAGATCAACGTCTACTGAGCAGGACCCTGCGGTCCGGGCCGTTCGGCCCGGTGGCCCAACCCGCCGGCACGGTAGGGGCGGTGAGCCCTACAGATCCTTCGCCACCGCCTGCCGTGCCGGCACCACCAGCACACCTACGGAAAGGTGGTTCACGCATGTTCACCTCGAAGGCGATGCTCCGCGGCTCGGCCGCTGCGGCGACCGTGGTCACGGCCCTGATCGGCCTCGGCGCCGGATCGGCGCACGCCGCCGGCTGGCCGCCGCCGCAGCCGGGCGCCCACCTGTACACCGGTACCGGCGGGAGCGGGGCGGTGACCACGATCGACCTGGGCGACTTCGGCACCTGCCACACCCTGTCGGCGCCCGCCCGCTCCGTCCAGGTCGCCTCCGGCTCCGCGTCCGTGGTGCTGTACTCGGGCGCGGACTGCGCCGGTGCGTACCCGTGGGCCACCGGCTCGCTGGCCCAGTCCAACCTGCCCTGGGCGATGTGGAGTTACCGGGTGGTCCCGGCCTGACGGACGCCGCAGCGGCTTCGGACGGCCTCCCCGGGCGGAGGCCTCGGACGCCGGTACCGGGGGTGTGGAAGCCGGTCGGCTCGCGCCCCCGGTACCGGCGTCTCCTGGTGGGGCCCGTCGGAGCCCGGTGGGACCTGACGGTCCCGGCCGGTCTCCGTGCCGGTCAGGCCGAGCGCGCCTGGGCCCAGTTGTAGAGGCGGTGGGCACTGTCACCGAAACGGGTGGCGTACAGCGTGCCGGGCTGCCCGCCCGCGAGGTCCTCCGTGGTGGTGGTGACGCCGACGACGGTGCCGGCGCCGGTCCGGGTGTCGAAGCGGGCGAAGTGCGGGCCGCCGCTCGCCCCGTGGGACATGTCGCAGGACTCGCCCCACAGCAGGGGCGCCTTGGGGGCGGGCCGGTTCGCTCCGGCGCAGTGGATCATGCGTGAACCGGCGTACTTGGCGCTGGGGTCGTTGAGCCGGTCCTTCGGGTAGCCGAAGGTGTGGATGAACTCGCCCGCCGCGGGCCCGGTGAACGCGATCCGCTGGCTTCCGGTGACGTCCGCGAGCCGGCGCCCCTCGGCTGACGGGTTCGCCACGAGGACCGCGCTGTCGTAGCCGGCGAGGGCCACGTCGTTCGAGGTCGTGCCGGCCGGATCGGCGTCCCAACGGGAGGACGTGGCCATGGACTTGATGCTGAATCCGCCGAGCGGCTTCGTCCCGTTGCGGTAGCCGGGCACGAAGTAGAGGTTGTGCCGCCAGGTGTCGTCGGTGGCGGGCGCCCCGACGCCCCGCAGGCAGTGCGCCGCGGTGACGACGGTGCTGCGGTTCGCGCTGTTGACGACGGTCGCGGTGCAACTGCCGTCGTAGCCGTCGGAGAAGGTGAAGAAGAGCCGGCCGACGCTCCGGTCCACCGCACCGCCGTGGGTCCAGACGGCGCCGGGGTCCGGCGTGTTCGGCGGGAGCGGACGCGGATCGTCGGGCGTGGTGTCGTCCTCGGGCACGGGGGTGATCTCGGGGACCAAGGCGCCCGCCAGCTTCATCCGGTCGGCGGTCCAGTAGGCGTCGATCCGGCCGCGCTCCTGCGCGGTCGTGGCGCCGGCGTGCGAGGTGACGGAGTCCGGTCCCGCGGCGAGGGCCGCGGTGGGCAGCAGCACCGTCGCTGCCGTGGTCGCGCTCAGCAGGAAGGCGCCCGCGGCGGAGAGGCCGCGGGGGTGTGCTCGGCGTGTGGCTGACATCGTTGCCCATCTCGGTCGGGTGCGGTTCATGTCGGGTGCGGTTCATGTCGGATGCGGTCCGTACGCGAGGGGGCGGCCGCGGTCCGCCCCCTCACGTCACGGATATCCGGCACTGTAGGAACAGAACGTCAGGTCCTGGTCTGGAGCTCGTATCGCTCCTCCATCGGTACCGTCAGGTTCCGGTAACGGCGTCTCATCCTCGTACCGGTGCCGGGTGTGCGCTCCGGTCCGGCCGAGGGTTTGCGTCCGCGACGGTCGACCCGTCCCGGCCGGTCAGTGCCGGTCGAGCAGGGCGGCGAGGTAGCGTGCCACCTCGCCGCGCAGTTCCTCCGGTGTCGGCACGTGCCAGTGCCCGCTTCCCGCGGCGCCGTTGAACAGCAGGCCGTCGCACCAGCGGATCAGCCGTCGGGCGTCGGCCACCGGGTCGGCCGAGCCGCTCTGTGCCAGCAGGGCGGCAGCGGTGTCGGTGAAGCGCGCGCCCAGCCGGTCGTAGCCGGCGCGCAGTTCGGGCCGGCGGGTGGCTTCCAGGGCGAGTTCGAGGCGGGCCAGGGTGAGGCTGCGCCCGGTGGTGAGCGCCTCGTGCAGCAGCTCGGCAACGCCTTGGGCGAGCAGGTTGCGCGGGCAGGCGTCCGGCGCGGGCCCACCGGCCATGAGCGGGTGGCCTCCGGTCTCGCGTTCGACGATGCGGGTGAGGGCGAGGTCGAGCAGGGCGGCCCTGGTCCGGGCGAGGTTCGAGGTCGAGCCGGCGGGCAGTCCGGCCTCCTCGTCCACCGCGCGGTGGGTCAGCCCGCGCAGGCCGCGCTCGGCGATCAGGGCGATGGCGGCGTCGGCGATCAGCGTCGGGCGCGGCGGTGTCATGGGTCCGATCATGGCCTCTCTCCTCAGGGGATCTCGCCCAGGGGCGGGCCCGAACCCCTTTCCCGTCAACACTAGCCCATTCCAACTACAGGTGTAGTACGGTGCGGGAAGTGGTCACTACAGCCGTAGTGCCGGGAGAGGGGTTCACTCATGGACGCGTATCAGGCGATCGTCATCGGCGGCGGCATCGGCGGACTCTCCGCCGCCCTCGCCCTCCACCGCCGGGGCATCCCCGTGACCGTCCACGAGCGTGCCGCCTCGCTCGAACCCGTCGGCGCCGGACTCGCCCTCGCCCCCAACGCCCTGCGCGCCCTCGACCGGCTCGGCGTCGGCGAACGCCTGCGCGCCCTCGCCTCCCCACATCCCGCCATCGGCCTGCGCCACCCCTCGGGACGCTGGCTCGCCCGCACCGACACCGCCACCTTCGAGGCCTGCTTCGGCGAGACGATCACCGCCGTCGCCCGCGCCGACGTCATCGCCGCCCTGGTCGACGCCCTTCCGGACGGCACCGTCCGCACCGACTCGCCCGCCGCCCTCGTCACCCCCGGAGGCACCACCGAACCAGCCGTCGTCTGGACCCCCGACGGGGACCGGCCCGCCGCCCTGGTGGTCGCCGCCGACGGCCTGCGCTCCGCCACCCGCGCGCAGCTCTTCCCGCAGCACCCCGGCCCCCGCTACAGCGGCTTCACCACCTGGCGCACCATCGTGTCCCCCACCCGCCGGCCGGATGCCGTGGGCGAGGTCTGGGGACGCGGACAGCTCGCCGGCGTCGTCCCGCTCGCCGACGGCCGGGTCTACGTGTACGGCGCCGCCCTCGCCCCGGCCGGCGCCCGCGCCGCCGACGGCGACGAGAAGGCCGAACTCCTGCGCCGGTTCGGCACCTGGTGCGCGCCCGTGCCCCGACTCCTCACGCTCGCGGAACCCGGGCGCGTCCTACGCCACGACGTCTGGGACCTCGCCGACCCCCTGCCCGCCTACCACCACGGCCGGGTCGCCCTCCTCGGCGACGCCGCCCACGCCATGTGCCCCTTCCAGGGCCAGGGCGCCTGCCAGGCCATCGAGGACGCCGTCGTCCTCGCCTCCGCCCTGACCCCCGCCGGGGACCCGGCCGCCACCCTCCCCGCCTACACCGCCGCACGCCTCCCGCGCACCACCGCCATCGTCACCGGCTCCCGCCGCATCGGCGACCTCGTCGCCCTCCGCACCCCCGCCGCCACCCGCCTGCGCGATGCCGCCCTCACCCTCGCCGGCCTCCTCCCTGCCCGCACCCTGCTCAACCGCTCCGCCGGGACGTACAACTGGCAGCCCCCGGCCCTCGACGCGACCGCCTGAGCACGCCCCCTGCCCGGGATCGGCCGTCCGCAGCGGGGGTCCGTCATGCATGGGGCCCGGTCCCGTGATCGGTGGTATCGAAGCGTGACGAGCGCCGGTGACGGCCCATGCGAGATGTCAATGAGCACTCCGGCGCGGTGATCACGTGGTCCAGATCGTCGTCGGCGAGCTTGGCGCCACCGCCCGCCGCCTGCGTCAGCAGTTGTGCGAACTCTCTTGCAAAATGGGCGAGTTCGGTTATCCCGGAACAGGATCCGGTGAGTTCCCGCAGCAGTGCTGCGTCCTTGTCGCGCAGGCGCTCCGGGCGGGTGAGGAGGAGTCGGGCGAAGCGTTGCGGGGTGGTGCCGGGTTTGTCGCTCCCGGCGCGGCCCTGGGTGATGCGGCAGACCAGGAGGTTCGCGCTGCCGGTGTAGCCCGGCTCCCGGCCGGCAGAGCCCCGGGCGCCTTCGCGGGTGACGCAGGTCATAGGAACCCGGACGGGCGGGGCACCAGATAGGGGGCGTGGACTCTTCAGATCGAGATGTGCGCGCGAGGGTGCGGGCCGGTGACCGGGACGCGTTCGGCCGGCTCTTCGACACGTATGCGCGCGCGGTGTACAACCACGTGTTCCGCCTCACCGGGGACTGGTCGACGGCGGAGGACGTGATGTCGTTGACGTTCCTGGAGGCCTGGCGCCGGCACGACCGGGTCGAGGCGGAGGGCGGGTCGCTGCGGCCCTGGCTGCTGGGCATCGCCACGAAGCTGGTCAGCAACCAGCGCCGGGCCGCCCGGCGGCACTGGCAGGTACTGGCGCAGCTCCCGCCGGCCCGCGAGGACGTTCCCGACTTCGCGCAGGAGGTGGCCGGGCGGATCGACGACGCGGCGCGGATCGCGGTCCTGCGGCAGTCGCTGGCGCGGTTGCGCCGCCCGGACCGCGAGGTGCTGGCCCTGTGCGTGTGGGCGGGCCTGGACTACCAGGAGGCCGCCGAGGCCCTGGGCGTACCGGTGGGCACCGTACGCTCACGCCTGTCCCGGGCCCGGACCCGGCTGCACCGTCTCGCCGAGACGGCCCAGCGCCGGGCGCAACGGAAAAAAGTGGAACCCGGCCGTGACCGGAACCAGATCCAGGGTGGGTCCGCGAACGCGGCCCCGTCCCCGAAGGAGGTACACCAGTGAACGCCGGACAGCGGCCGGAGCCGGTCGAGCGCGCGGAACTGCTCGGGCTGGTGCCCGTGCCGGCCGAGCGCGACCTCCCCGCAGGACGCCACGCCCTACACCGGGAGCGCCTGATGCGCCAGATCGACCTCGACACCTCCACCCCCACCACGGCCGCGACCCCGGCCCCCGCTCCGGTCCCGGCCCCGGCCCCGGCCCCGGCCAGGCCGCGCTTTCGGCGGCGGCTGACCGTCACCCTCGCCAGTGCGCTCGTCGTGGGTACGGCCGTGGCCGTGGCCGTGACGCAGTCCTCGCCAGGCGGCGCCCGCGGGCCGCTGAGCTCCGCGGAACTGGCCAGCTGGACCGGCGTCCCGACGCCGCTGGCCGCGTCGACCGGCCCGGGCGCCACCGCCGAGAAGTGGTGCCTGGACCGGATGGCCGACGGCCCGGGCGCCGGGCAACCCGTCAAGATCACCAACGCGGACCTGCGGGGCAAGGTCGCCTCCATGATCGTCAACCGCGGCGGCAACGCCATGCTCTGCTACGTCGCCTCGGAGACCAGCGGCCTGTGGGAGGCGATCGACCCGGTGAAGAACGTGGCGGCCGATGCGGTCACCTACGACACCGGCGGCTCCCACGGGGATGGGGACAGCATGTTCAACTACGCGCAGGGCTCCGTGGGGGCCGACGTGAGGACGATCACCATGCAGGTCGCCGGACGCACCTTCCAGGTCACCGTGGCGGACGGCCGCTGGACCGCCTGGTGGCCCGGGACCATGTCGCACCGCGCCGTCCCCGACACGGTCACCGTCACCCTCGCCGACGGCACCACCCGCACCGTCGGCGGCAGCTCGCTGTTCACCAGGTGAGACCCGGGTGAGACCCCGGTGACGCCCAGGTGAGACCCCTCGGGTGCGCGCTGAGCACCTGGCTCAGCGCGCACCCGGTCAGGCCTCCGCTCTCGGGCCGGCGACGTACGGTCGGCACCCTCCCTTCCGATACCGGGCCGACCTGGAACCGAAGCGGACAAAGTAGGATGGCTCAACTCCCGCGCTACGCGCGAAGAGTTCCATAAATGCCCCATTTGTTCGATTTATCTCCGCTTCACACGCACGGAGCCACCCTCATGGACAACCCGTCGAACGCCGAAACCGGCGGCGCGATAGAAACCCGCGGCATCGAACCCGTCCCCGACCACGAACGCGGGGGCAGAGTCCGCGAGCTCTTCCCGACCTGGGTCGCGGCGAACATCAGCGTCCTGCTGCTCACCATGGGCGCCGCCCTGGTGGTGTTCAACCAGTTGAACTTCTGGCAGGTCCTGATCGTCGCGGCGTGCGCCGCGCTCATCTCGTTCGGCCTGGTCGGCGTGCTGTCGGTCTCCGGCAAGTGGGGCGGGGCGCCGGGCGCGACCCTCTCGCGCGCCACCTTCGGGGTACGCGGCAACCTCTTCCCCGGCGCCGTGCTCTGGATCGCCCGGTTCGGCTGGGAGACGATCAACGCCGTCACCGGCGCCTACGCCGTGCTGACCGTCCTCGACCTGCTCTTCGGCGTCAAGACCAACACCGCGCTGATCGTCGTCACGCTCTTCGCCTTCGTCGCCTGCACCTTCCTGGTCTCCGGCATGGGACGTAAGGCACTGAACGTCTGCAACACCTGGTCGACGTACCTCTTCGGCGTCTTCAGCGTGCTGGTACTGGGCTACCTGGTCGCCACCATGCACTGGAGCGAGGTCTTCGCCAAGCCCGCGGGCACCACCGCGATGATGATCGCCGGCATCGGGACGATCGCCGCCGGCGGCATCAGCTGGGTCCCCACCGGCCCGGACTTCGCCCGGTACCTCCCGCACGCCGCCTCCGGCAGGAAGATCGTCGGCGTGACGGTCTCCGGCGCCGGCCTGGTGATGGTGCCCATGGTGCTCATGGGCGCCGTGATGGCGGTGGCCTCGCCCGGCCTGGCCCAGGCCGCCGACCCGGTCTCCTTCCTCGGCGACCTGCTGCCGACCTGGCTGGCCGTGCCCTACCTGCTGACCGCGATCGTGGGCATGCTGCTGATCAACAGCCTCTCCATGTACTCGGCCGGCTTCACCGCGCAGACCATGGGCGTCAAGCTGCCGCGCGCCACGGCCGTCAGCATCAACGCCGTGATCTCGCTGGTCGGCGGCCTGCTGCTGATGCTGGTCGCCAAGAGCTTCCTGGGCTCTTTCATCACCTTCCTGATCCTGCTCGCCGTCTCCTTCTCGGCCTGGATCGGCGTCTACGCGGTGGACATGTTCCGGCGCCGTTCACGCGCGGTGCGCTACGACGCCGCCGGGCTCATGGACACCAGCAGGAACAGCCGCTACTGGTACACCGGCGGCTTCTGCTGGCAGGCCATGGTGTCCTGGGTGCTCGCCCTGCTGCTGGGGCTCGCCTTCACCAAGTGCGACTGGTTCGCCGGCCCGCTCTCCGACACCCCCGTCGGCAGGTACGGGCTCGCCTGGGCCGCGACCATCGTGATCTCCGCCGCGATCATGGCCGCACTCCCCGCCCCCCGGGAGAACACCCCCACCACCACCGGACAGCCCGCCGACCGTCAGGCGGAGCAGCCCGAACCGGCCGCTGCCTGACCCCGGGACACGGCCCCACACCCACCCCGACACACCCCGACCGCCCGGTCGCCGCCTCACCCGAGCCGGCGGCCGGGCGGTCCCGTTCTGCCACCACACCCCCGCACCGGCCGACAGCCTGGCCGGGCACCGGCACACGCGCGGTGCCCGGCTCCGTCGTCAGTTCCCGGGCAACCGGGGCGGCACGGACCTCAGCCCGTCCAGGGTGAGGTCGAGGAGGCGTTCGGCCTGCTCTCGCTGCTCGGGCTTGGCCGAGGTGAGGGCGATTCCGGCGAGGGCGGCGAACATGTCGGTCGGACGGATGTCGGAGCGGATCGTTCCGGCGGCGACACCGGCCTCCATCAGGGAGTCGAGGGCGCCCTGAATCATCTCGTGGCTGTCGGCGTAGGGGTTGCCGCCCGAGGCGACGACGGCTCGCAGGGCGTCGGCCATGCCGTATTTGGCGGTGGCGTAGTCGATGAAGCGGCGAGTCCACACCCGCAGGGCGTCGGCGGGTGGCATCGTCGCCAGGAGGCCGGAGGCGGCCTCGCACAGCCGGGCGACTTCGTTGCGGTACGCCGCCTCGATCAGTGCCTCGCGGGTCGGGAAGTTGCGGTAGAGCGTGCCCGTTCCCACGCCCGCTTCCCTGGCGATGCGCTCGAAGTGGGCGTCGAGCCCCTCCTCGCTGAACACGCGCACCGCGGCGGCCAGAATCTTGTCCCGGTTGCGCTGCGCGTCGGCCCTCAGCGGGCGTCCTGCCTCTCGGGTCATCGGCGGCTCGCTCCCTTCTCCGTTGCTAAGTGGAGGCTCCGCCGCTTAGTCTGGGCGAAGTGGCGGAGCCTCCACTTTCACTCTAGGGCATGGTCCGACCTGCCCGGACGCCTCCTCCGCTCCGCACTCCGCACTCCACGATCCGCACTCTGGAAGGACAGGCGAGCATGCCGGGAATCGAAGGCAAGGTCGTGGCGATCACGGGCGCCAGCAGCGGCATCGGCGAGGCGACCGCGCTTCTGCTGGCCGAGCGAGGCGCGAAGGTCGTCCTCGGGGCACGCCGTCCGGAGCGCCTCGCCGCCCTGGCCGCCCGCATCGAACAGGCCGGTGGCGAGGCCGCCTGGATCCGCACGGACGTGACGCGGCGCGAGGACCTCCCCTGCCTCGTCAAGCTGGCACGCGAGCGGTACGGCAAGCTCGACGTCCTCGTCAGCAACGCCGGGATCGGCCTGATCTCCCCCCTCGACGACCTGCGCGTCGAGGACTGGGAGCAGATGATCGACGTCAACCTCAAAGGTGTCCTGTACGGAATCGCCGCAGCCCTTCCCCTCTTCCGGGAGCAGGGATTCGGACACTTCGTCAACACCGTCTCCACCGCCGGACTGCGCATCGTCCCGCTCCAGTCCGTGTACGCCGCCACCAAGAACGCCGTGCGCACCGTCTCCGAGGGCCTGCGCCAGGAGGCCGGCGCCAACCTGCGCGTGACCGTCGTCTCCCCCGGCGCCGTCCGCACCGACTTCGCGGAGCACATGGACCCGGCCGCGAAGGCCCGGATCGACAAGCTGATGGAGATCGCCCTCCCGCCGACCGCGGTGGCCCGCGCCATCGCCTTCGCCATCGAGCAGCCGGACGGTGTCGACGTCGGCGACATCGTCGTTCGCCCCACCGCCCAGGGATAGGCCCCCCGAGACGGGGTGAGCCGAGCGGTCGGACCGGGGCGCTGGTGCTTGCCGTAGCCTGGCGGTGCCCTGCTCCCGATCCGGTCGAGGTCATGGAATTTCGTCAGTTGCGGTACTTCGTGGCGGTGGCGGAGGAGTTGCACTTCGGTCGCGCAGCCGAGCGGTTGATGATCGTACAGTCGGCCGTCAGCCAGCAGATCGGCCGGCTGGAGCGTGAGCTGGGCGTCGAGCTGTTCGACCGCTCGGCGCGCCGCGTGCGGCTGACTGCCGCGGGGGCGGCGTTCCTGCCCGGCGCCCGTGAGGTGTTGGCGGCCGGACAACGGGCCCTGGATCTGGTCGGCGGCTTCGTCGCCGAGCGGGAGACCGTGCTTCGCGTCGGGACGAGCCGGGGCATGGGCGTGCGGTTGGAACGGGTGCTGGCGGCGCTGGAGCGAAACGCGCCCGGCACCCGGGTGGAGTTGGCGTCGGCGGCGCCGGAGGAGCGCCTGCGGCGGGTCGCCGACCGGGAGTGGGACGCGGCCTTCGTGCGCGGAGAGGTCGCGGCGCCGCAAGGCGTGCGGCTGATCCCGGTGTGGCGGGAGGAACTCGTGGTCGCCCTGCCGGCCCGCCACCCGCTGGCCGGGGCGGACGCGGTCGACCTCGCCCGGCTCTCGGAGCTGCCGCTTCACCTGACGGAACGCCGGAGCAACCCGCCGCTGGTCGATCTGGTCGTGGGTGCCTGCCGGGACGCCGGATTCGAGCCCGTGCCCGGACCGCCGCACAGCTCGCTCCAGGACACCCTTGCGGCGCTGGGCGCGGGTGTCGCCGGTTGGACGGTGGTGTACGCGGCGCACGCCGACCAGCTGCGCGGCGGTCAGGTGGCGTTCCTGCCGGTGCGTTCCCCGTCCAGGGCGCGGAGCGCCGAGGCACCGCTCTCCCTGCCCACCGTGTTGGCGGTGCACGGTGCCGCCGCCCCCGAGCGGGTGCGCTTGCTGCTGGAGGCCTGTCGGGAGGCGGCGCGCGACGATCGCGATTCGTGATCGTCGCGAACTCGAAGTGCTGCTGGATCGCGAGCTCCGACCGGAGTGAACTGGACACCTGCGGTCGCCGCCGCCCATGCGGCCGGTGCCGCAGACCACGGTTCCCCACCCGATCCGCGGGCCGTGCCCTGCTCGGCACACCCGCCACCGGGCCGGCGCCACGTCGGACCGACACCGAGCGAACGCGCCTTCACCTCCACGCACCAGGAGAGCGACCATGACGAACACCCCGAAGGAACAGGCCACGGACCGGACGGCGTCGGCCGAACGGCTGCGGCGCCCGGCGATGACACGATCACTCCGACTCGGCGACACGAAGGTGACCTACGTGCCGGACGGTGCCGTGGAACTCGGCGCGCGCGGCTGGTTCCCCGACAGCACGGACGAGGACTGGGCCGCCCACCCCGAGTACCTCGACGACTCCGGCAACCTGGCGGCGGGCATCGGCGCCCTGCTGGTGGAGCACGGCGACCGCGCGCTGCTGATCGACACGGGCTTCGGCCCGCAGGTGATTCCGGCCCAGCCGGGCAACCCGCGCGGAGCCATCCACGGCGGTGCGCTGCTCGACAACCTGGCCGCGCTGGGCCGTCCGCCGGCCACGATCGAGGCCGTCGCCATCACCCACCTGCACCTCGACCACATCGGCTGGGCCTGGAACCCCGGCCCGGGCCACGACCAACCCCCGTTCGCCGGCCGCGACCTCCTGGTCGCCGCACCCGAATGGGAACACCGCCACCTCCTGGCGGCGCGCGGCATCACCGACGAGATCCTCCGGATCATGGCACCACAGGTGCGCACCGTCCTCGACGGCGACGAGATCTTCCCCGGCGTGCACGTGCTGCTCACCCCCGGCCACACCGCCGGACACGCGTCCTACGTCATCACCGGGGGCGGCGAGCGGCTGATCGCCTTCGGCGACGCCATGCACTCACCGGTCCAGGTGGACCACCCCGAGTGGTCGGCCGCCCCCGACCTCGACCCCGACCGGGCCGCGCGAGAACGCCGGCGCCTGGTCGCCGAGTTGGCCCGGCCTTGCACGATCGGCTTCGGCGTCCACTTCGCGGACGTGGTGTTCGGCCGGGTCCACCTCGACGGCGACGGCCCCGCCTGGCGACCCGTCGCCGACTGACCGGGCGATGGCGTATCAAGGCGCTCTGCTCAGGCAGGTAGCAGGTGGTGGCGGGCTCGTCACCCCGCACCGGCGCGGAGGCACTGCCGTGGCCGCGCAGGCCGATCACCTCAGTCAGGCCCTCGACTCAGCCAGCGCCTCGACCTCGCAGGCCCGGTCGCAGTCGTCGGGCTGGTCGCTGTGGAGCCGGCGGTCCGAGCCCGCGGATCGCGGCCGCCGGCGGTGCGGCGGCCGCGACTGGCGGTCGGCCGAGAACAGCCGGAGGGTGTTCCCGTCACCGTTGAAGTCGCCGTCGGTCATGTTCGGGGTCAGCGGTCGGCGGTCTCCGGTTCCAGCACGAAGACGGGGATCACCCGGTCCGTCTTCGTCTGGTACTCGGCATAGTCCGGCCAGACCTCGACCGCGCGGGACCACCACAGCTCCCGCTCCGCGCCCTCGACCTCGCGGGCCGTCATGTCCTGGCGCACGGCGCCGTCCTGGAGCTCGACCTGCGGGTGCGCGACCAGGTTGTGGTACCAGGTGGGGTTCTTGGGCGCGCCGCCCTGCGAGGCCACCAGGGCGTACGTTCCCTCGTGTTCCACCCGCATCAGCGGGTTCTTGCGGATCTTGCCGCTCTTGGCCCCCAGGCTGGTGAGGACGACCACCGGCACGCCCCGGAGCGTCGTGCCCTCGGTGCCCCCGGAGCCCTCGTACAGCGCGACCTGGTCGCTGACCCACTTCTCCGGGCTCGGTTGGTATTCGCCGCTAAGAGGCATGCTGTTCCCGTCCCACTCGATGAGGACCGGCGGCGGCCGACCTGGTGTCGTCCGCCCCGGGGCCCTCGCTCCGTTCGGCCGCCTCCATGATTCACCACGGGGCCGCGGCCCGGTAGGAGGCGGCGCGGCGGCGGGGCGCGATCGTGGTCTGCCCGTCAGTGAGGGTCCGGACCAGGCCGGACCCTCAGCGGATTTCGGGTCAGGAGCAGGTGACGTTGAAGGTGACCTCGTGGGTGGCCGCCACGTTGCTGCCCCAGTTGCCGAGGATGTCCTTCATCTGGACGCCGTAGTAGGACCACAGCTTCCAGGTGCCGTTCTGGCAGGGGTAGGCGCTGCCGTTGCTCGCGGCGCTGTTCTTGCCGGAGGCGCCGGGGAAGACCGCGTCCTTGGTCTTGGTGCCGTCCGGGAAGGTGATCTCGTAGGAGCTGGGCTCCCAGATGCGGCAGCCGTTCGGCGGGTCCGCCCAGCCGATGATCTTCCACCAGCCGCACTCGGTCCACAGCGTCGGGTAGATCCCCCCGTCCCCGCTGTCGTAGAGACACAGCCAGCTCTTCATCCGGCGGTCCTCGTTGCCGTTGTAGTCGACCCATTCGCCGCAGTGCGGCTCGGCGACCGTACGCGTGGACGGGGCGGCCTGGCGTGGCGCGGGGGCGGCGGGGGCGGCGGCGGCAGTTGTGGCGGTGAGGGCGAGCGCGCCGAGGGCGGCGAGGGCGGCGGCGCCCGCGCGCAGCCGTCGGGCGGGCCGAGGAAGAGGCCGAGGAGGAGAAGTGATCATGGAGGCATGATGTCGCCGACCAGGCCCTCCGATGCCGGCGGCCGCGGGGGTTTCACTCGAACGAGGTGAGGCGGGACGGGTTTTCGAGGTGCCGCCCTGACCGTTCGGGCGCCGCCCTCGCGGGGTGGGCGCCGGCCGCGCGTTCAGCTCGCGCGGACACCCGGCGCGGGCCTCCTGACGTCGGTCCGGGCCCGGTCAGATGGCGGGCGGTGGCGTCCCGCCGCCGTCGTCGAGGAGGGCCAGGCGGGCGATGACGTCGTCGGCCAGCTTCGCGAGCAAGCGGCCCAGGTCCCCTCGGTCCTGGTCGGACCAGTGCGCTATCGCGTCGGTGAACCAGCCGATCATGGACGCCGCGTAGGCGTTCGCCGCCCTCGTCCCTTCGGCGGTCGCCTCGATGAGGCTGGCACGCCGGTCGTGCGGGTCGCCGACGCGCTGGACGAGGCCGCGCCGCTCCAACGCCTGGATCTGTCGCGTGACGTGCGGGCCGACCACCTGCATCCGTTCGGCGATCTCCCCGATGCGCAGCGGCCGGTCCGCCGCGTGCAGGGTCATGAGCGCGCTCAGTGCGGGGCGGTCCAGGGCGAGTCCCGCTGCCTCGGCCGCCCGTTCGGCCAGGCGGCCGCGGGTCATGGCGCTGCTCAGCTGGGCCAGCCGGGGCAGGGCCGCCCAGACGGCTGCCGCCTGCTCGTCCGCGCCGGGGTTGTCCGGCGAGTCCGCGGTCATCGGTCCACCACCTCCACTTGAATACCTAACTTAGGTATCTATATCCTTGAGCTGTGCCCGCTCTCCGCGGGTGCGCCGTGCCGTCCATAAAGATACCTAAGGTACGCATCTTCGGTGTGGCCGCCAGGAGGCGACCGCCGGGATGCGCCGCCAGGAGGAGAGCACACCGTGAACAACCACTCCGCGAACCGCAAGGTCCTCATCTCGGGCGCGAGCATCGCCGGCCCCGCCCTCGCCTACTGGCTCGACCGCTACGGCTTCGACGTCACCGTCGTCGAACGGTCGTCAGCCCTCCGGGGCGGCGGGTACGCCGTCGACATCCGCGGCGCCGCCCGCGAGGTCGTCGACCGCATGGGGCTGCTCCCGCGACTGCGCGAGGCCCACGTGGACACGCGCAGGCTCTCGTTCGTGGCCGCGGACGGGGCGCCCATCTGCTCCGTCGCCCCCGAAACCGTCACCGGAGGCGCCGCAGGCCTGGACCTGGAAGTACGGCGCGGCGACCTGGCGAGCGCCCTCTACGCCCCGCTCCGCCACCGGATCGAATTCCTCTTCGGCGACTCCATCGCCACCCTGGACGACCGTGCGGACCGCGTCGACGTCACCTTCGACAGCGGCGCCCACCGCACCTTCGACCTGGTGATCGGCACCGACGGGCTGCACTCCAACACCCGCGGACTGGTCTTCGGCCCCGAGGACGCGTTCCACCGCTACCTCGGCCACGTCTTCGCCGGTTTCACCCTCGCGAACGACCTGGGCATAACCCACGAAGCGATCACCTGGAACACGCCCGGCCGGGCGGCCGTCCTCTACGCCCACGAACCCGCCGACCGCGTGCACGGGTTCCTCATCCTCAAGCGGGAGGACATCCCCTTCGACGCCTTCCGGGACCCTCAGGCGCAGCGAGAACTCGTCGCCGCCGCCTTCCCCGAGCACAGCTGGCACATCCCGCGCCTGGTGCACGCGATGCGCGAGGCCGACGACCTGTTCTTCGACGTCGTCAGCCAGATCCACATGCCCACCTGGTCCCGCGGCCGCGTCGCCCTCGCCGGCGACGCGGCCCA
Source organism: Kitasatospora sp. NPDC094016 (assembly GCF_040304045.1). Taxonomy (NCBI): domain Bacteria; kingdom Bacillati; phylum Actinomycetota; class Actinomycetes; order Kitasatosporales; family Streptomycetaceae; genus Kitasatospora; species Kitasatospora sp. NPDC094016. Next base: position 139,021 of record NZ_JBEOUK010000012.1, read on the forward strand.
CGCGACCTCGTTCCTGTCCGGCCAGGGCTCCAGCGTCTCGCTCGTCGGCGCCTACCTCCTGGCCGGAGAACTGGCCTCCCACGCCGACCACACGGCCGCCTTCGCGGCCTACGAGCGCAAGGCGCGCCCCTTCGTGGAACGGAACCAGGCGCTGGCCACCTCCGGCGGCACCGACCTCGTCCCCGGCACCCAGGACCTGCTCGACGCCCGCAACGCGGCCCTGCGCGCCGCCCCCGCCGACCTGGCGGGAACGGGGAAACGCGCCGCCCACAACGACGTGATCCTGCCGGACTACGACCACGCCGGATGAGCGCGCCCGAGTGCCGGGCTCAGCGAGTTGGACGCGGTTCTGCCGCTCGGCGGCCACCCCCTGCTTCGACGGTGCCGTCCAGGTCGCCGTCCAGGTCGATGCCGAGCACGTCCTGGGTGAGGGGCGTACCTGGTTGCTGGTGGCGCTAGAGGGTCACCCCTTGCAGGGACAGCACGATGCCCGCGCCGATGCCGCCCATCCCCAGGGCGACGGCCGCGCTCCACCACCCACCGTGGCCCCACCGGAACGAACGGTCCAGCGCCAGGCGTCCGGGGCCGATGGCGGAGACCGCGATCGCGACCAGCGCCAGGCAGAGCGGGTACTCCATGCCGCCCTTGTCGGCCCACAGGCCGCTGCCCGAGCTGACGGACATCGCGTTGATCATCACCCCGATCACGGCGGCGGCGGCCAGCGGGGTGAACAGACCGAGGGCGAGGCCCAGGCCGCCGCACAGCTCTGAGGCTCCTCCCAGCGTGGCGAAAAGGACGCCGGGCCGGTAGCCCAGGGCCTCGAAGCCCTTGCCGGTGGCACTCAGACCGGCACCACCGAACAGGCCGAAGAGCTTCTGGGCACCGTGGCCGGCCAGCAGCAGGCCGGCCAGCCGGAGCACCAGCAGGCCGACGTCGGCGGCGGACACCGGCGGCGGATGCGTGGAGGTCGGAGCGGTACTTCGGACAGAGGTCCGCAGCCGCTCGGCGGTGAGTTTCATGGCGAATCTCCTCCCGCGCGCCGTCACCGCCGCGAGCGGGATCGCCTCTCCCGAGACGAGGCGTCGACGCACAGATCAGATCGGCCGGGCGCGACTCGCGCCGCCGTCGACCAAGTCCAGGAACGGCCGGACCGGCACCGCCTCACCGGAGGCATCCGTGCGTCTCACCGATAACCCTCCGAAGAGGGAAGCCGTGATCCAGCACTCTCTGTGTCCACTCTACGCGGCACCGACGGGCGGCAGGACTCCTCGTAGCGGCTGATACGGAGCTCAGCTGAGATCAGCGGAGCTCAGCTGAGATCGGCGGCTGCCGCGCGGAGTTGGTCGAACGCGGCTCGCGTGTGGGGCGCCAGCCCGCCGGGGTCCTCGTCGTGGCTGGGGTCGGTCCACCGGGCGTAGCCGAGCCTGAACGCGAGGACGCCGAGTTCGGCGGCCACCTGCGCCGTGGGTTCCGCGACGTTCCGTCGCTTCAGCGCGTCGACCATCGCCGTGGCCATGCCGATGCACTTCAGCACGTTGCGCGCCTGCAACTCCGCGTTCGCCTCGATCGCCGCGTGCAGCAGCGGGCTGAGCTCGCGGTTGAACGACGTCATCTCGCCCGATGCGCGCTCGAGTCCGGCCGCGACGGCCGTCATCGGCGTCGCGTCCGCAGGGGCGCCGTCGATGCCCTCGGCCAGCAGGCGGCTGAGCACCGTCTGTCCCATGGTGAGGATCTCGCGCTTGTCGGTGAAGTGGCGGAAGAAGGTGCTCCGCGTGAGCTCTGCCCGCTCGGTGATCTGAGCGACGGTCGTTTCGTCGTAGCCCTGCTCGGCGAACAGGCTCAGCGCAGCCACGACCAGGCGCTGTCGGGCATCGGGTTTCCATCGCGGCATGTTGCCAGTCTAGATGACGGGACAAGTGTCGCATCGCGTCGTACAGTGATGGGACAACAGTCGCATCACTCCTCGGAGCTCACCATGCGCGTCTTCATCACCGGCGGCACAGGCCTGATCGGCTCAGCCGTCGTCGCCGAACTGCTCACCGCAGGCCACCTGGTCACCGCCCTCGCCCGATCCGACGCCTCCGCGGCCACCGCGAAAGCCGCCGGCGCCGACGTGCTCCGCGGCGGGCTCGCCGACCTCGACGTGCTGCGGGCCGGCGCGGAACAGGCGGACGGCGTCATCCACCTCGCCTTCAGCAACGACTTCAGCTCGCCCGACGCACTCGCGCGAGGGATCGCCGAGGAGAGCGCCGCACTCGCGGCCCTCGGCGACACCCTCGTCGGCACGAACAGGCCGCTCGTCACCGCGTCCGGCACGCCCCTCGTGGCGGGACGCGCCTCGACCGAGAAGGACCCGCTGCCGCTGGACGGCCCCGTCAGCGGACGCAGCCTGTCGGTGAACCGCACCCTCGCACTCGCCTCACGCGGCGTGCGCAGCTCGGCGGTACGGCTGCCGCGCACGGTCCACAACCGGGGCCAGGGCGGGTTCGCCGGGCTGCTCACCAACATCGCCCGCGGCACCGGCGTCGCCGGCTACCCCGGAGACGGCGCGCAGCGCTGGCCCGCCGTCCACGCGCTCGACGCCGCCGTCCTGTTCCGGCTCGCCCTGGAGAAGGCCCCGGCCGGATCCGCGTGGCACGCCGTCGCCGACGAAGGCGACGCGGTACGCGACATCGCCGCGGTCATCGGGCGGCGGCTCGGCCTTCCGGTCGAGCCGGTGCCGCAAGAGAGTTTCGGTCCCCTCGGCCCGATCTTCGCGGCCGACCAGCCCGCCTCCAGCGCTCACACCCGCACCGCCCTCGGCTGGAAGCCGACGCGCCCGGGCCTGCTCGCGGACCTGGAGAACATCGAAGCCTGAGCTGCCTGCGCCTGCCTGCCGGACGGACCGGCAGCCGCCAGGGAACCCGGCCCCGCTCGCCCGCCGAGCGGGGCCGGCTCTGCCGTCAACGGTGCTCTGCGACGGTTGGTGCTCAGCCGCGGAGCTCGGGCCAGCCGTCCGCGTTCGAGCAGGACTCGTAGTCGTAGCGGGTGAGGCGGTCCCACTCCGTCCCGGTCACGAGCTCGAACGCCTCCTCGTGCACGTAGAGCAGCGGTTCGCACTGCCGCGCGGTGAACGGAGCGAACCGTTCGGGATCGTGGAACACGCTCTCGTACACGTCGCGGCCCGCGACCACGACCGCAGCTCGCGCGTACAGGAAGTGGTCGCTCGACTGAGGGAACGGCGAGCCGTCGGGCAACACCGCCCCGGTGATCGGCAGGGTCCCGAACTGCTCCTGGTCCAGGCGGTGGAGCGCCTCGGCGAGACGCTCACCGAAGCCGATGATCTGGCCCAACGGTTCGCGTGCGAGAACTTCGGTCAGGCGGGCGCAGGCGGTTTCGACCTGCTCACACGTCTCGGTACCGGCCTCACCCCCGAGGACCTCGATCAACTGCCAGAACCGTTCCCAGGTCATCACCGGCAGGTCGAGGTCGACGTCGACGTCACTGCCCGTGGGCGGTCCGGCGCTGCCCGCCTCCGTCTCCTCGACCACGATCTCGCCCACCAGCTCTTCCCGGCGCACCAGACGCCAGACCCCGCCCTCAAAACCCATCGCACACAGCCCTTGCCACCCGTTGCCGTCCTCGTCCTGTCCGGCAGGATGCCAGCTGACACTGACAGGCGACGGGCAACGGGCAACGGGCAAGGCGCATCCCCCGTGGGGTGGGTCGGTGACGGCCGGGTCAGGTGAGGACGGAGATCCCGTCTCCGAACAGTTTCAACCCGAGGACGAAGAACAGGACCGCCATCACGGCGACGTTGTGCTGAGCCGCCCAGTCCTTCCAGTTACCGAGCGTGGTCTGGGCTCGCTCTCCCCCCAGCACGAAGACTCCCAGTGGGGCCAACAGGCCGAGGGTGGCGATCACGACGAAGACCGCCAGTGAGGCGATCTGCTGCCCTGCCGGCAGTCCGGCCGAGCCGATCGCGGCGCCCGCGGCGAGGGTCAGCGGGGCGTTCTTGGCGTTGAGCGCGGACAGGGCCAGTCCGAGTGCGAGGACCTTGACCGGCGTGAGGCGGTCGATCGCGCTCATCCACTTCGGCAGCTGGGCCTGCGACGGATCCTTCGGGCGCCGGTGCCACTGCCGGACGCCGAAGAGGACGAGGAGCAGGCCCAGGACGAGCTTGAGGACTCCCACCCAGGTGGCCGGGTGATGGTGGGCGGAGGCACCTGCGGGGGAGGCGATCGCCAGCATCACCGCGCCCAGCGCCGAGAGTCCCAGGATCCAGCCGACGGTGAAGAGGACTCCGTTGAGGCGTCCCCGAGGCGTGGCGAGGATGAGGATGATGGCGATGATCGGGAGTGGGCTGATCGCGACGCCGGCTGCGAGACCCAGGACGTCACCGAGAACTTTGCCCATGATGGCCTCCAGAGGGGAGTCAGAGCGCGTGAGGACGACGAACCCGGCAGGCCTGTGTTCCATGATCCTGCGACTTGACGAAGCTGTCCTCGTGAGCTTCTCGGAGCTCTGCGGGCCTCGGCCTGCTCGTTGCCCGGTGGTGCCCCCATCGCGCTCGGGTCAGGATGAAGAGGTGAGGGCGATGGCGCCTCGTGTTCGGGCGGTTGGCGGCCCTCGCACCGACCATGGCAGGAGGATGTCACGATGACCGCGACGACAGGCGCGACCCAGTCGGCTCACCCCGAGCGCCCGGGCAGGTCGGATGGGGTCTGCAGCGAGTTCACCGTCTTCACCACGATCAAGCCGGGCCACGCGGATGCGCTGCGCAAGGACCTCGCGACGCTCGCCGACGCGGCGCATGACGAGAGCGCCCATGCGGCGGTGCGCCAGATCGGCACCCTGCACGACGCACGGCACGTGATCTTCGACGACGACACCCGGTTCATGTTCGCCAGCGTTTTCGACGGCTCCTGGGACACCTACATCGACGACTTCGCCCAGACGGTGGTCGGGTCCCGCTTCGACAAGATCTTCTCGCACAGCGAAGGGTTCCCCGGCGTCACCGATCCGGGGGCGAAGGACTGGTTCATCGCCCACCAGGAGCCCGCGGGAGTCTTCATCAGCGCCTATCCCGACCTCACCGTCCAGCAGATCTACAAGGACCACCGCGTGGACGACGCGTTCCAGGAGGTGCTGGACAGCACCCAGTTCCGGGCGGCGCTCGACAACCCGGCCAACGCGGAGCTGGTGGCCACGCCGGCCTTCCAGAAGCTGCTGGAGGAAGCCTCGGCATAGCACCCGGGCACGGCCGACCGTCGGAGCCCACCCACCATCGGTGGACCGACTCGGCCGGTGCGAGTCGGCCGTTGCCGGGCTGTCCGGGCAGCGGCAGATGCAGAGAGACAGATGCGGAGACGGATGTGGAGAGGCACAAGCGACCATGAACACAGCGGACAGCGGCAGCGCGGCGGGCGTGCGCGTCGAGATCGACGACGTCCAGAGCGGGGCCCTGCGTCCACGGCCCGTGCCCTACGAGGGAAGGTTCGTCTTCCTGCGCGTGGACGACCGCCACGTCGGGCGCGCCCTGCTGCGCCGGCTGCTCCCGTTGACCTCGGGCGGTCTGCCCAGCGTGGACCCGAGCCGGGACGCCTGGGTGACCGTGGCGTTCACCTACCAGGGGCTGAGGGCCCTGGGGGTGCCCCAGGAGTCGCTGGACAGCTTTCCGCGGGCGTTCCGTGAGGGCATGGCCGCCCGGGCGGAGCTGATCGGCGACGCGGGCGAGAGTGCACCGGCCCACTGGGAGGCCCCGTTCGGAACCGGCGAGGTCCACATCGCGTTGAGCGCCCTCTCCTCCGACGCGGCCCAGCTGGAGCGGGAGCTGGAGCGGGCCCGTGTCGCCTACGAGGACACACCCGGTGTCCAGGTGATCTGGCAGCAGGAGGTCCACCAGCTCCCGACCGGGCGTACCACCTTCGGCTTCCGTGACGGCATCAGCCATCCGAACATCGAGGGCGTCGGGCTGCCCGGCTCCAACCCGCAGGAAGTGCCCATCAAAGCCGGCGAGTTCATCCTCGGCTACGCCGACGAAACCGGCAGCCTGCCGCCCATGCCGAGCCCCGATGTGCTGGGGCGCAACGGGACCTACGTGGCCGTGCGCAAGATCCACACCAACGTGGCGGCCTGGCGCCGGTACCTGCGGGCGAACAGCTCCGGCGCCGAGGAGGAGGCACTGCTGGCGGCGAAGATGGTCGGGCGCTGGCCGAGCGGGGCGCCGCTGACGCTGGCGCCGGAGCACGACGATCCGGAGCTGGCGGCCGATCCGCGCCGCGTCAACGACTTCCTGTACCGGGAGAACGACGACCGCGGCTTCCGGTGCCCGGCCGGTGCGCACATCCGGCGCACCAACCCCCGTGATTCCACCATCATCGGCGACGCACGGATGCACCGGCTCATCCGTCGCGGCACCACCTACGGCCCACCGCTGCCCGAGGGCGTGCTGGAGGACGACGGCGCCGACCGCGGCCTGGTCGGAGTGTTCATGGGGGCCCACCTGGAACGGCAGTTCGAGTTCATCAAGGCCGAGTGGGTCAACGACGGCAACTTCATCGGCTACCCCGGCGAGAAGGACCCGGTGGCCGGGCATCACGGCGGGACCGGCAGCGTCACCATCCCCGAGAAGCCGGTCCGGCGTCGTCTGAGGAACCTGCCCAGCTTCGTGGTCACGCGCGGCGGCGAGTACTGCTTCCTGCCGGGTCTGCGTGCCTTGCGCTGGCTCGCCGAGTTGGAGGGCTGAGGGCGATTCCCACTCCCTGAGGTCCGGTCGCGCTCTCCGAGGAGAGGTCGGAGTCATGACAGCACAGTTCGTCCGCTACACGCCCGGCGTCGAAGACGACGCCCCCCACTTCGACCGCGACGTGCAGACCGTGATCGAGAAGACCGAGAGCTACATCGCCGAGTCGGTCGAGGCCGGTGGCACCGGGCGGGCCCTGCGCGACGCCCACGCCAAGGGCTACGGGCTGGTCCGAGGGGAAGTGGAGATCCTGGCCGGGCTGCCCCCCGAGTACGCCCAGGGAATCTACGCGACTGCGGGAACCCACGACGCGCTGATCCGCTTCTCCAACGGCTCGCCCCACGCCGGAGCCGACGCACGTCTGGGCGCCGCCACCGGACTGGCGCTCAAGATGTTCGGCATCCCCGGCCCGACCCTGCTGGAGGACGAACCGGACACGGGCACGTTCGACTACGCCAACATCAACGGACCGGTCTTCTTCTGCAACACGGTCGAGCACTACCTGTTCATCCAGGAACTGTTCCTGAACGCGCCGGCGTACTTCTCCCAGGGCCGACCCGGCGCACATCGGTTCTTCACCGAGTTCGTGACCGGGAAGGGAACGCTGGCCCAGGACGACTGGGCCTGGGACGAGTTCCTGGCCTTCCTGCGCCTGTCGAAGACGCCTCCGGCGAACCTGCTGCTGTCCAGCTACTGGACGATGGGCGCGGTTCGGCACGGGGACTACATCGCCAAGGTGCGCATCACCCCCGACCCGGCCTTCGCCGCGGCGGTGGTCCGGCGCACCATCGACCCGGCCTCGGGGGCGGAGGTCTTCCGACCGGCCCTGCAAGCCGAGCTCCAGGAGCGGCCCTACGCCTTCGACATCCAGGTCCAGCTCTGCACCGACCTGGAGCGCATGCCGGTGGAGGACACCACCGTGGAGTGGTCCGAGCAGCTCTCGCCGTCCTTCACCGTGGCCAAGCTGCGGCTGCCGCAGCAGGACATCTCCGGCCCCGAGAACCTGGAGAGGATGGACTCGCTGTCCTTCACGCCCTGGAGGGTCACCGCCGAGCACGCGCCCCTGGGCAACATCATGCGGGCCCGCAAGGAGGTCTACCGGCGGTCCTCCATCGCGCGTCACGAGTTCAACCAGCAGCCGCGCACGGAACCCCGCAGCGCCGACGACGTACTCGGCGCCTGACCCGGCCCGCCACCGCGACGGTGCGCGGACAGCGGCGGTCGGCCCTGGCAGCCTGCTGCCGCCGGCGTGCCAGGGCCCGGCCGGTCACTTCAGGGTGACGATCTCGCGCATGCCCAGGCCGGCGTTCGGGACGCCCGTCCACTCGTCGGGAATCATGCAGAGCAGGACGTACCGCCCGGGCTGCAGACCGTGGGCCTGCACGGAGGCGGTGCGGTCGCCGGACATGGCCCCGAGGCCGGTGGCCGGCCCGGTGAACGGGGACCGGACCGGCAGGCCGCCCAGCGCGACGTCCCTCAGGTACTCCCCGATCTGCTCGTCGGTGGTGTCCGCACCGATCGGCCGCAGCTGCATCTCGTGGATCTGCTCGGACCCGTCGTGCACCAGGTAGGCCAGGTGCGCGTGGTCGACGTCCTCGGTCTGGAAACGCGGGCCCTCGGCCGTGTCCTTCTCGATCACGATGCCGTCGTCGAAGCGGACCTGGTTGTCGTTCTGGCCGTTCGTACCGACCAGGTTCAGTTTCCTGGAGACCGGGTGGGCCGGGTCCGCCCGGAACGCGGTGAGGTCCAGCAGGTAGACCGGACCGGGGCTGACCTCCTCGGTGAACTGCTCGTGCACCTGCGAGGTGACCAGCGCCCCGCCCAGCAGGTCCGCCTCACCGTTCACCGCCCGGATCCCGGCGCTCGCGGTGGCCGGCGACGGGCTGACCGCGTCGGCGAGGTCCCGGATGACCTGGTCGATGGTCACTCCCTCGTGCGGACGCAGCAGCTGCAGCTGCCGGCCGTTCGGGTCGTCCGTCTTGACCCGGAAACTGACCAGGCCGCCCTTCGCGGTGTCCGGTGCCTGCAGACCGGAGGCTCCGATGCTCACCTCGATGGGGTGGTCCTCCGGCGAGGCGGCGCCGGCCGTACCACTCGCACCGACGCTCGTCGCCAGGGCGAGGGCCGAGACGGTCACCGTCCGTACCACGCTCGCGAACACGTGCTCCACCATGAAGAATCCTTTCTGTGGGTCGCCTCCGGCGCGGAACATCCCCCACCGCGCGCGGCAGACCACGCCCCGCACCGGAAGGCGACCGGTTCGGACCATCGGGCAGCGGGGTCCGGTCACCGATGGCAACGGTGCCGGCTGGCGCGAAGAGGCGCCCAAAGGTCCGACCGGCCTCGGTCCGGCGGGTGCCGGGCGGATCGTTGCGGTCCTGTCGCGCGGGCAGTGGCGCAGGTCATTGCCGTTGCGGGCGGGTCGTGATCGCATCGGCTGATGCATCAGTTCGAGAACGACGGGCATCACCTGACGGCCCGCCGGCCTGCTGCCGCAGTTGCGGTGGTCGCGGCCTGCGCGGCCCTGCTCGTGGGCTGCGCAGACGGGGCGACCGGGATTCCGGCGGCGTCCGGCAGTGCCGGGCCGTGCGGGGCGCCGTTGCCGTCGCCGTCCCGCGACGGGCAGGCGTCGCCCGGCCTCGCACAGGGCGGGGTGCGGATCACGGCCGCCGGTGCGGCCTGCGCCGAGTACGAGGTCACCAATCCGGAGGACGAGACCTCCGATGTCACGGCGGTGTTCAGCCGGCTCTCGGCGGCCGGAGGTGCGCTGGACAACGTGACGCAGGTCGTCACCTCGCTCGCTCCGGGGGCCACCGCGAAGGGGCGGATCGAGCTGGACGGGCACGGGCAGGCGCGGCCGGGCGCCGGACCGCTGGTGAAGATCGTCCAGGTCCGCAGTGTGCCCAGCGCCGAGGCCTCGCGGCCGGGCGGCCCCTGCCCGGCCTCGGGCCTGCGGCTGTACGCGGATGACGGCGACGCCGCGATGGGCCTGCGCGCGGTCGGCCTGCACCTGCGCAACTGCGGGACGTCCGCGGTGTCCGTCAACGGCTACCCGAAGCTGCAACTGCTCGACGTGGGGCACCGGCCGGTCGACGGGGTGCGCTTCCTGTCCGGCGGCGCCGGGATCGCCGGCGGCACCGGCGCGGACGACCCGCCGCAGGAGATCGTGCTGCGCCCGGGAGAGGGCGCCCGTTCCACGCTGGTGTGGCGCAACACCGTGGAGGCGGGCAGCCCGGTGAACGCCCCTTACGTGCGGGTCCGGGCCACCCCTGACGCGGCCCCGGTGATGGTCGTCCCGGAGCTCGACCTGGGGACCACGGGACGGCTCGGCGTCGGCGCCTGGACCAGGGAGGACAGCCGGCCGTGAGCGGGGCGCCGGTGGTCCTCCCTGGCGTTCTCCCGTGCTGGGAGAATTTTCCACGGAAAATTCTGGTCTCCGATCGCACGGCCCGGGGGCGGTCCGTCCGCTCGGTCAGCCCGGCCGGTCCGTCAGGTGCCGGGCCAGGTCGTTCACCAGGGTGTCCAGCCAGGAGCGCACGGTGTCCGGGTCGAACAGGTCGGCGTCGTACTCGGCCAGGCCCCCGTAGCCGTCCGCGTCCGGGGTGAGGACCAGCAGGAGGTCGGAGCGGGCCGAGGGGCCCGGCACGTCCTCGACCTCGGCGGTCAGGCCGGGGAGGTCGAGGACGGCGGGCGGGGTGCTCTGCACGGTGAGCAGGACCTGCGGGTAGGCGTCCGGCAGCCGGACGCCGCGTTCGCGCAGCGGTTCGACCAGCAGGCCGAAGGGGACGGTGGCGTGGTCGAGGGCGGTGGCGATCGCCGTCGCGGCCGTGTCGACCGATTCCCCGAACCCGCCCGGGGGGCGGGTGGGCAGCCGGATCGGGAGGCCGAAGGTGAGCAGGCCGACGACCCCTTCGTCGGCCGGCCGGGTCCGGTTGGCGTGGGAGAGCACCACCAGGGTCTCCGCCGCGCCGCTCAGCTCGCCCAGCAGCCGCGCGAAGGCGGCGAGCAGGACGGCCGAGGCGGTGGTGGAGCGGGCGGCGGCGTAGCGGCCCACCGCCTCGGCCAGTGCCGCGGGGAGGCGGAAGGCGGCCGTGGCGCCCCGCCCGGAGCGCTGTGCGGGGCGGGGCCGGGCGGTGGGCAGCTCCGCCGTCGACGCCACGCCGTCCAGGGTCTTGGCCCAGTGGTCGGCGGCCGCGGCGACGGCGGCGCGGGTGACCACGGTCCGCTCCCAGCAGGCGTGGTCGGTCATCCGGCCCGGGTCCTGCGGCAGCCGCCCGTCCGGGCGGTACAGCGCGCCCAGGTCGGCCAGCAGTGTGGCCAACGACCAGCCGTCGACCGCGATGTGATGCAGTGTCAGCAACAGCATCCAGGCTTCGTCGGCGGGCCGCAGCAGCCGGGCGCGCAGCAGCGGGGCCGTGGCCAGGTCGAACGGGCGGTCACTCTCCGCCCGGCCGGCCTCGGCGAGCGCCGCGTCCCGCGCCCCGGGAGCGAGCGCGCGCAGGTCGGCGACCGGGAGCCGCACCGGGGCGTTCGGCAGCACCTGTTGGAGCAGGCCCAGGTCGGTGTCCCGGTAGCTGGTGCGCAGGCTCTCGTGGCGCCCGGTCAGCGCCGTCAGCGCGGCGGCCAGCCGCTCGGGCTCCAGCGGCCCGCGCAGGGCGATCCGCTGGGTGATGTTCCACACCGCCGGGTCCGCCGCCCGGGCGTGCGCCCGGTGCATCCGGCGCTGCGCCACCCCGGCGGGCGCGGCGGCCAGGGCCGTGCCGGAGCCGGTCAGGGTGGCCAGCAGCCGTTCCCGGTGGGCCCGGACGAGCCCGGTGGCCTCCTCGTCGAGCGCGCCGGGCGGGGCCAGGTAGCCGAGGCGGTCGCCGGTGGTGCGCAGGACGATCTCGCGCTCGTCGAGCAGCCGGACGAGCCGCTGCCAGCCATCGTCGACAGGGGTCACAGCGTGCCCTCCTCGTAGACCGGGGTCTGGCGGTCCTCGGCCTGCGGCTGCTGGGCGGCCATGGCGCGGATGGTCGGGCGGCGGAAGAAGTCCAGGACGCCGGTCCGGATCCCGGTGGCCTCGCGGACCCGGTTCAGCAGCCGGGTGGCGGCCAGCGAGTGCCCGCCGAGGTCGAAGAAGGAGGTCTCCACGCCTGCGGGGCGGCCGAGTTCCTCCTCCCAGAGCCGTTGCACGGTGCGTTCCAGTTCGGTGGCCGGGGCGACGGCGGCCCGGCCCGCGCCCAGCGGCAGCGGCTCCGGCAGGGCGGCGGCGTCCAGCTTGCCGTGCGCGGTGAAGGGCAGCGCCGCCACCGCGGCCCAGAGCCCCGGCACCATGTGCTCGGGCAGCAGGTCGGCCAGGTGGTCGCGGACCCGGGGCAGTTCGGCGGCGGCGCACTGCACGTACCCGGCCAGTGCGGTGGCCGTCCCGGTGCGGCGGGCCGTCACGGCCGCGCCGCGCACGCCCGGGACGGACCGCAGCACCGCCTCGACCTCGCCCGGCTCGATCCGGTAGCCGCGCACCTTGACCTGGCGGTCGGCGCGGCCGAGGTACTCCAGGGTGCCGTCGGGCCGCCAGCGGCCGAGGTCGCCGGTGCGGTAGCGGCGGCCGTCCGGGGTGTCGGTGAAGACGGCGGCGCTCTCCTGCTCCCGGCCGGGGTAGCCGAGCCCGACCTGGACGCCGAGCGCGTGGATCTCGCCGACCGCCCCGGGCGGGACGGGGCGCCCGGCGGCGTCCAGCAGCAGGATGCGGGTGCCCGGCACCGGGCGGCCGATCGCCGCGTGGTCCGGTCCGTCCGGGGCGACCTCGCCGGCCGTGACGGCGTGGGTCTCGGTGGGGCCGTAGTGGTTGACCAGCCGGCAGCCGGGGTTGCGGGCGAGGAAGGCCCGCAGCCCGGTGGTGAGCAGCAACTGCTCGCCGCCCGTGATCAATTCGCGCAGGTGGGGCACCGGCTCGTCGCCGAGGGCGTCGGCCAGCGCGGCCAGCGGGGTGTACGGCAGGTGCAGCCGCTCGGCGCGGGTGGCGCGGACCACGGCGGCCAGCGCCGTCACGTCGTAGCGGGTCTCCTCCTCGATCAGCAGCAGGGCGCCGCCGCCGGCCAGCGTGGTCAGCACCTCCTGGACGCTGACGTCGAAGCCGCAGGAGGCGTACTGCAGGGTGCGGGCGGCCGGGTGCTCGGCGACGTTCCAGGCCAGCAGCGCGGACAGGCCGAGGGTGTGCATCAGCACGCCCTTGGGGCGGCCGGTGGAGCCGGAGGTGTACAGCAGGTACGCGGGGGCCTGCGCGGAGGGGGCGGGCAGCGGCGGCAGTTCGGCGGCGGCGACGACGACAGCGTCGGCCTCGGAGTCCGTCAGGACCGTCGGCAGGGACAGGCCCATCAGGTCCGTGTCCGAGGCGGTGAGCAGCACGGCCGGTGCGCTGTCCGCGGCGATCAGCCGGCAGCGCTCCGGGCCCTGCAGCGGGTCGATCGGCACGTGGACGGCGCCGAGGCGCAGCACGGCCAGCAGCGCGGCCACCTGGTCCACCGAACGCGGCAGCAGCACCCCTACCCGGCTGCCTTCCCGCACCCCGGCGGCCAGCAGCCGGCCGGCCAGCTCGCCGGCCCGGGCGTGCAGCGTCCGGTAGTCCGTCCCGGTGCCGTCGGCGGCGACCACCGCGAGGGCGTCCGGACGGGCGGCCGCGACGGCGGCCACCGTTGCCAGCGGGTGCGCGGGCGCCGGCTGCGCCTCGGGCCCGCACTCCAGGGCGGGGTCGGCCGGGGTGGCCGTCAGTTCGGCGAGCGGGCGGGCCGGGTCGGCGACGGCGGCGGTGAGCAGCCGCTCGAAGGCGTCGAACAGCCGGTCCACCGTGGCCCGGTCGAACAGGGCCTCGGCGTACTCGACGTGGCAGCGGATGCCGTCCGGCAGGTTGGTGAGGAAGAGCGACAGGTCGAAGGCGGAGCGGTCCACCACGTGGTCGAGCGGGCGGGCCGCCACCCCGGGCAGGTCCAGTTCGAAGACGGCGTGGTTCTCGAACTCGACCAGGACCTGGAAGAGCGGGTTGCGGCTGGTGTCCCGCTGCGGGTTGAGCTCCTGGACCAGGACCTCGAAGGGCAGCTGCTGGTGCTCGTAGGCGTCCAGCGCGCTGGAGCGGACCCGGTCCAGCGCCTCGGCGAAGTCCGGTTCCCCGGACAGGTCCAGCCGCAGCGCCAGCGTGTTGACGAAGAAGCCGACCAGGTCCTCGGTGCCCTCGGTCCGGTTGGCCACCGGGGTGCCCAGCACCACCTCGTCCTGGCCGCCGTAGCGCTGCAGCACCCCGGCGAAGGCGGTGAGCAGCACCATGAACAGGGTCGAGCGGCGGCTGCGGGCCAAGTCCCGCAGGCCGTCGGAGAGTTCGGCGGGCAGTTGGCGGACGTGGGAGCGGCCCCGGCCGTCCGGTACCGCCGGGCGCGGCCGGTCGGTCGGCAGGGCCAGCACCGGCAGGTCGCCGCCGAGCACCTTGCGCCAGTACGCGAGGCTCTCGTCGTACGCCCCGGCGGCCACCGCGGCCCGTTCCCGGACGGCTTCGGCGGCCGGGGTGGTGGTGAGCACCGGCAGCCGGGCGGGGCGCTGCTCCCGGGCGGCCCGGTACAGCTCGCCCAGTTCCCGGGTGATCACCACGGTGGACAGGGTGTCGATCACGATGTGGTGCATCGACAGCACCAGGACCTGCCGGTCGGGCCCCGTCTCCAGCAGCCGGGCCCGGAACAGCGGGCCCTCGGTCAGGTCGAAGCGGCGGCTGCCCTCGGCGGCGACCAGCGCGGCCACCGCCTCGTGCTCGGGCCCGTCGGCCGCGGCCCGTTCCAGCAGCGGCCCCTCGGGTACCGGGAGCACCTGCTGGAACGGTTCGCCGTCCTGCTCGCGGAAGGCGGTGCGCAGCCCGACGTGCCGTTCGAGCAGCGCGCGCAGCGCGGTGTCGAGGGCGGCCGGGTCGAGCGGGCCGTCCAGCTCGATGGCCTTGACCTCGTTGTACTGCCCGGTGTCGGGCAGCATCCGGTGCAGGAACCACATCCGCTGCTGCGCGTAGGAGAGCGGGGCGCCGCGCTGGGTGGAGCGGCGCAGGGCGTCGATCTGCGGCAGGCCGGAGGCCACCAGGTCGGGGGCGAGCCCGAAGTCCACGAAGCAGGCGATCTCGTCCGCGCCGGCCGCCCGCAGCTCGGCCAGCACCGACCGCACGCTCTCCGGGGTGCCGATCAGCGCGCGGGAGGCGCAGTACCGCTCGTAGGCGCGCTCCAGCACGAACTCCAGGTCCTCCTCGCGGGTGTTCTCGAAGTCCAGGGTCAGGCCGAGGCTGTTGGCCATCTGCCCGAACAGCGAGAGCGAGGAGCGCAGGTAGTGGCAGAACGGGCGGTACGCCTGCTCGCGGGCGGTGGCGAGGTCGGTGCCCAGGTAGGTGTGGACGAGCACGACCACCCGGCCGGCCTCCGGGTCGAGGCCGTGCTCGGCCCGGGTGCGCCGGTAGAGCGCGACGTTCTCGGCGAGCTGGGCGACGTCCTGGGTCATCAGGTTGGTGATGATGCCCAGGTCGTGCCGGGCGGCCTCGCGGAAGCTGTCCGGGTTGCCGACGATCGCGGTGAACATGGGCGGCTGCTCCTGCAGCGGGCGCGGGTGCAGGGTCACCTCGATCGGCTCCCCCTTGCCGTTGCGGCCCCGGTAGGGCTCGCCGCGCCACAGTGCCCGGACGGTGTCGATCTGCTGGTGCATCAGCTCCTTGTGGCCGCCGTAGTTCTCGGGGAAGAACAGGAAGTCGTTGGGGTGCCAGCCGCTGGCGCAGCCCAGGCCGACCCGGCCGCCGGACAGGTTGTCGACCACCGACCACTCCTCGGCCACCCGGACGGGGTGGTGCAGCGGCAGGACCGCGCAGCCCGCGTTGAGCCGGATCCGGGTGGTCTCCCGGGCCAGTGCGGCGGCCAGCACCGAGGGGTTGGGGAAGATCCCGCCGAAGGAGTGGAAGTGGCGCTCCGGCAGCCAGACGGCGTGGAAGTCGTGCCGGTCGGCGAAGCGGGCGCTCTCCAGGACGATGCGGTACTTCTCGTCCTCCGGGGAGTCCAGGGGGTAGTCGCCGAAGAAGTAGAGGCTGAAGTCGACCGGGCGCTGCGGGTCGCCGACCGGGAGGTACGGTGCCCCGGCGGGCTCCGTGGTGCCGGTGGTGCCGGTGCTCGTACGGTCGTCCGCCGCGGGCGCCGGGAGTGCGGCCGCCGGGCGCGGGGCCGGGAGCCGTACCCCGGGCGAGGCCGGGAAGAAGCCGCCGCGCCGCAGGTCGCGCAGCGAGTCGCGGACCGCGTCGACCACGAACTCCAGGTCGCCGTCGGTGTGGGCGGTGGAGAGGAAGAAGTTGCGCCACTCCCACACATAGACCCCGCGGGTCAGCAGCTGCGGGAAGAGCAGTTCCATGTCGGCCCGCGGCTCGAACCGGAACAGCGAGCCGAAGTGGGCCAGCCGCAGCGGGAACTCCTCCTCCTCGAAGAACCCGTTGAGAGCCGCGGCCAGCTCGTCGGTGCGGGCGTTCAGCCGCTCCTGCAAGCCGGGGCCGGACGCCTTGAGGTGGCGCAGCACGGCGCCCGCGGCGGTCATCGCCAGCGGGTGCTGGATGTAGGTGCCGCCGAAGAAGGTGGTGTCCTTGGGCGGGTAGCTGTCGTCCCCGTAGTCCCAGTGGCCGCCGTCGATCCCGTCCAGGATGTCGGCGCGCCCGGCGATCGCGCCGATCGGGTAGCCGCCGCCGAGCACCTTGCCGTAGGTGGAGACGTCCGGGGTCACGCCCCAGAAGCCCTCGGCGCCGCGCAGGTGCGGCCGGAAGCCGGTGAGCATCTGGTCGAAGACGAGCACGATGCCGCGGCGGGTGGTCAGTTCGCGCAGCGAGCGGACGAACTCGACCGGCTGGCGCCCCGGGTGGCGGCTCTGCACCGGCTCGACCAGCACGGCGGCGATCCGGTCGCCGAGCTCCTCGATCACCTGGAGGCTCTCCGGATCGCCGTACCGCAGCACCACGAGGTCGGCGACCGCGCTGCCGGGGATGCCGGTCGACACCGGGACGGTCTCCCGGTCGGCGCCGCGGCCCACGGTCCGGCCCAGGGTGTGGTCGAAGTGGCCGTGGTAGGAGCCCTCGAACATGACGATCTTGTCCCGGCCGGTGTACGCGCGGGCCAGCCGGATCGCCCCGGCGTTCGCCTCGGTGCCGGAGTTGGCGAACGCGACCCGCTCGGTGCCGGTCAGCTCCGCCAGCAGTTCGGCGGCCTCGCCGGTCTCCGCGCCACGCGGGCCCAGCCGCAGTCCGCCGGCCAGGTGCTCGCGGACGGCGTCGGTGACGAACTCCGGGTCGTGGCCGAACAACAGGACGCCGAAGCCCATGGTGATGTCGACGTACGTGTTGCCGTCGAGGTCCTCCAGACGGGAGCCCCGGGCCCGGCGGGCGGCGAGCGGGTAGAGCATCTCCTTGGTCGCGGAGCGGAAGCCGACCACGGCGCGGCTGTCCGCGAGGGTGCGCCGGTGGCGGCGGGTGACCGCCTTGGAGGCGGCGGTCCGGGCGGTGAAGCGGGCGACCAGCTCGTCCACGTGGGCGCGCTGCTGGTCGGTCAGGCCGCCGGAGGCCATGCCGGACTCCCGGGGGACGGTCACCCGGGGGCCGTGTACCTGCGGGGCGGGCGGGGTCGGCACGGGTGCGGGGGCAACTGCAGGGGCGGCGGCCGGGGTGACGGCGGGGGTGACGGCCGGCGGCAGGGCGGCGGGGACGGCGGCCCCGGGGAGCGCGGGCGGCGGCGCGCCCGTCCCGGCCAGCAGGCCGAGCTGGTCGCGCATCAGGTCGGAGAACTGGCCGAGCAGGGCGAGCTGGCGCTCGATCAGGCCGGTGCCGTCGGCCACCGGGGCGAGCGCGGGCTGCGGCGCGGGGTGGACGGGCGGCGCGAGGTGGACGGGCGGCGCGGGGACGGCGGCCGCCGCGACCGCCTGGGGCGGGGCTGGCGGAGCCGGTATCGGCGCCGCTTCCGGGGCGGAAACAGGGGCGGCGGCAGGGACGGCGGCAGGGACCGGTGTCGGAGCCGCCGCCGGCTCGGGCGCGGCGGCCGGCAGCAGCGCGTCCCGGACGGCGGGCTCCAGGCGGCCGGCGATCAGCCCGGCCAGCCGGGCCGGGGTGTCCGCCGCCTCGAACAGTTCGCGCATCGAGACCCGCACCCGGAAGGCCCGCTCCAGGTCCCGGATCATGTTGATCATCGAGAGCGAGTCGGCGCCGAGGTCGAAGAAGGGCTCGTCCGCTCCGACCGACCCCTCGTCGTGGCCGAGCTGGCGGGCCGTCTGCTCCAGCACCTGGCGCAACACGGCCTCCTCGGCCAGTTGCTCGGGGCTCGCCGTGGGTGTCGCCGCGACGGGCGCCGGGCCGGCAGGCCCGGGGCCGGGCGTCGATACGGCCTCGGGTACGGCCGACGGCGGAACGGGCTGCTGGGGCGGCGGTGCCTGGTGCATGGCGGAGTCCTCGGTGGTCGGCCGGTCGGGGGCGGTGAACCAGTGGCGGCGGCGCTGGAAGACGGTGGTCGGCAGGGGGACGCGGCGGGCCGGACCGTCCGGCCAGTCGCGGGCGGCGGCGAAGCGCGCCCAGTCGAGCGGGACACCGTGGGACCACAACGCGGCGGCCGCGACGCCGAACTGCCGCTCCGGCGGTGCGCCGCGCCGGGCGCCGGCCACGAAGTGGCGGTGCGGCAGCTCCCGGCGGCCCATGCCGGTGAGCGTCGGGTGCGGGCCGAGCTCCAGGAAGAGCTCGTGGTCCTGCCCGTCCAGGGCGGCCAGGACCAGGTCGAAGCGCGCGGTCTCCCGGGTCTGCCGGACGAAGTAGTCGGGCGTGGGCACGGTGCCGGGAGCCAGCACCTCGCCGCCCAGGTTGCTCACCAGCGGCACGGTCAGCGGCCGCAGGCGCAGCCGGGCGAGCTGCTCGCGGAACGGGTCGAGCACCGGGTCGAGCAGGCGGGAGTGGAAGGCCCGGTCGGTGGCGAGCCGTTCGGTGGTCACGCCGTCGGCGGCCAGCACGGCCTCGGCTGCCGCGATCTCGCGCGGCGCGCCGGCCAGCACGCACTGGCCGGCGCCGTTGACCACGGCCAGCTCCACCCCGGGCAGCCAGTCGCCGAGCGCGGCGAGCCGCTGCGGGCCGGCCATCACCGCCGTCATGGCGCCGGGCTCGGTCGCCCGGTGCATCAGCCGCCCGCGCAACGCGGTGAGGAACATCCCGTCGGCGAGGCCGAGCGCGCCCGCCGCGTGGAAGGCGGCGTACTCGCCGGCGCTGTGCCCGGCGACCGCGGCCGGACGGAGCCCGAGTTCCTGCCAGAGCCGCAGGTAGGCCGCTTGCAGGGCGAACAGCGCGGGCTGCGCCGCCTCGGTGGTCCAGGCGTCGTCGGCGCCCTCGGGCACGGCGTCGAGCAGCAGCGGCAGCAGCGGCTCGCCCCAGGCGTCGCGGTGCAGCCGGTCGCACTCGTCCAGCACGGCCCGGAAGACCGGGAAGGCGCGGTGGAGTTCGGCGGCCATGCCCCGGTACTGGGCGCCCTGGCCGGTGAAGAGCAGCACCGGCTGCACGTCGCCGCGCCGGGCCTCGCGGTGGACGGGGACGGCGCCGGAGGTGCGGCCCGCAGCGGGTACGGCGCCGGAGGTGCGGCCCGCGAGGTGGGCCTCCAGGCCCCGGCGCAGTTCGTCGGGGTCGGCGCCGGTGACGGCGAGGCGGTGGCGCAGCGCGCGACGGCCGCCGCCGAGGGTGAGCGGCAGGTCGCCGGGGGCGGGGGCGGGCCCGGTGGCCAGTCGGTCGCGGAGCAGGCCGGCCAGGGCGGTCAGGCCCTGCTCGGTGCGGGCGGACAGCGGCAGCACGGTCGGGGCGGGGCGCGGGTCGGCGCTGCCGGTTGCGGCCGTCGGCGCCTCCTCCAGCACCAGGTGGGCGTTGGTGCCGCCGACGCCCAGCGCGCTGACCCCGGCCCGGCGCGGGGCGGGGCCGGCCGGCCAGTCCCGGCGCTCGGCGGAGAGCCGGAACGGGCTTCCGTCCAGCTCCAGGGCGGGGTTGGGGCGGCTGAAGTTGACCAGCGGCGGGATCGTGCCGTGCCGCAGCACCAGCAGGGCCTTGATCAGCCCCGCCATTCCCGCGCAGGTGTCCAGGTGGCCGATGTTGGGCTTCACCGAGCCGAGCGAGCAGAAGTCGGCGGCCTCGGTCCGGGCGCGGAACGCCTGGGCCAGCGCCCGGAACTCGATCGGGTCGCCGAGCGGGGTGCCGGTGCCGTGCGCCTCGATGTAGCCGACGCTCTCGGCCGGCACCCCGGCCAGGTCCAGGGCCCGGCCGACCACGGCGGCCTGCCCGTCCACGCTGGGCGCGGTGTAGCCGACCTTGAGCCCGCCGTCGTTGTTGACGGCCGAGGCGAGGATCACGCCGTGCACGGTGTCGCCGTCCGCCAGTGCCCGGTCCAGGCGCTTGAGCAGGACGGCGGCGACGCCGTTGCCGCCGACCGTGCCGCCGGCCGCCGCGTCGAAGGCCCGGCAGGCGCCGTCCGGGGAGAGGATCGACCCCTCCTCGTAGCGGTATCCGGCGGCCTGCGGGATGTGCAGGGCGGCGGCCCCGGCCAGCGCCAGGTCGCAGTCGCCCGCCAGCAGCGACTGCGCCGCCAGGTGCACCGCGACCAGCGAGGTCGAGCAGGCCGTCTGCACGCCGATCGCCGGCCCGGTCAGGCCCAGCCGGTAGGCGACCCGGGTGGCGGCGAAGTCGGCCTGGTTGCCGATCGCG
Organism: Kitasatospora sp. NPDC094016; assembly: GCF_040304045.1. NCBI lineage: Bacteria > Bacillati > Actinomycetota > Actinomycetes > Kitasatosporales > Streptomycetaceae > Kitasatospora > Kitasatospora sp. NPDC094016. The sequence goes on from NZ_JBEOUK010000012.1 coordinate 159,480, forward strand.
GTCTGGAGCGCGGCCACCGGCTCGGCCGGGTCGGCGGTGGCGGCCAGGGTGTGCTGGTAGTAGTTGCGCAGCGCGTACAGGGTCATCCCGGTGCCGGCGAAGACTCCGACCCGGCGGCGCGGGTCGGGGGCGTCGTAGCCGCCGTCCTCCAGGGCCTGGCGGCAGATCTCCAGCAGCAGGCGCTGCTGGGGGTCCATCAGCGCCGCCTCGGTGCCGCTGATGCCGAAGGCCTCGGCGTCGAAGCGGTCGGTGTCGGGCAGCGCACCGGTCACCGGGACGAAGTCGGGGTGGCGGTACTCCGCCGGGCGCAGGCCGGCCGCCGCCAGCTCGTCCTCGGTGAACCGGGTGGTGCTGCGGACGCCGTCGACGATGTTGCGCCAGTACTGCTCGGGGGTGTCGGCGCCGGGGAAGCGCAGGGCCAGGCCGACGACGGCCACCCGGCGGTCGTCGCCGACCGGGCCGCCGTCCCGGCCGCCGGGCGCGGTGGTGGCGGTCGTGGCGGCGGTGGACTCGGCGGGCGCTTCGGCCAGGTGCGCGATCAGGGCGTCCACGGTGGGGTGCCGGAACAGCTCGGTGGGCGCCGGGGGTGTCGGCAGGACGGCGCCGAGCGCGCCGTGCACCCGCATCAACTGCAGTGATCCAATGCCGAGTTCGGCGAGCGGTCGGCCGGGGTCGAGCGGGGTGTCGAGGACGGCCTCGAAGGCGTCCAGGACGGCTCGGCGCAGCTCGGCGGTGGCAGCGGCGGCGGGCCCGGTGGCGGCGGACGGTACAGCGGCGGACGGTACGGCGGCAGCCGGCTCGGCGGCCCGCTGCGGGGCCCGCTCGTCGGCCGGCCGTCCGACGGGCCGTCCGACGGGCGCTTCGCGGACCGGTCGCGGTGCGGTGGCCAGCAGGCGGCGGCGCGCGGCGGGGGCGCTCGGGTCAGGCCCGGCGTACCAGCGGCCCGGGGCGGCGGCCAGCAGCAGCGAGGCCAGTCGGCGGCCGTGCGCGGCGCTCAGCACGGCGATGCCCCGGTCTGCGGCGGCCTGCTCGTGGTCGGTGGCGCGGTTCATGCCGACCCCGCTCCACAGGCCCCAGGAGATCGTCCAGGCCGGGGCCCCGGTCTCCCGGTGCAGCCGGTCGACGGCGCTCTCCAGGTAGCGGTTGGCGGCGGCGTACGCCGTGGAGCCGACGGCCTCCTGGAAGCCGACCATCGAGGAGAAGCCGACGAACTGGGCGCCGGGCCGCTTGCGGACCAGCTCGACGAGGTGGTCCGTGCCGGTCGTCTTGGCGCGCACCGCCTCGCGCCAGTCGTCGGGGCCGGTGTCGGAGAGCAGCGCGAGCCGGTAGCTGCCGGCCAGGTGGAGCACGCCGTCCAGCGGTGCCTGCCAGTCCCGTTCGGCCTCGGCGACCACCGCCGCCAGCTGCTCGGGGTCCGTCACGTCGGCGCGGCGGTAGTCGACCCGGCCGCCGTAGGAGGACAGCCGGTGCAGCGCGGCGCGGCGCTCGGCCGCCTCGGCGGTCGGCGCGTCCAGGTCGGTGCGGCCGATCACCAGCAGCCGGGAGCCGTGGTCGCGGAGCAGGCCGGGCAGCAGCTCGGCGGCGATCCCGCCGAGGCCGCCGGTGACCAGGTAGCGGGCGCCGGGGGTGAGCAGTGAGCAGCCCTCGGTTGCGCTCCCGGCGTCGGGGTCGGGGTCAGTCCCGCTCACGGACCCGCTCACGGTCCCGCTCACGGACCCGGCCGGTCCCAGCCGGGGCACCCACGGGCGGCCCTCGCGCCAGGCGCACTCCGACTCCGGCCGGGGCTCGGCCAGCAGGGCGAGCAGCGCGGCGGCCTGCTCGGCGGCCGGTGCGCCCGCCGGCAGGTCGATGTGCCGGGCGGCCGGCACCAGTTGCTCGGCCCGCGCTCCGGCGGTCAGCGCCGCCGTCAACTCAGCGGCAGGGTCCGGGAGTTCGCCGGACAGCACAGCATGCAGCCCGGCACTGACGGTGACCAGCTCGGCGGTCGGCGGCCGGCCGGCCAACGCCCGCAGCAGGGCGAGCAGCGCTTCGTCCCGCGCAACGGCGTCCGAGGGCCGCGGCGCGCCCTCGGGCCCCGCGCCCCACAGGTGCACCACCCGCGCGGGGCGCTCCTCGCCCAGCGCCCGCAGCCACTCCCCCGGATCGGCGGTCGGCGGCCGGTCCACCACCACAGCCTGCGGCAGGGCGGCGCTCAGCGCCTCGGCGAGGGTGCCGGGGCCGGCGGGGCCGAGCAGCAGGGTCGGCCCCGCCGGAGCCCCGTCGACCGGAGCCATACGGGCCTGCGGCACCGGGCGGGGCTCCCAGACGAGTCGGCGCACGCAGTCCGGCAGGGTCCGGGAGTTCGCCTCCGCCAGGTCCAGGGCCACGATGTGCTCGTCGAGTTCGCCGTCGAGCAGCCGCCGGCGCAGCGCGGTGCGCTGGATCTTGCCGCTGGTGGTGCGCGGGAACTCCGACGGCGGCACCGGCAGCACCAGGGCGGGGGCGGGCTGTCGGCGGGCGGCCAGCAGCCGCCGGATCTCGGCGGCCACGGGCGGTGCGGGGGCGTCCTGGTCGTTCGGCACGTAGGCGACCACCAGTTGCTCGGTGCCGGTGCGGTCGTCCGGGACCCCGAAGGCCGCGACGTGCCCGGAGCGCACCCCCGCCACCGAGGCGACCACGTCCTCCAGCTCGTGGCAGAAGTAGTGCACCCCGTTGACGATGATGATCTCCTTGCGACGGCCGGTGAGCACCACCTCCCCGTCGGCCAGGAAGGCCAGGTCCCCGGTGTCGAACCAGCCGTCGCCGACGAAGGACTCCCGGTCGGCGGCCGGGTTGTTCAGATAACCGGGCGTCACCCGGCCGGAGTTGACCTGGAGCCGGCCGACCCAGTGCTCGGGCAGGGCCCGGCCGTCCTCGCCGGCCACCCGCATCCGGGTGCCGGGCGCGGGGCGCCCCATGCTGAGGAAGCCGGTGCCGCGCTCGTTCGAGGCCGGGTCGGCGGGCTCCAGGCGGCCGGTCAGCGAGTCGGTGCGCACCAGGCGGCGGGCGCCGTCCTCGTGGTAGCGCTTGTAGGTGATCACGGTGCAGGTCTCGGCCATGCCCCAGCCGAGCAGGACGTGGTCCGCGCGGACGCCGAACGGCCCGGTGGCGGCGAGGAATTCGTCCAGCACCGCCTCGGTGCACTGCTCCCCGGCGTTGATCAGCGACTTGAGCGCGGAGAGGTCCCAGTGCCGGCCGGGACCGGCGGCCCGGACCGCCTCGGCGACCAGCCGGAAGCCGAAGTTGGGCGACCAGGAGTGCGCGCCCCGGTAGCGCTCCAGCGCGTCCAGCCAGACCAGCGGGTCGGCGAGCACCAGTTCGGTGGGCACCTGCACCTGGTCGGCGGCCAGCGCCACGTCCCGCAGGTGGAACATCAGCAGCCCGGCGACGTGGTCCAGCGGCAGCCAGTTGACGGTGACGTCCTCGGGCGAGCTGCCCTGGGAGGTGGCGCCGGCCACGTACTCCAGGATGCCGCGGTGGGTGATCTGCACCGCCTTGGACCGGCCGGTGCTGCCGGAGGACAGCTGGAGGATCGCGACGTCGCCGGGGTCCGGGGCGTGCTCGGCGCCGGGCGCCGCGCCGGTGGCGGCGCCGGTGCCGGCGGGCCGGTCGACCGCGATGACCCGCAGGCCGGGCGCCGGGTAGAGCTCCCCGAGCCGTGCCAGGCCCGCCACGGCCGGGCCGCAGGCGAGCACCGGCGGCTCCTCCAGCGTCTGCCAGGCGTGCCAGAGCTTCTCCAGGACGGGGTTGCGCTCGTCGTAGGCCGGCGGGCGGGCCACCGTGACCGGCTGCACCCCGCCCAGCAGGCAGGCCCACAGGGTGGGGAAGTAGCGCTCCGGGTCGGGGACTTGGAGGATCACCCGGTCGCCTGCCCGCAGCCCGGCGGAGGTGAGCAGGGCGAGGGTCTCCCGAGCCTGCTCCAGCAGTCGGCGGTAGGTCAGCCGGGTCGCCCCGCCGTCGGCCCGGACCAGGTGCAGGCCCCGCCCGGGGTGCCGCTCGGCTGCGCGCAGCAGCGCCTCGGGCAGCGTCCGGGGCGCGTCCGGCGCCTGCTCGGGCAGCGGGGCGCCGACCGCCTCGGTCCCGGAGCCCCCGGGGGCGGCCGTCGGGCCGTCCGGGGCGGGGCCCGTCACCGTCCCGGTGTCGCCGAACGGCCGCCAGTGCGCGGTGAGTTCGCGCAGGTGGCGCAGGGCGGGCCCGGGCTCGGCGGGTGGCCGGGCGGCGGCGGCCGCCAGTGCGGCGCGGTCGGGCTCGCCCTGCGGGGTGCGGACGATGCCGTCCAGGAGGTGCACGTCGGCGCTCGGGTCGGCGTCCAGCAGGGCCGCGGTGGCCCGGCGGCGCAGCGCGGCGGTGTCGGTGTCGGCGGCGGGCACCAGGTAGGCCAGCAGTCCGGAGCGGCCGTCGGCGCGCTCGACCGGCAGCAGCGCACAGTCGGCGACCTCGGGACGCAGCAGCAGCCGGGCCTCCAGGGCACGCAGCCGGGCGCGGTCGGGACCGGTGGAGCTCATCAGGTACGGCACCTTTCGGATCGGTGCCGGGGCGCGCGGGTACGGACCGCCCCGGGGTACGGAGGGTGAGCGGATCGGGCAGGTGCCTGCGGCGCGGTGGCGCCGGCGGATCCGGTGGCGCGGTGCTTGTGTCGGGGCGGGTGCGTCGGGGTGGGGGTCAGCGTTTGCGGGAGCGGGCGACCACGACCAGGAAGCCGAGTGCCAGCACGATCGGGACGGCGTGCGAGACGCCGACCACGGTCAGCGGGCTGAGCAGCGCCAGCAGCGATCCGCTCAGCAGCATCCCGGTGCCCATGCCGACGTTCTCGGCGGAGGTCAGCAACCCGAAGGCCTGGCCGCGCCGTTCGTCGGCGAGGGCCTGGATCCGGGTGGTGTACGAGATCTCGGTGAAGCCGTCGCCGAGCCCGGCGCCGATCGCCGCCAGCAGGAACAGCGGGGTCGGCAGCCCGGTGAAGACCAGGATGAAACAGCCGGACATCAGACAGGTGCCCAGGGCGAAGGCGCGCTCGCCCGGTTCGATGCCCCGGCGCAGCAGGAGCCGGGAGACCAGTTGCTGGGCGCCGAGGTTGCCGACCGCCCAGGTGGCCCAGAACATGCCCAGCAGTGCGGCCGGGTTGCCGGGAGAGTGCTGGTTGGCGAAGACCGGCAGGCTGATGTTGTGCGCGGCCGAGCCGAAGGCGTCCAGCAGCCGGATCGCCGCCATCGCCCCGACCACCGGGGCGGCCCGCAGGACGATCAGCGCCTGCCACCGGCTCCCGAGCCGTTTCGTCCCTCCGGCGGGCCCGGCGGCATCGGTGGCATCGGTGGCATCGGTGGCATCGACAGCTTCCGTGGCGGGCTGCTCGGCGGGCTCGGCCCGGGTGCGCAGCGGCAGCCGGAGCACCACCGCCGCGAACACCAGGAAGCTGGACGCGTCGATGAGCAGCGCCGCGCGGAACCCGGCCCAGGCCACCACCACGCCGGCGGAGGCGAAGCCGAGCACCATGGCGGCCGAACGGCAGCTGGCCATCAGGCTGTTGGCACGGGCCCTGCGTTCGGATCCGACCATCTCCGGGATGCTGGTCCGCAGCGCGACGGCGCACACCGCGGCCGCGCCGCCGAAGACCAGCGCGAGCGAGTAGAGCACCGGGATGCGCGCGGGGACGGGCGCGAGCGCCACCACGACCAGGGCCAGCGCCTGGGCCAGCGCGCAGCCCGTCATCAGCCGCCGCCGGTCGGTCCGGGCCACCAGGCGCCCGGAGACCAGCCCGCCGACGAGGCCGCCGGCCAGTCGGATGATCAGGTACCCGGCCGTGCCGAGCGCGTTCCCGGCCGCCTCGTAGGCGAACAGGCTGAGCGCCACCAGGTCGAGCTGGCTCCCGTACGTGGACAGGGCGTCGCCCAGTGCCAGCCGGTAGAACACCCGGGGCAGCTTGTCGACGGTCTGGTGCGGTACTTGCTGTGCAGTGTCCGGCACCGGTCCCCCAGGCACGCCGTGTCGGTCGGTTCAGTGTGACATTGCACTGCAATCTAAGGGTGACCCCGCAGCAGATCAAGACCTTGATCGCCTGCTTGTCCGAAAGATCGCAAGTTCGGCCGACCCGGAACCATCTTTCCAGCCAGACTGGCGAGTTGGTGCCGGTACGCCCTACCGCCCGACGGCCGCGCGGGTGCCGGGCGGCAGGCCCGCCGGTGGACGACGCAGGACAGGAAGGCGAGTTGGGCCAGGAGCAGGGCCAGGCCGGAACGGCAACGAACGTCGAGGCAGAACCTGCTTGCCCGTCAGTCCCGTACGGGTGGGAGGGTATGACCGTCGCACCCGTACAACGGAGGAGAACCCCCGGCATGTCCGTCATCCACCACACCACCCTCCAGCCGAGCAAGCTGGAGCTGCTCGCCTCCTGGCTCCCCTCCCGCCCCTGGTACCGCGGCGGCGCGGGCGCCCCGGACCTGGCCAAGGCCGGCGGCTTCCGGCTGGACGACCCGCAGGGCGAGGTCGGGATCGAGTTCATGGTGGTCACCGACACCTCAAGCCCCGCCCCCGCCACCTACTTCGTCCCGCTCACCTACCGCGGCGCCCCGCTCGACGGGGCGGAGCACGCGCTCGTCGGCACCATGGAGCACGGCGAGCTGGGGCGGCGCTGGGCCTACGACGGCTGCCACGACCCGGTGCTGGTCGCCCAGTTGTCGGCGCTGGTCGAGGGCCGGGTCCAAGCCCAGGACCAGAACATCAGCGACACCCCCGACCTGGAAGTCACCCGCTCCTACCGCGGCGACACCCCCCTGAGCCCCACCGCCGCCGCCGACGACCAGGAGGGCACCGCGCTGTCGGCACCCCGGGGCGCGACCCTGCGCCTGCACCGGGTGCTGCACCCCACCGCCGCCGCGGCCCTCCCGGCCCCGGAGACCGCCGGCCACCTCGGCGGCGTCTGGCAGCTGCCCGACGGCACGCGCGCACGGGGCCTGTTCGCCGTCCTGCACCCCGCCCCGCGCGCCTGACCGGCGCTCCGACCAGCCACGTTCCCCAGGCCGATCCGCCGAGCCGGGGCCGGACCGCCCGGGGCGCGGCCCGCGCCGGGAGGCGCCGGGAGGCGCCGGCAGCGGCTCCCGCCGATACTGGCCGGGGTGCCCGGGCCACGTACGGCCTGCGGGACGCGGCATGGACCACGGTCGCGGCGTCCGGCTCGACCGCCCCTTCCGGCGGGCGGTCGGAACGGTCGCCGCCGCCCTCGACTCGCTGCGGGCCTGCCCGGCCCGGGCCCGACCCCTGGGAGGTCGCCGTGAACGGTCCCGCCGCCGTGAACGGTCCCGTCGTCGCGGGTTTCGACGGTTCGCCGGAGAGCCTCGCCGCCACCGCGTGGGCCGCCCGGGAGGCGCTGCGCCGCGGGCTCGCCCTCGAACTCCTCCAGGCCTGGCCCTGGCCCAAGCGGGACTCGGTCGGCACCGACGAGGTGTACAACCGCAGCCGGGACGCCCTGGCCGCCCGCGAGGCGGAACTGCGCGCCACGCACGCCGGCCTCCAGGTCTCCTCCCGCCAGGTCCCCGACGACCCGGCCAAGGCGCTGGAGACCGCCGCCCGGACCGCCGCCGTGCTCGTGCTCGGCTCCCGCGGGCTGGGGCCCGTGCGCGGCTTCCTGGTCGGCTCGGTCAGCCAGGAGGTGCTGCGCCGGGCCACCTGCCCGGTGGTGCTGGTCCGGGCCGGCGAGGGCGAGCGGGGCGCCGCCACCGACCCCGTCCTGGCCGGCGTCGACCTCGCACATCCGCCGGACGACGTCCTCGCGTTCGCCTTCGAGGCGGCCGCCCACCGCTCGGCACCCCTGCGGATCGTCCACGTCTGGGCGCCGCCGGCCGGCAGCGAGTACATGGCGTTCGACGCCATCGGAGGGCTGGAGAAGGAGCTGTCCGCCTCCGAGCGGAAGCGGTTCGCCGACGTCCTGGCCCTCTGGCTGGCCCGCTACCCCCAGGTGACCGTGACGTCCGAGCTCGTCCGGGGCAGCGCCGCCATCGTCCTGGTGGAAGCGTCGGAGACGGCCCGGCTGGTCGTCCTCGGCCGCCACGTCCGGCGGATGCCTCTCGGCACCCACCTCGGCCCGGTGGCGCACGCCGCGATCCACCACGTCCGCTGCCCGGTCGCCGTCGTCCCGGACAGCTGACCGGCCGCGGGGGCCGCCACCCGCGGCCCCATCCGTCCAGTTGAAACCGGTCATCCCGGGGATGTCCGCGCAGGCGATCGGTGCGGTGCGGCGGGCTCCGCCGCGGAGGCGGCCCTCACGCCGGTCACAGCCCGCCGGCACCCTCGATGACGAGGAGCACCCCGATCACGGCGAGGACCAGAGCGGTGACGGTGCTGTTATGGGTCTCCAACCAGCTCCTGGCCCTGCCCAGCGGAGTGAGGACACGCTCCCCCCGCGCGAGGTGGAGCAGCAGCGGGAGCACGACGGTGGAGACGGCGAGCGCGGTGAAGACCGCCACGGCGACGACCGTGCGGGGCGGGCCCAGTTCGGCGGAGCCGATGGTCAGCCCTGCCGCCGTGGACAGCAGGATGGTCTTCGGGTTGGCCCCCGACAGCAGGAGACCCAGCCGCAGGGCCTTGGCCGGCGTGGCATCCGTGAGGCTCCGCATCCAGGCCGGGGTCCCCTTCCTGCCGCCGGAGTGCCACTGCCGCCCGGCGAACAGGACGAGGACCGAGCCGAGGACGACCTTGGTCCAGGACGCCCAGGTGGGGGTCTCCTCGCGGGTCTCGATGACGGCCGCGAGTGCCGTGAACGCGGACGCCGCCACGAGGATTCCGGCCGCCCACCCGGCCAGGAAGGCCCCGGCCGTGGCCCTGGGCCGGGGAGTGAACAGCAGGAGGAGCGCCGGCACGATCGGCAACGGCGACAACGCGATGGCCAGGGCAAGCGGCGCCACCTCGCTCAACACGACGTTCACGGACAACCTTCCTCCCGCCGCTTCACAGCACTCGCCCGCCCTCGTTGTTCGGTTCCATCAGACGACAACTGCGGACCGTGAGGTCGGGTTGCGCCGGTCGGCGTGTCGGCCCGCGGGGGCCGCTCGTTTACGATCGCGGCGAGCGGGCGGTCAGGCCGCCGGCCAGTTGCGCAGCAGTGCGTCGAGGGCGTCGAGGATGCGCGCCCAGGTGTCCTCCGTGCCGCGCGGGGTGTGCTGGAAGCTCCCGGCCCGTTCCAGGGCCACGTAGCCGTGGAAGGTGCTGCCGAGCAGCCGTACGGCGTCGGTCTCGTCGGGTTCCGCGAGGTCGTAGCCGCGCAGGATCGCGCGCGTCATCTGCGAGTGCCGGACGCCGGCGCTGGCGCGCGCGGTCTCGGGGTCGAGTTCGAGCTGCGCGGCGGCGTAGCGACCGGGGTGTTCGCGGGCGTAGTCGCGGTAGGCGTTGGCGAAGGCGGCCAGGGCGTCCTTGCCGGCGCGGCCGGCCAGGGCGGCGGCGACCCGGTCGGCGAGTTCCTCGAGTGCGAGCAGGGCGATCCTGGTCTTGAGGTCCTGGGAGTTCTTGACGTGCGAGTACAGGCTCGCGTCCTTGACGCCGAAGTGTCGTGCCAGCGCCGAGACCGTGACCTTGTCGAAGCCGACCTCGTCGGCCAGTTCCGCTCCCGCCCGGGTGAGTCGTTCCGCGTTCAGTCCTACGCGCGCCATGGCCTTCCCTCCGATCGACTGAGGCCATTATACATTTGCCTAATAGTCCTAGGTAATTTACGTTGGCCTCTATGAAGCCGTTGACCGAGCAAGAGATCCGTACCGCCTTCCTGAACTGCAGCAAGGGCGAGGCGAAGCGACTGCACATCCCCCGCGACCTGGCCGAACAGCCCTGGGACGACCTGGACTTCCTCGGGTGGCGCGACCCGCAGGCACCCGATCGCGCCTATCTCGCGGCCGAGTTCGACGGCCGCGTGGTGGCGGTCGCGCTGCGCTCCTCCGGTGCCGCCTCCTGGCAGGCCCGGCGCAGTATCTGTTCGCTCTGCGTGACCACCCACACCGGAGGCGTCTCGCTGCTGGTCGCGCCACTGGCCGGGAAGGCGGGCAAGCAGGGCAACTCCGTCGGCGCCTACATGTGCAGCGACCTCGCCTGCTCGCTCTACGTGCGCGGCAGGCGGGAGACCGGCACCCGGCTGCACGAGTCGCTCACCGTCGAGGAGAAGATCCGGCGCACCATGGCCAACGTCGCCGCCTTCGTCGCCAAGGTCACCGCGTCACCCGCGTGACCCATGACGGACATCGCCCCGGTTCGCGGTGCCGCACACCACGGCAGTCAGCCGACGATGCGCTCCGGACGGGCGGCGGGGGCCGGGTCGTGGGGCAGTTCGCGGTCTCGGGTCTCGGGGAGGCAGATGGCGGCGATGGCGGCCAGCACGTAGGCGAGCCCCGCGAAGAGGGCGATGCTCGCCGCGAGTCCGAGGCGCCCGGAGAGGTAGCCGACGAGGGCGGGGAAGGCGGCGCTGACGATGCGGCCCAGGTTGTAGCAGAAGCCCTGCCCGGTACCCCGGACGCGGGTGGGGTACAGCTCCGCGAACAGTGCGCCCAGTCCGCCGGGGATGCCGGCCGAGCAGAACCCGAGCGGCGCGCCCGCGACGAGGGTGCCGAGATCGCCGAGTGGCAGCAGCAGGTAGGGAACGAGGGTCACGAGACAGCCCAGGGCGAAGAGGACGACGTTGCGGCGGCGGCCGATCCGGTCGGAGAGCCACCCGGAGGCGAGGTAGCCGAGGAACGAGCCGGCGATGAAGACCGCGAGGTGCCCGCTGCCGCCCATCACCGACAGGTGCCGGGTGGTGTGGAGGTAGGTGGGCAGGAAGGTGGTGAGGGCGTAGTAGCCGCCGTGGCTGCCGAGCCCGAGCAGCGCGCCGAACACGGTGACCCTCAGCAGGCCGGGGCGGAAGATCTCCGTCGGCGACGCCTTCTCCCGCCGCCGCTGGTCGGCCGTGGGGTCGGCGATCCCCCGGCGGAGGGCGAGCACCAGCAGGGCGGGCAGCACGCCCAGCCAGAACATCGCCCGCCACGCCCAGGCCTGCGGCAGGACGGCGACCAGCACCGAGTAGGCGGCGAGGGTGAGGGCCCAGCCCACGGCCCAGCCGCTCTGCACCGCCCCGAGGGCCCTGCCCCGGTACCGCGTGGTCACGTACTCGCTGATCAGCACCGCGCCCGCGGCCCACTCACCGCCGAAGCCGATCCCCTGCAGGCAGCGGAAGGCCAGCAGGGATTCGAAGCCGTCGGCGAAGCCGACGAGCGCGGTCGCCACCGCGTACCAGGCGATGGTGAAGCGCAGGACGGCCACCCGGTCCCACCGGTCGGAGGCCGCCCCGGCCAGCCAGCCGCCGAGCGCGGTGCAGACCAGGGTGACCGAGGAGGCCAACCCGCCCTGGCCGCTGGTGAGATGCCACAGCGCGGTGAGGGTCGGCAGCACCAGGCCGTAGATCTGCGCGTCGGCCCCTTCCAGCGCCCAGCCGCCGAAGGTGGCCCAGAACGCCCGTCGGCCCGCGGGCGTTGCCGAGCGGTACCACTGACGCATGCTCGCTCCTTACCCGAGGTCGATGCGGTAGCAGTCGGTGCGGTGGCGGAAGCCGACGACCGGCGCGGCGCGGCGGCAGCGCCTCCGCGGCACCGGCCGCCCTGAACGTGAGCACGTCAGTACGTCGTCGAACACGCAGGCCAATATGACAGTCGGTCAGGTGAACGTCCAGAGACCCCCGGTCCAGAGACCCCGGACCTACCATCGACGGGTGATCTGCGAATCGGCCGCGTCGGCGGAGTCGGCGGAGTCGGTGGAGTCGGTGGAGTCGGTGGACACCCACGCCCACGTGTTCCACCGCGGCCTGCCCAGGGTCGACCGCCCCCGCTACGTGCCGGACTACGACGCCCTCCCGGCGACGTACCTGGCGCTGCTCGACCGGCACGGCATCGGTGGCGCGATCCTCGTCCAGCCGAGCTTCCTGGGGTCGCGCAACGAGTTCCTGCTCGGCTGCCTGGCCCGGCACCCCACCAGGTTCCGCGCCGTCATCGTGCTGGACCACGACCGGCCCTGCCGAGCGGACGCGCTCGCCCCGCTCGCCGTCGACGGCGTCGCGGGCATCCGCCTCAACCTGATCGGCCGCCGGGTGCCCGACCTGGCCGGTCCGCACTGGCGGCAGGTGGCCGTACTGCTGGCCGAGCGCGGGCAGCACCTGGAGGTGCACGCGGCGGGCGAACAGTGGACGGCGATCGCACCCGCCCTCCGTAGCTGGCCGTCCCCCGTGGTGATCGACCACCTCGGCCTGCCGGGCGCATCCGAGGGCGCCGACCGCGCGGTACTGGACCTGGCTACGCGCGACCACGTGTGGATCAAGGCCTCCGCGCCCTACCGCTGCGCCCCCGGCGCGGCGGGCCTCATGCTGCGGCGCGTGCTGGAGGAAGCTGGCCACCAGCGCCTGCTGTGGGGCAGCGACTGGCCCTGGACCCGCCACGAACGCAACAGGACGTTCGCCGATTGCCTCGCCTGGCCGGCCGCGCACGTCGACCCGTCGGTCCTGCACGCCGCCGTCACCGCGAACCCGGCCCGGCTGCTGAACTGGTCCCCCGGGCGGCGAGCGGTATCCGGACCGCAGCTGCAGGCGCAGGCGCAGTGAGCCTCCGCCGACTTGAAGCCGCAGGCCGTAGGGCTGGTGTGACCGGTGTCGGGGTGCTCGTGCCGGTCGTGGGTGGTTGTCTGCGGAGTGGGCGGCCTGACGATCACGAAAGGCGACGTCTCACGACGCCTGATCGCGTTCCACAGCTGGGACGGCAGTGCCGAATCTGTCCGCCGCCCGTCCCTGGGAGACCTCGTGCGGACGGTTCGTGGCGGCCTACCGTGGCGGGGTGAGCGAGGAGACGAACGGGCGTACCGGGCGGGTGCTGGTCCTGGTGCTGCCCGAGGTGAATCTGCTGGACCTCGGTGGTCCTGTGCAGGTGTTCGACGCTGCGGCGCATCTCGGCGGCGGCTACCGGCTGGAGTTCGTCTCCGAGGCGGACGGTCTGCGGTCCGCGCAAGGCCTGCGGCTGGCGGGGCTGGCACCGCTGTCGACGAGCCGGGCGGCAGCCGGTGATCTGGTGCTCGTGCCGGGCCCCCGGCTGACCGGATCAGACCGGCCGGTGGCACCCGCCGTGGTGCGCTGGGTGCGCGAGGCCCACGACGCGGGTGCCCGGGTGGCGTCCGTGTGCAGCGGTGCAGTCGTTCTGGGGGAGGCGGGGCTGCTGGACGGCAGGGCGTGCACGACCCACTGGTCGCTCACCTCGGCGATGCGCGACCGGTACCCGCGGGCCCTGGTGCGTGAGGCCGCGCTCTACGTGCACGACGGGCGGATCAGCACCAGCGCGGGCATCTCGTCGGGGATCGATCTCGCACTGTCCCTGGTCGAGCGGGAGCACGGCCCCGAACTGGCCGCGGGAGTCGCGCGTGAACTGGTGCTGTACCTGCGGCGGGACGGGGACGCGGCACAGATCAGCCCGTTCCTGCGGCACCGCGACCATGTCCAGCCCGCGGTGCACCGGGTGCAGGACCATCTGGCGCAGCATCTGGACGTCGCCTTCACCCTGCGTGAACTCGCAGGCATCGCCGGGCTGTCCCCGCGCGGTCTGACGCGGGCCTTCACCACGGCTGCCGGTATCACCCCGTTCGCCTACCAGCGGCAACTGCGACTGGAGCGGGCCCGCACCCTGCTGTCCGATACCGACCTGACGGTGGAGGCGGTCGCGCTCCGGTGCGGATACCGCGACGCTCGGCAACTGCGCCGGGTGGTCGCCGACGCCTTCGGAGCGCCGCCCTCGCTGCTGCGCGCACCACCGCGGCCGACTGCCTGACGGACTGGCATCCCCGACGAAGGGGCCTCCTTCCCGGCCGTTTCCCCTGCTTCTTCCCCTTCTTTCCCTTCCTCTTTCCCGTTTCCCGTTTCCCGTTTCCACGAGGGCCGACGGCACCGTGCTGCCAGAAACGTGCCCGGATTGTTGAGGTATGTCTTGCTTGAGATGAGTTCCGAGACGCGCAAGGGGCACCGGGTGCTGCGCCGCACCGGCTGGGTACTGCTGGGCACAGCCCTGGCGACTGCGTCCTTCGCGGGGATCGCCTTCGCGGGGGTGAACGCGTCGATGGCCGACAGCTTCGCCGCCGCCCCTCACGGATCCGATGCCGGGGTGTGGCCTGCCGCCCGGCCGGTACCGGAGGGCAGGATCACGGTGGCGGTCGCGGTAGGCAACGAGGGCTCCGTGGCCACCGATGTACTCGCGCCCTACCAGGTGTTCGCCGAGTCTCGGGACATGTTCGTCTACACGGTGGCGGCCGAACGCCGTGTCTCCCCGCTGTCCGGCGGCGCCCATCTGCTGCCCGACCACACGCTGACCGAGGTGGCGGACGGCACTCTGCCGGAACCCGACGTGGTCGTCGTGCCCGCCGTGACCGACCCCACCGGCGCGGGCGAGGAGCGCCTGCGCCGGTGGATCGTCGAACGCCACCACAAGGGCGCCCGGATCCTCGGGGTGTGCGCGGGCTCCGAACTCCTGGCCGCCTCCGGTCTGCTCGACGACCGCGACGCCACGTCGTTCTGGGCCAACATCACCTCCCTGGAACGCAGTTACCCGAAGGTCGCTTGGAAGCGAGGGCTGCGCTACGTCGAGGACGGGCGGGTGACCACCACCGCAGGCGTCACCTCCGGCACCATGGGTGCGCTGCGGTTGGTCGAGGAACTGGCCGGCACAGCGGAGGCGACCCGTATCGGCACCGGCCTGTCCTACCCCGGCTGGACTCCGGACGGACCGACCGCGATACCGGCCAACCATCTCGCCCTCGGCGATCTCCCGTACGCCTTCAACGCCGCATTCCCATGGCTGCGCCCCACCACGGCCATCGGACTGGTCGACGGAGTCGAGGAGATCGACGCGGCCGCCGCGTTCGAGGGATACGGCGGAGTCTCCTTCGCCACCCGGACGCTGGTGATCGGCGCCGGTGACACCGTCACCACCCGCCACGGCCTGGTCCTCGTCACCCGATCGGCGAAGGGGGGCGCCCACGGGGCGGATCGCTTCGTGGTGCCCGGCGTCAAGAACACCTCCGACCTCGGCAGCGCGCTGGACGGCTGGGCCCGCCGCAACGGGCTCGCCGCCGAACTGCCCGGCGGAGGAAGGCGGTCCGGGGAGTTCGGCTTCGATCCGGTGCTGCGGGACCTTGCCGAGAACAGCGACCGTCGCACGGCGCTGGCCACCGCGAAGTTCTCCGAGTACCCCTCGGCCCACCTGGAGCTGACCGGCGCGTCCTGGCCCTGGCGGTCCACTCTGCTGGCCGCGGCGGCGGTCGTCGTGAGCGTGGGGGTGGGGCTGGCACCGACGGCGATCCGACACACGGTTCGACGGCGGCGCCCCGCGGCGTAGCTCCCCTGACGCTGCGGGCATGCTGCCGCCGACGCAGGGGATGCGACGACCGGCACCTGGCCCACCCGCCTGGACTCGCCCACGAGCCGCCGAACGCGTCCGCGCCCCGACCGACGCCCAGCGATGACACGTCCGGGGACGTGACGTGACGGCGTTTCCCCGGCGGCGCCCGAGGTGGCGGATCCTCGATCGCAGCGCTTCCCCGGTAAGTGTCCCTGGATCCGGGGCGACGCCGTCCACAGCGATGCGCCCTTCGCCTCCCCGCCGTAACGGCGGCCGCGTCTACCGTTGGTCGGACGACGGTCGAGGTCGACGCGGAGGTGGCGATGAGGGTCGTGTTCGTGCACGGGGCGTGCGTGCGGGACGGTTCGTGGTGGTGGCACCGCGCCGCCGGCCTGCTTCAGGAGCGAGGGGTTCCGAGCGTGGCCCCGGCGCTGCCGAGCTGCGGCGAGGCGGGCCCGCCCGGCGGCGTCGGCGGTCCGGGCCTGCCCGAGGACGTCGCCGCGGTGCGGCGGGTGCTGCAGGCCGGCGACGAGCCGACCGTCGTGGTCGCCCACAGCTACGGCGGTGTCGTCACCGCGGAAGCCGCCGCTGGAGTCGGGGCGGTGCGCCACCTGCTGCTGGTCTCCAGCTACCTGCCCGAGGTCGGACAGAGCCTGTCGGAGTTCGGGGACGGCCGCCCCGCCCCGTTCCTCGACGTCGACCCCGACGCCGGCACGTTCGGGGTCCGCTCCGAGCTGCTCGTGGACACGTTCCTCCAGGACTGCGACCCCGAGGTCCAGGCGCAGGCGGCGGGCCACCTCGCCCGGCAGAGCGTGCAGGTGACCGGGCAGCCGGTCCGGGCGGCCGCATGGCAGCAGGTGCCCTCGACCTACCTCGTCTGTGCCCAGGACCGGGGCACCCCACCGCAGTTGCAGCGCGAGTTCGCTCGCCGGGCCGGCAGCGTCGTCGAGCTCGACGCCGGCCACCACCCGTTCCTGTCCCAACCGGCAGCGGTCCGGGACCTGCTGCTGAGCCTGTGACGGCGGCGGCCGAACACCTCATCGGACAGACCTCGACCGCCGGATGTCGCCGGCGACGAGGTCACCGGGCGGTCTGGAACCGGTAGACCTTCCGGCCGCCGGCGGACCCGGCCAGGGTGGTGGGGCGCCAACCGGCCGCAGGTCCGCACAGCCGCGGCCTCCGGGTGATGCCCCGTCACACCGGTGCGGTCGGGACGTCAGGGGGTCGGGATGCGCTGGGTGAGGAAGAGGGCCGCGCGGTCGAGTGCGTGGTCGGCTTCGTCGAGGGTGCCGCCCGCGAAGGCCTGGAAGACGTGGGGGGCGTCGGCGGTGATGTCGAGGATCACGTCGACTCCGGCGTCGCGGGCGCGGGCGGCGAGGCGGGTGGAGTCGTCGAGGAGGATCTCGTTGGCGCCCACCTGGATGAGGAGCGGGGGGAAGCCGGTCAGGTCGGCGAAGAGGGCCGGGCTGAGGAGGGGCTGCTCGGGGTCCTGGCCGGCGAGGTACATGGCCCCGGTGTGCATCACGGCCTCGCGGGTGAAGATCGGGTCGATGCCCTCCTTGGTCGTCATGCTCTCCCCGCTCCGGGTGGCGTCCAGGCCCGGGGAGAAGGCCACGATCGCGGCGGGCAGCGGCAGGCCCGCGTCGCGGGCGGCGAGGGCGGTGGTGACCGCGTAACCGCCGCCGGCGGAGTCCCCGGCGAACGCGATGGCGGACGCGTCCAGGCCGCTGTCGAGGAGGGCGCGGTAGGCGCTCAGGTTGTCTTCCAGACCAGCCGGGAACGGGTGCTCGGGGGCCAGCCGGTAGTCCACCGAGTACGCGTCGAGCCCGGTCCTCGAGACGAGTTGCGCGGTCAGCGACAGTGCGGTCTCGGGAGAGCCGAAGACGAAGCCGCCGCCGTGGAAGTACAGGATCGTGCCCGGGCGCGCGCCGCTGTCCGGTGTGACGTGCAGGGCGGGCCGGCCGCCGAGCACAGCCTGAGTGGTGCGGACGTCGTCCGGCACGATCATCGTGTCCATCAGCGCCCTGAACCCGGCGCGCAGCTCCTCGACGGAGCGCTGGCCCTCCGGCCGGGGCCGGCGGAGCATCGCGTCGATCTTGGCGAGCTGTTCCTTGCTCATCTGCGTTCCTCCTGTGGAATGGCTTCCTCTACACTATATGCCATGGAATATACATCGGGCGGCGTCGCCGACCTCCAAGGATTCTTCGCGGATCTCGTCCGCTGCGAGACGCGCCTGTACAACGCGCTGAACGACCGCCTGCGCGAGCGCCACGGCATCGTGACCTCGCAGTTCGAGTTCCTGCGGTTCCTGCGCGAGCACCCGGGGGCCCGGGTGGCCGACCTCGCCGCGGAGTTCGCCATCGGAGCCGGCGCGACCAGCAAGGGCGTCGACCGCCTGGAGAAGCAGGGCTGGGTCGTCCGCCAGGCCAATCCGGCGGACCGCCGGTCCTCGCTCCTGGCCCTGACCGACGACGGTTCACAGCTCCTCGACGCTGCCGAGGCGACCTTCGCCGCGGGCCTGAGCGAGCTGGTCGAAGGCGCCCTCGACCAGTCCACGACGGCAGCCGCCGCCCAGGCTCTCCGCCGGCTGCGCTCCGCGCTCGAACGCGACCAGGTCGGCACCCCCACCGGCTGAAGGCGCGAGCCCGGTCGACCGCCCGCCTACGCGCGGCCCGGCGACACCGTGCCCCCTTGTCGTCACCTTCGGCGAAGGCCCTGTCGGGGTTGCCTCCGCGGCCGGCAAGGCGCAGGCTGGAGCTGTCCCCATGGAAGCCGCGTAGGGCGAGAGCCCCGCGGAGAGCAGGGAACTCGGGAGCGTCACCGCCCGTCCGGAGGAGTGGCCACGTCCCGAGCACACCCGGGTGAAACGAAACAAACCGTCCGGTCCGACTGCGCACGGACGGAGGCCCCCAGCGGGGTCGCTCTCGGAACAGCATCTCGCCGCGTCGTACGCGACGCTCCGTCCGGCCAGTGAGCACGGACGGCATCAACGAAAGCATTGCAGGCGTCAAGAACGAGAGTGCAAGTCGCAGGAGCAGTAGAGGCCCCCTCCTGGTAGAGGGGGCCGACGCCTGCGTCGGGCAGGTCTCGCCGCCGCTTCAGGCCCTCCCCGGTCGGCTTCGGTGCCCGTCCGGGGCAGGGCTCAGCTGTCCAGTGCGAGTGCGTTCTTGGCGTGCGCGACGGATTCCTCCGAGGCGGGTCCGCCGGGGTTCTCGGTGGCCAGGGCCTGGTTGAGGGTGACGAACGGGCGCATCCGCCGCTCGTAGCGGGCATACGCGGCACGGTGGTCGCCGGCGGCCCGGGCAAGGCAGTCGGCCAGCACGTGGGCGCCCACGAGAGCCAGGCTGGTGCCCTGCCCCGAGAGGGGGGAAGGGCAGTAGCCGGCGTCTCCGAGCAGGGCCACCCGGCCCCGCGACCACGAGTCCATGCGGATCTGGGCCATGGCGTCGCAGTAGAAGTCGGGGGCCTTCCGGGCGGCCTCGGCCAAACGGGCCCCTTCCCATCGCGTCGACGCGAGCTTGTCCACGACGAGCTGCCGGAGGGCGTCGCCGTCGCGGAGGGCGTGGGCGAGGGGGGCGGACTCGAAGCCGAAGGCGATCCTGAGCTCGGTGTTGTCGCGTACGGGCATGATGCCGAAACCCGCGTCGCCGTCCCGCAGCCACACCTGCCAGTCGTCCAGGGCGAGGAAGTTGTCCGCGCCGACGCCGAAGGCCTCTCGGCGCTCTCCATGCCCGGCGTCGCGGCCCGCCTCGGCGTCGCGGCGATGTCGACCTACCGGTACGTCCCGAGCAAGGAGGACCTCGTCCTGCGCATGGCCGACGCCGCGTTCGGCGAGAGGTCCTACCCCGCAGAAGCCCCCGAGGACTGGCGTACCCGCATCGAACTGGGCGCCCGGACCCTGTGGAGCCTGTACCGGCAGCACCCGTGGCTGGCCCAGCTCGGCTGCCTCACTCGCCCGCTGATCGTGCCCAATCTGATGGTCCACGGCGAATGGGTGCTGGGCGCCCTCGACGGCCACGGACTCGACCCCACGACGCTGTTCGACGTCCACGTCCTGCTCTACAGCCACGTCCAGGGCCTGGCGGTGCACCTGGAGATGGAGGCGCACGCCGAAGCCGCCACGGGCCAGTCGGAGGACCAGTGGATGGACAGCCGCGCCCCCGCCCTCCAGGAACTGGTGGCATCCGGCCGCTTCCCGGCCTTCACCAAGGTGGTCGGAGCCTTCGAGGACGGCTACGACCTGCGTCTCGACGCGCTCTTCGAATTCGGCCTCAAGACGCTCCTCGACGGCCTGACTTCCATCGTCGAAGGCCAGGGATGAGCCAGGGCCGGTCCGGAGCGAGGGCCGGGGTGGCGGGGCCACCCCCACCCTCAATAGCCATATGAAATTATTTATATTGAGGATATCCCACTCCTCATACGCCTCTTTCGTCACTGCACACCCAATCACCCTGCACAGGTAGCGGAATTTCGTCGAAGCACTCGACACCGTTCCGCAGTCATGGGACAGTCAATGTGAACCACCTGGTTTTGAGGAGCACAAGTTGCCCGTTTCCAGGAGACTGATCTCGCCCGACGGGCGCATCTGGGAGACCGACGAAATCGTGGCCCGCGCATTCGCCGCCACCGAATTTCTTGCACGCCGTGGCGTCGAACCCGGTTCACGGGTGATGATGAGCGGGGCCAATTCCCCGGAATGGGTCGTCACCCTGCTCGCGCTCATTCACCTCGACGCTTCGGTGGTCCTGGCCGATCATCGAGCCACCCCGTCGCAGCGATCGAAGATCCGCGGCCAGGCGCGCGTGGTGCTCGAAATCGGCGACGGTGCGGGCCGCACCGCGGCGGCGCGCCCCGCTTCGGACTCGGCGGCCGTGCCCGACGTCGCGAGCTGGGCACGGCGTCAGGACGCCGCGATCTCCTGGTCGTCGGGGACGACCGGCAGCCCCAAAGGCATCGTCCGCTCCGGCCGTTCGATTCTGGACAACCTCGCGCTCAGTGCGGAACGCATGGGGTACCGGCCTGACGACGTCTTCCTGCCGATCCTGCCGTACTCCCACCAGTACGGTCTGTCGCTGGTCCTCTGCTGGTGGCTGGGCGGCGGCACGCTCGTGGTCTACGGATCGACCACGCGCCTGGACCGTGCGCTCGTGGTCGGCCTGGACCACGGCCTCTCCATCGTCGACGGGGCCCCGTCGACCTACTACAGCCTGCTCAACCTGCTCGACCGTCGCCCCGCCCTCGTGAACGCGCTGGGGACGGTACGAGCCTGGTGCGTGGGCGGCGCGCCGCTGGGAAGCAGCCTGGCGGCCCGGTTCCACGCCCGCACGGGCCGGCACCTGCTCGACGGCTACGGAGCGACCGAGGCGGGAAACATCGCGCTGGCGCCCCCTGCCGATCCGGTCGGGTGCGGCACACCGCTGCCCGGTGTGGTCGTCGAAGTCCACGACGACCACGGCAGGCCGCTTCCCCCCGGCCGGCTCGGCGAACTCGTCGTCCGCAGTGACGGCCTGATGACCGGCCACCTCGGCGCCGACGGCGAGGTCGTTCCGGTGTCGAGCCCCGTTCACCGCACCGGCGACATCGGCCTGGTCGACGACGCCGGCCGCGTCTTCCCGGTCGGGCGCAAGCACGCCGCGCACCGTGACGGTCACACGCTCTATCCCGACCACCTCGCCAAGCTGGCCGAGTCGGCCGGCGCACAGACGGAGGTCGTCGCGCTCCCCGACGCGCGTCTGGGCTGCCGTCTGGTGTTCGTGATCGCGGACCCGGACGCTCACGAGCCCGCGCACTGGAAACGGCTGCTGCGCCCTGTGTTCGCCCGCTACGAGCAGCCCGATCAGATCGTCGTGCTTCCCTCGCTGCCCCTCACGAACACGGGAAAGCCCGACCGGGCCGTTCTGGAGAAGATCGCCATGAGCTCGCTGTCCGCATCGCCCAGGGCGACCGCCGACGTCACCGCGTCCGCTTCGACCGCCGACCCGACCGCCGGTACCACCGGTACCACCGGTACCACCGGTACCACCGGCTACCGCATCCCCTTCGCCGACCGCGTCGACGCGCTGCGCGCAGTGCGCCGGTATGTGGCCGACCACGAGGACGCGGTGAGGGGAATCCTCACCGAGATCTCGCCCCACCACACCACCGGCGCGGAGATCCGCTCGTTCCTCGCCACCCTGGACGGAGCGGAGGAGGAGATCCGTCGCGTCCGGCCCGGCTGCGTGCCTCGGGTCGCGGTCTTCATGCCCTCCAACATGCCGCTCCATTCCTACGCGCTCTACATGCTCACAGCATCCCTTTACAGCGAAAGAATCACCTTTCGGCCGTCCTCCGAGATCAAAAGCCAGATGCGGCGCTTGCACGACCTGCTGGCGCCGGTTCACGGCCTGCCCATCAGCCTTTCCGAACTCAGTCAGCGCAAGTTCGTGACGGGACCGGTACGCGAAGCGGACCTCATCGTCTTCACCGGCAATTACGCCAATGCCGAGACCGTCCGCGAGGGGCTGGCGGAAGACCAACTCCTCCTCTTCTTCGGTAACGGCATCAATCCCTTCGTGATCGCACCCGACGCCGACCTCACCCGCGCCGTGCACGACGTCACGAGGCTCCGGCTCTACAACTCGGGCCAGGACTGCTTCGGTCCCGACGTCGTGTTCACACCGAAGGGCCGCACCGAGGAATTCGTCGACCTGCTGTCCGCCGAACTGGCTTCGCTGCGTTTCGGGCAGAACGGCGACCCCGTCGCCGACTACGGTCCGATCTTCTACGACTCGGCGCTGGTGAACTGCTCGGGCTACCTGGTGCACCATGCGCGTCGCATCCGGCACGGCGGGCGCATCGACCTGCCGTCCCGCAAGATCGAGCCGACCGTGCTGCTCTGGGGCTTCGACGACAAGATCCCCCTCGAAGAGATGTTCGCTCCGGTGTTCAACGTCGTGGCCTACCCCAGCGCGAGGCTGCTGCGTGAACGGCTGTCGAACCCCTACTTCAGCGAACGCGCGCTGGGAGCGATGGTCTACGGGAACGATCCGCAGACGGTGGATGTCCTGGCCAAGCGTCACCAGACCTGTGTCGACCACACGCTGCTCGACGCCGAGGACGGCAACCGCCCGTTCGGCGGATTCGGGATGCGGGCGAACTACATCTCCTACGGCGGCGAGCGGCACGCCGAACCGCTGCTCATGTCGCAGGCCGTGGCGCAGACCCTCCCGGCGGCTGCCCCCGTCACGGCGAGCGGGGAGTGAGCCAGGTGAGCCAGGTGAGCAAGCGGTACGCCGACGCGTGGTCCGCGATCGTCGACCTGCTGGTGGCGAACGGCGTGGACACCTGCTTCGGATTGCCCGGCGACGATCTGGAGTTGCTGCGCGCCCTCGACGCCGCCGGCCTGGACCTCGTGCCGTGCCGTGACCAGCGCAACGCGATGTACATGGCGACCGGTTACGCACTGCAGTCGGGCCGGCTCGCCGTCTGCGCACTGGGCAAGGGCCCGGCTGTCACACACGCGGCCACGGGGCTGCTCGAGGCGCGGGAGTCCGGTGCGCCCGTCCTCGTGCTCGCCGCCGGCGTGCCCGAACGCCGCCGGGGCAGCGGCGGGTTCCAGGAACTCGACCAGGTCGCCGTGACAGCGCCGCTCGTGCGGTGGGCCCACCGGGTGGGGCATCCGGACCGGGTCGTCCCCGCGACGGTGACGGCGCTGACCCGAGCGGTGGGGCCGCCGTCCGGACCCGTGTACCTGGAAGTGCCCGATGACGTCCGGACGGCGGAGGTCCTCGTCACCGGAGCGTGGCCGACGCCGCCCGAACCGCTGGTCCTCGAATCCGTCCCCGTGACACCGGGACCGGCCCTGGCGGCGATCCGCGAGAGCCGGCGTCCGGTGGTGCTGGTGGGCGGCGGAATGCGGCACCGCAACGGCGGCGGTGTGGTCGAGCGTTTCGCCGAACGCCTCGGCGCGGCACTGTTCACCACCGCGTCCGGCCGGGGTGCCGTCGACGAGCACCACCCGCTGTTCTGCGGCCTGGCGGGCCTCTACGCCGCGGCCCCCGCCCGCGAACTGTGGTCGTCCTGCGACCTGGTGGTCTCGCTCGCCGGGCGGCTGGAGGAGACGGTCGCCGAAGGCGGAACACCGTGGCCCCCGGTCACGGTGGTGCAGGTCAACGTGGATCCGGGCGGCCTGTCGGCCGAGTTCCCGGGCCCGCGGGTGCTCGGGGACGCCCGGCACGCCGTGCTCGGTTGGTCGCGGGCGCTGGAGGAAGGCGGCGAGGCCGAGCGCGCGGCCGCGACCGAGGTGTGGGCGAACAGGATCGCCGTCGCCCGTAAGGCCATGTCGCTCGAGGTGGAGGAGGAGCTGGTCCGCGCGGCGACGCTGCCGGGGATCCGCATCGCCGAGCTGCTCGCCGCGCTCGATGCCACCGCCGGCGAGCGCCACGTGCTGGTCCAGGAGAACGGGCTGCAGGACATGTGGTCCTACGGCTTCCCCTTCCACATCGGTGGCGGGTCCGTCGTGCCGTCGGAGCAGACCCCCTTGGGCTTCGGAGCGGCCGCGGCCATCGGGGTCAAACGGGCCGCCCCGGACCACGAGGTCACCGCGTTCATCGGGGACGGAGCGTTCCTCGCGGCCCGCGCGGACATCGCCGTCACCGCTGCGGCCCACGGCGGCGTGCTGTACGTGGTGCTGTGCAACGGCGGCTACGGCTGGCTGGACGCCCAACGCGCCCGCCTCGGTCTCGACGCCGAACGGCACCCCTTCACCCGCCCGGGCGCGCCGCCGCCCGTGGTGGACGGGCCGGACATCCACTGTCGAGTGCTGCGCGACAAGGCCGCGCTGACCGAGGAGATCCTTGCCGCGCGGCGGTTCTGCTCCCGGGGAGGCACCGCCGTGCTCATGGTGCCCGTCGCACCCGACGACATCCTCCCCTGCATCCGCGACGCCGAGGTGGTTCCCCAGTGACGAACGCGGGAGAGCGGGGCGACGCCGGGCGCAGCCGGCGCCGGCGCCGGGTGGTGGTCACCGGGTACGGGGCGGTGACGCCGCTCGGCCACAGTGTCGGCGAGACATGGGCGGCGATGCTCGCCGGGCGCAGCGGCATCGCCACCGTGGACGCGATCGACGTGACCGGTCTCGGAGTCCGGATCGGCGGCCAGGTGCGCGGCTTCACACCCGGCCGCTACATGCCGCCGGCGGTCAGCCGCCGCGCCGACCCGTACGCGCAGTACGCCCTCGCCGCGGCGCTGGAGGCGTGCGAGCACGCCGGACTCGTCGTCGACGACCGCCTGGCGCCGCGGGTCGCCGTGGTCATCGGCAGCGGCTACGGCCCGGTCGGGTCGATCTACCGCGCCGCGAACATCCTGCGCGACAAGGGGCCGCGGGGCATCAGCCCGTTCACCCAGGTCACCACCGCCATGGACAGCGCCGCCTGCGAGATCAGCATGCGTCTCGGCACCCAGGGGCCCAGCCGGGCCCAGAGCACGGCGTGCGCCAGCGGCGCGGACGCGGTGGGCGCGGGGATGCGCATGATCGGCAACGGGGAGGCCGACGTCGTCCTGGTCGGCGGCGCCGACGCCTGCGTCACCGCCGTCGACCTCGCGGGCAGCGGCAACGCCCGCGCGCTGTCCAGGCGCAACGACGACCCGACCGCGGCGTGCCGGCCGTTCGACGCGCACCGCGACGGGTTCGTGATGAGCGAGGGAGCCGCCGTGCTGGTGCTGGAGGCCGCCGAGGTGGCCGACGGGCGAGGGGCGACGGCTCTGGCCGAACTCGCGGGTTACGGAGCGAGTTCCGACGCTCATCACTGGACCGCTCCGCACCCGCAGGGGCGGGGCGCGTGCCTCGCCGTCGAGGCGGCATTGCGCGACGCGGGGATCACGGGGGCGGACGTGGACTACGTCAACGCGCACGGCACCGGAACGCTGCTGAACGACGCCACCGAGACGGCCGTCCTGCGCACGGTGCTGGGTGATCGTGTCACCCGGATCCCGGTCAGCTCCACCAAGTCGATGACCGGGCACATGATCGGTGCCGCCGGAGCGGTCGAGCTCGTGGCGTCGATCCAGGTCCTGCGCACGGGTGACGTCCCGCCGACCGTCAACTGCGACGAGCCGATCGACCCCGACATCAACTTCGTGCCGCACCGGGCGCAGCACCACGAGCGGATGCGGATCGCGCTCAGCAACTCGTTCGGCTTCGGCGGCCACAATGCCGCTCTCGTGGTCCGAGCCGTGTGAGGGCCCGGCCGTGAACCGCCTCCCGGAGCCGACCCCGAGCGCCGCCGCCACCCGCAGCGGGCCGCTGACCTGGGTCCAGCAGTGGCACTGGTTCGAGCGCACCGTCCCCGCACGACGGCGGGTGAACCCGACGCCCCTCGCCGACCACTGCCACGTCCCGCCGCCGGCCACCGTCGCCGACGTCCACGTGGCACTCGCGGCCCTCACCGCCCGTCATGAGGCACTGCGCACCACGGTCGACCCGCTTCGCCCGGTCCAGCACGTGCACCGCGCGGACTGGGCCCCGCTGCCGGTCGACCACCTCGACGTCCGCACCGTCGATGCCGACACCCTGGAGGCCGCCACCGCGGCGCTGGCCGCCCGCCCGATCGATCCCGAGCGGAACCCGCCCTGGCGCGCCAGGGTGCTGCTGGAGGCAGGGAGGCCGCGTGCGGTCCTGCTGGCCGCCCATCACGTCGTGATCGACGGATGGGGGCTGGCGGTGCTGATCAACCAGTTGCACGACCGACTGCGCGGCGCCGGCGCACCGGCGGAGGCATCCCAGCACCCGCTCGACACGATCGCCGCCCAGGCGCCGGAACGCGCCAGCGCGGCGGAGCGCGAGTGGCTCACGCGGCTCGCGGGCAACCCGACCGGTGTGCTGGCCCCGTTCGGCGGGACCGACGACGGCGCTGGGCGCCACCGCCTCCAGCACCGCTCGGCGGGTACGTACGACGACCTCCACCGCGTCGCCCGGCGCCATCGGGTGAGCCCGGAGGTCGTCGTGCTCGCGGCGCTGGCCCACGACGTCGCCGCCCGCACCGGCGAACTCCGCTTCCTCGCGTCGGTGGTGGTCTCCAACCGGGCCCGGGCCGCTCTGCGGAACAGCGTCGGCGTCCGTGCCCTGACGGTTCCGGTCCAGATCGACCTCCGCCCGGGCGCGGCGTTCTGCGAGGTGGTCGCCTCGGTCGCCGCCGCCTCCGCCGCCGCCTACCGGCACGGTCAGTGGCGCCCCGCGGAACTGGTCGCCGCCCAGGCGCGCATGGACCGTCGCCGCGGTGTCGTGACCGTACCGACCATCGAGTACAACTGCTACTCGTGGCCGCGCGACTACCTGGTCCCCGGGTACCTGGTCCCCGCGCCCGACACTCCGCCGGGCGGGTCCACGACCTGGATCCGCAGCGCGCCCGACGAGCCCTGCGACACGCTGTACGTCGACCTCGGCCTCGACGCGGGGGTCGTCACCCTCGATGTCACCGTCGGGGACCACCTGCTCGACGCCGGGCAGGCCGTGGCGTTGCCCGTCCGGTTGTGCGCCTTCCTGCGCGCGCTCGCCGACGGTGCCGAGTGCCCGGTTCCGGCGCGCCCACGTGCACCGGCCACCGCCGGATGGTGGCGCGCCCCGCAGGGATGGGTGTGCCCGGCCAGGGTCGAAGAGGTGCTGCGCGGCCACCCCGGAGTGCTCGACGTGACGGTGGCGCCCAGCGGGGACGCCGCGGGGGAAGGCGAACCGCACCTCGTCGCACACGCCCGCACCGCCCCCGGTGTCACCCCCGACGAGTTGCACCGCCACGTCCTGGACCACCTCGACGAAGTGCCCGGCATCGCGGCCCCGGCCCGCTACGTCCTGTCCCCGGCCGGCCCCGGATCCGACCGGCCCTACACCCCCACCACCGGCGCGGGAACGCTGCGGATCCCGTCTCGCCCGCCCACGACGGACGCCGAACGGGCGCTGGCCGCCGCCGTGGCCGCTGTCGCACCCGGCGATCCGCCGGACGGTTCCCCCGACCGGCCTGACGCGGTGGACATGAACCGCTGCCTCGCCGACCACGGCGTCACCCTGGTCGCCGTCCCCCGCCTGCTGGCGCTGCTCCACCAGTTCGGCTTCACCGGGATCGCGTCGGACGAGCTGGCCGGAACGGCCTCGCTCGGCCACCTCGCCACCGCCCTGGAGCCCTCACCGCCCCGCGCCCATCGTGGAGGAGACACCTCGCCATGACCGCGTCCCGCACCGCCGGCCCGTCCGCGGACCGCCTGGCCCCGTGGGCCTTCGCCGCCTTCGTCGAGGCGAACACCCACGACACGGCGTACCGCCCGCCGGTGGTGGACGGTCCCGTCGGACCGACCATCGTCCGCAACGGCCGTGAGCTGGTGAACTTCGCCAGCATCAGCTTCCTCGATCTGGAGCGCCACGTCCCGGTACGGCGTCATTTCGCGGAGGGGGCGCTCGCCCACGGCCTGAGCACCAGCGGATCCAGGATGACCCAGGGAATCTGCCGCCCGCACCAGGTGCTGGAGGAGACGATCGCCCGTCACACCGGCAAGGAACGAGCCATCAGCTTCGCCACGGGGCTCCTGGCCAACATCGGGTTCGTCCACGCCATGAGCAGTTCCGCGCACTTCGACGCCGGGATCGAGGTGCGCAACCACGACACCGTGTTCGTCGTCGACCGCGACGTCCACTGGAGCATCTGGAAGGGCCTCCAGGGGCTCGGCTACGGCCGCAACGTCCACGCGTTCCGGCACAACGACGTCTCCGACCTGGCCCGCGTCCTGGAGCGGGTCCGCACCCGCAAGACCGTGGTGATCGCCGAGAGCATCTATTCGGCCGACGGCACCATGGGGCCGATCGTGGAGATCCTCGACGAGTGCGACCGGCACGGCGCCGTCAGCATGATCGACGATGCGAACGGCTTCATGGTCTACGGACCCGAGAACCGTCCCTACGCCCGGGAGGCGGCGGCGATCCGGGAGCGGGCCGACTTCGTCATGGTGTCGCTGTCGAAGGCCATCGGTCTGGAAGGCGGCGCGATCGCCGGGCCGGCGGCGGCCATCGACGCCTTCGAACTGCTTTCCGGCACCTCGATGTTCACGGCCGCCATCCAGCCGCCGACCGCTTACGCCGCCGACCGCACGATCGGCGTCCTCGCCGGCGATCCGGGGATCGTCGACGACTACCTGGCGCATGCCGCCCGCCTTCGCCGGCAGATGCACGAGGCCGGCACGGCGACGACGCCGACCGAGTCGTACATGCTCTCGGTGCCGATCGGAAGCGACGCCGCCGCCCTGCAGATGCGGGAGTGGTTCGTCGAGGACGGCTACCTCGTACCCGTCTTCTCCTACCCGGCCGTCTCACGCAACCAGGCGCTCCTGCGCCTGTTCCCGCACGCGGGCCACACCGAGGAGCAGATGGACGGCTTCCTGCACACCCTCCTCGCCTACCGACGACGCCTCGGGCTCTGACGTCCCCACCGACGCTCGCCGCACCGAGGCCCGCCCCACCGACCGATGAGCTACGCCGACCCCATCCCCATCCCCAGCGGAAGGAACCCGTGGTGGACAACACCGACATCCTCAACGCCATTGCCGAGATCGTCGAAGAGGTCCTCGGCATCGACTCCGCCGAGGTGAGCGCCGAGACGTCGTTCACCGACGACCTCGACGTCGACTCCCTGGCCATGATGGAGATCGCCGTGGCGGTCGAGGACAGGTTCGAGGTGAAGATCCCGGACGACCGGGTCACGGGGTTGAGGACCGTCGGCGACGCGGTGAACTACGTCGCCGAGCACCGGTGACCGCCGCCGGGACGACCCTTCCCCACCAGGCTCCCCAGGAGGTCGGGCAGCCATGAGCGTCCTCGATCGCTTCCGGCTCGACGGCCGCGTCGCCGTGGTCACCGGCGCCTCCTCCGGGCTGGGTGTCGCCTTCGCCACCGCGGTGGCGGAGGCCGGCGCCGACGTCGTCCTCGGGGCGCGGCGCACCGAGCGGTTGGAGACCGTGCGCGCGGCCGTCGAGAAGCTCGGCCGCCGGGCCGTCGCCGTACGCACCGACGTCGCCGAGCCGGAGGACTGCCGCAGGCTGGTCGACGCGGCTGTGCGGGCATTCGGGCGGGTGGACATTCTCGTCAACAACGCCGGGATCAGCAGTGAGCAACCCGCGGCGGAGGAGACTCCGGAGCAGTTCCGCGAGGTCATCGACATCAATCTCAACGGCTCCTACTGGATGGCCCAGGCCGCAGGCGCGGTGATGCTGCCCGGCAGTTCCATCGTCAACGTCTCGAGCATCCTCGCCCTGGTCACGGGCGGGCTGCCGCAGGCCGCCTACTCGGCGTCGAAGGCCGGGATCCTCGGGCTCACCCGCGATCTCGCCCAGCAGTGGACCCCCGGCAGGGGCATCCGCGTGAACGCCCTCGCGCCGGGCCTCTTCACCTCCGCGATGACCGACGGCTACGCCGAGGGCTACCTGGAGGCGATGATGCCGCGGGTGCTCTCAGGCCGCATCGGGCGGCCCGAGGAGCTCGCTGCGGCTCTGGTCTTCCTCGTCTCCGACGCGGCGTCCTACATCACCGGCACCACCCTGACGGTCGACGGGGGCACCCACATCGCATAGTGACATCCGGCGCCGGACCCGCCGGACCCGCCGGACCCGCCGGTGCCGCCGGTGCCGCCGGTGGGCCGCCGCCACGCCATGCCGACGCCCCGAACCCGAACCCCGGAGAGCCACCGATGACGACGGAGCCGACTGCCCGGTCCCTTCCGCGCGAACCGCTCGGCGATTCGCACCTGCGCCGCCTGATCGTGGGTCAAGGGCTGGCGGCCGTGGTCGATGCGCTGTTCATCGTCTGGCTCACGCTCTTCGTGCTCGACCTGTCGGAACCCGGAATCGCCACGGGATTGGTTCTCGTGGCCGTGGCGCTGCCGCGAGCGGTGCTCCTGCCTCCTGCAGGAGTACTGGTCGACCGCCTCGGTCCCACCCGTGTCGTGGCCGGTGCCGCCTGGCTCCGGGTCGCCGTCCTGCTCGCCCTCGGCGCCCTGGTCACCTTCACCTCACCGTCGTTGACGACGGTCGCGCTGCTCGGCGGGCTGCTCGGCGCCGCCGACGCCGCGTACTTCCCGGCGGCCCTGGCGTTGCTACCCGCCGTCGTGCCGACCGACAAGCTCTCCCGGGTCAACGGGCTGGTGCAGGGCGCGGAGTCGGGGGGCGATCTGGTCGGCCCGGCGGTGGCCGCCGGATGCATCGCCGCGGTCGGCTTCGCCGCGACGCTCGGTGGGATCGTGGCGATGGCCGCGTTGGCCGCCGTCGTCCTCAGCACGCTGATCCGCGTGGTACGACGTGGCGAAGGTGCCGGGGACGACGCCGGTCCGGCCGCCGTCGACGGCGAGCAGTTCAGCAGTGCGCGTGCCCTCGGCGTGGGCTTGAGGTACACCTGGCACGAACCACTGGTGCGCGGGATGCTGGCAGCCATCGCCCTGATCAACATCGCGGTCGTGGGCCCCGTGCTCGTGGGCGGCGCGGTGCTCGCCGATCAACGCCTCGGCGGCGCGGGATCCCTGGGCATCGTGCTCTCCGGTTTCGGTGCCGGCTCACTGGCCGGCTCCCTGACGGCCGGGTGGCGGCCGCCCGCCCGGCGCGGCCGGAGCGTGGTCGGCGGTGTCGCGGCGATCGGCGCAGGCATGGCCGGACTCGCCGCCGTCACCCAGGTCGTCGCCGCGACGGCGGTCGTCTCGCTCATCGGCCTCGGATCCGGGTTCCTCGGAGTGGTGGTCGTGGCCACTCTGCAGGAGCGGGTGCCCGAGCAACTGCTGGGCCGGGTGCTCAGCCTCGTCGTGCTGGCCACGGTGGCGTTCGACCCGTTCTCCTACGTGATCGCCGGCACCCTGCTCCCCTACGGCACGACGACGCTGTTCCTGGTCTGCGGCAGCGCCGTCCTGGCGTGCGCCGGCCTGGTCGCCACGAGCCCGGCGATCCGCTCCCTGCGCTGACCGTGTCGATCGCCGGTCGTCCGCCGATCACCGGGCCCGGCACCGGGCCCGGCCGAGGCCCCCGTCGGCGAAGATCTGCGCGCGGTCGCGGCACGTGGGTCGAGGCGGGACTCTTCGAGTGAAAAACCGGAGCAGGGCCGCCTGAGCGGCGCTTCGCCAACGATTGAACGGTATTCCGACCATATGTTTAACTCCGGCGCTCACAGCGGCGGTGCTCGTGCCCGGAGTGCATTCCCACGTGCCACAGACCACGAAGCCAAGAGGAACAGTCATGCGCTCCACCCGCCGCGCTCTCGCCGCTTCCATCGCGGCGGCCTCCGCCTCAGCCTTCGGCCTGGCCCTCCTCTTCACGGGCGGGACGTCCCAGAGCTCCGATGCCACGCAGGTCCGCACGGTCAACGCCCTCGGCACCTCGCAGAGCGAAGCCGAATCATCCTGGTCACCCTCCACCGATCCGGACTCGGACGACTTGGTGCCCCGTTGCTTCAGCTACGGCGGCCCCTACTGCGGCTGGGTGCGAGCCTACTGGGGCGGCTGCGACAGGGACTGGGGCCTGAGCTACGGCTTCAAGGACCCCGACGTGCTCTGCCCCCACGACCCCCGCCCGAGCCCCTCGGCCACGGCCAGCCCCTCCGCCGCGGCCAGCCCCTCCGCCACGCCGAGCCCCTCCGCCACGCCGAGCGCCTCGGCCACGCCCAGCCCGTCCGCCAAGCCCAGCCCCTCGGCCACGCCCAGCAGCGCTCGGCCACAGCCGGCCCCTCCGCCATACCCGAGCCACTCGGACGAGCTCAGCCCCTCCGCCACGCCCAACCACTCGGACGAGCTGAGCCCATCGGCCGCGCCGGCTGCCCCGGGCGTGCCCAGCCCGTCGGCCGTACCCAGCCGCTCGGACGAGCCCAGCCCCTCGGCCGTGCCCAGCCTCTCGGCCACGCCCGGTTCCCCGACCGCACCCAGCGCTCCGGGCGAGCTCAGCCCCTCGGCGGAGCCCAGCCCCTCCGCCGGAAGCAGCAGCTCCTTCTGATGGGCCCCGTCAGGCCGTAGGAGAGAGCCGGCGATTCGCCGACCTGATGACGGACCCGACGGCCTCGACGAGGGCGTGGTCCGCACCACCGAGAACAGCACCCGTGCGCCGTCTGCCTCCGCTGGGCCCTCAGCTGGGCCGGTTCGGACAAGACCAGCTCGGCGCGCTCGGTCTGGTCCTCAACGCCATCGCGCTCTGGACGACGCGCCACATCGACGCCGCCGTCGCCCGGTCGCTCAGAGGAGGGCCCCGCCGGAGACCTCGATGCGCTGGGCGGTCATCCAGCGCAGGCCCTCGGAGGCCAGCGCGGCGATGGCGTCGCCGATCTCCTCAGGTTCGCCGACGCGGCCGAGCGCGGTCTGCCCGGCCAGAACCTGGCGCATCTCGGCGTCGTCCCGCATCGCTCCACCGTTGAAGTCGGTGGCGGTCGGTCCCGGGGCGATGGAGTTGACCCGGATGCCGCGCGGGCCGAGTTCTGCGGCGAGGGTGCGGCTCAGGGCTTCGACGGCGGCCTTCGAGGCGGAGTAGACCGAGGTGGCCGGGCTGGTGTGGCGGGTCAGTGACGTCGAGACGTTGATGATGCGGCCACCCTGGGTCAGCAGCGGCACAAGTGACCGGATGAGGAAGAACGTGCCCCGGACGTTGGTGCCCATCACCGTGTCGAAGTCGTCGATCGTGACGTCCTCCAGCGGTCCGAAGATCCCCACTCCCGCGTTGTTGACCAGGATGTCGAGCCGCGAAGTACCCCAGCGCTCCAGCTGCTCGCTCAGTTCGGAGGTGAAGGACGCGAAAGAGGAGACGTCGCTGATGTCGAGCCGGAGAACAGCCGCAGTCCCACCCACCGCCTGTACCTGTTCCACCGTCTTCTCGACCCCGGCCGCATCACCGCGGTGGGTGACCAGGACCCGGACCCCGCGTCTGGCCAGAGCAATGGCGGCTCCACGTCCGAGGCCGCGATTAGCACCGGTCACCAAAGCGATCTTGTCGATCGTCATGAGCTGTTCCTCCACCGCGCGGCCACCGGAATTCGCCCGGGCGCCACAGATTTGAATGCGAGTCACTCGACTCGCCTTGCTCTCGTACCGTAGGCAGGATCGTCGAGGCGAGTCAAGTGACTCGCCTCGCGTCTGCGGCATACTGTCCACATGGCAGCAGAGCTCTCCGCACACCACCGCAGACTCGCTCAGCAGAAACGCGAGGCGATCACCACCGCAGCCACAGAACTGTTCTTGGATCGCGGCTACGACGGCACCTCACTGGCCCGGATCGCCGAAGCGGCCGGGGTCTCGAAGTCCACCCTGTTCAAGCGGTTCCCCACCAAGGCGGCCCTCTTCGAGGCCATCGTCACCGAGTCCTGGCAGCGTGACGCCGGCGACGCCGCCGCGCGGCCACAGACCGGAGATCTGCGCTCCGGACTGACAACCATCGGCCACCGCTATGCCGACCTGGTCGGCCAGCCCGGCATGACAGCCCTGTTCCGGATCGTCATCGCCGAACTGCCCCGCCTCCCCGAACTGGGACGGATGCAGTTCCAGCTCGGCAAACTGCCCTACTTCACGTCCGTTCAGCACTACTTGGCATCCGAGCACGAGGCGGGCAACGCCGATGTCCCGGACGCGGCGAGCGCCGCGAACCAGTTCCTCGGCATGATCGCCAACTACGTTCTGTGGCCCCGCATGCTGCTGACCGACTGGAACCCCTCAGCCGCCGACATCCACGACGCCGTCGAACAGGCCGTCCAGACCATGCTCGCCAGATACACCCCGACCCGCCGGCCTGACCCGAAGCCGGAACGCTGACACTGGCGCGCAATGGTCGACATCCGCGACGCCTCCACTCGGCGGCGCATGTCGGTGGTTCACAACGCCGAGAACCCGAACCTGGACACCACCCGGTCGAGTGGCGTGTAGTAACCGGTCGAGAAGCATGTCGTCGTGGACGAGGTGCCGTTGCACGGGATCTTCGTGTCGGTGTTCCCGGCGATGATGACGCCGACCGGCGCCATCGAGTCGCCCTGCGGGTTGGCCACGGCGGGCCCGCCGCTGTCACCCTGGGCAACAGCAATGCCTGCGCTGCGGGACTTCACCTCGGTCGCGTCGGTGCGCCCCGCCGGCGAGTGGACTCCGACGCGGGTGACCTCCAACTCGCAGTGAAACCCGGACGTGGCGCCGCTGAAACAGGCGGACTGGCCCGGGTCCAGGCGCGCCGGGCCGTACAGCGGGCGGGAGTCGCCGCTGTTCCACTCGCTGCTGTAGAAGCGGGCCGCGGTGCTGGTGTCGGTGGTGATGACGGCAACATCGAGGCCGCCGTCGGACGCGGTGACCTCGCCGACGACGCGTTGCCCGGTGTAGACGTTCCCGCTGGTCTGGCAGTGGGCGGCGGTGAGCAGGACGCGCTTGCCGTTGACCCAGCCCGGTACGCCGGTGGAGCAGCGGCTGTTGTCGCTCAGTCTGAGGTCGGCCCCGGCGTACCAGGGCGGGGCGTCGCCGGTGCGGCTGCCCTGCGTGGGAGTTTCGGGGGAGCCGATCTGCGGGTGGACGGGGATGCCGGCGATCTGCTCGGCCCGGGTCTCGTAGTCGCGCGTCGGCGCGTCGGCCGGCGCGATGCGCCTGGTGGTCTTCGGCTGGTACGAGAGCACGAGGCCGCTGCCGTCGTTGGCCGGGGAGATCGAGGACCACTCCGCCTTGTCGTTGCCGACGGCGGTGATGAACCTGCTGATGGCCTGGTCCATCTCGGAGAGTGAGTAGGCGGCCGTCCGGTAGTGGACGTCGTAGTCGGGACTGACCGGGCCGGCGGGGTCGTGGCGCATCGCCTCGCGGGTACGCGTGCGCCAGTCGTCGACGGCCTTGGTGATCCTGGCGGGAACGGCTCCCTTCCAGTAGAGGTCGAGGCAGTGCTCGTCGCCGTGGAACACGATCGAGGCGAAGCTGCTGCCGTCGACCTGTCCAGTGTCGATCAGCCGGTGGATCTCGTCCGCGACGGGCCGCAGGTGCTTCTCGTGGTACTCGCGGCTCAGCAGGATCGTCGGAGCCATACGGGTTTCGTCGGCGGTGTCCTGGGTCCGTGCGACGGCGACGGACGCGGCGCCCAGGACCAGGACCGCTGCCGCGTAAAGGAGTTTCGATCCGCGCATGGAGACACCATAGAGTGACCATCACCCTCACGCAGAGTTATCAGATCGTATGCGTGCCGCATTTCGGCGAGGAAAGCCGGTCCGGGGCCGGGCAGCCAGATCGTACGTTTACTGCGGTGCTGGTGCTCTCGCGCTTGGCGGTCAGGATGGCTGGACTTGGTCGAAGTGGGCGAGGGCTTCGGCGGGGTTCGGGCTCACGAGGCGTTCCAGACCGGCCGTGGTGATCTTCGCCCACCTGCCGGCCCGTGCCCACATCCGCTCCTCGAAGGCGCGGACGGCCTCGTCCGGATCTCCAGGGCCGGTGGCGATGGACTCGGCGAGTTCGGCGCCTTCCAGCATCGCGAGGTTCGCGCCCGCCCCCAACGGGGGCATCAGATGGGCGGCGTCGCCCAGTAGCGTCACCCCGGGGACGTGGGTCCAGGTGTGGGACACGGGCAGGACGTAGAAGGGGCGGTGGACGAAAGCGGTGCCGTGACGGAGGAGGTCGAGGACGGGAGCGGCCCAGCCGTCGAACAGGGCCAGCAGGCTCGATCGCACGGCCTCGTCGTCGGCCAGGTCCGGATTCGCGTGCCAGTCCAGCGGTGCGCGGAACTTGGCGTACACCTTGACGTGGCCGCCGCTGTTGCGCTGGGCGACGAGGGAGCGGTTCACGCCGTACACCGCCACGGAACCGTCGCCGACCAGCCGGGCAAGGTCGGGGTGGCGGGTGTCGACGTCGTCGAGGGAGGTCTCGACCGAGGTGACGCCGGTGTAGTGCGGTGTCACCGACGAGACAGCCGGGCGGACCCGGGACCAGGCACCGTCCGCGCCGACCACGAGGTCGAACGCCTCCTGCCGCCCGTCCGCGAAATGGACCAGTACACCATCCCGGGTCCCCGGCACGACCTGCTTCACGCCCTGCCCCCACCGGACGTCGACAGAGCCGAGCAGCAGGTCACGCAGTTGCCTGCGGTCGATCTCGGGATTGGCCCGGTCATCCGGACCGGGCCGCCAGTCGCGCAGGACGGTCCCGTCCGCATCCAGGATGCGCATGGCCTGCCCCTCGGGGCGAGACAGCGCCTCGAACTCCGCCAGCAGCCCCGCCTTGTCCAGCGCGAGCCGGCCCAGCCCTTCGTGCAGGTCGAGCGTGCCACCCGGAGGCCGGGCGTCGGGGGCGGGATCGCGTTCCAGGACGGCGACGGGGTAGCCATGGCGGTGCAGGACACGGGCGAAGGTAAGGCCGCCGGGGCCGCCCCCGACGACAGCGATACGATGCCTCATGTCGATACACTGTATTTCCCCAACGCGATGCATCGCAAGAGAACGGTGTGACCATGACTGTGTGGGACCGGCCGGAGCCGCCGGCTCGCCCCGTGCCGCTCGACCGGGAGCGGATCGTCTCCGCCGCCATCGCGCTGGCCGACGAGGGCGGGCTGGAGGCGGTGTCGTTGCGCAAGGTCGCCGCCCGGCTGGACGCCGGCCCGATGCGGTTGTACGGCTACATCTCCACCAAGCAGGAGCTGTTCGACCTCATGGTGGACGAGGTCCAGGCCGAGATTCTCCCCGAGGAGCAGCCCGGCGACTGGCGGGACGCACTGTGCATCCTCGCCCACCGCACCAGGCAGGCCGCTCTGCGTCACGAATGGCTGGCCGACCTGCTCGGCGGCCGCCCGACCCTGGGCCCGAACGGCCTCGCCGTGACCGAGGCCAAGCTGGCCGCCCTCGACGGCCTCGCCGACGTCGACACCGTCATGCGCGCTGTGGAGACTGTCAGCGCCTACGTCACCGGCGCGATCAGGCGCGAGATCGCGAACCTGCGGGCCGAGCGCGCCACGGGCCTGTCCAAGCGCGACTGGCAGCGCGCCTCCGGCCCGCATGTGACGAGGATGTTGGCCACGGGCCGCTTCCCGGCGCTGACCAAGGCCGTGCACGATGGAACGGACGTGGACGCCGAGGCATCCTTCGCGACCGGCCTGGAATGGGTCCTCGACGCCGTGGCCGCCAAACTCACCCGGCCGCCGACGTGACGTGCCCACTCCCCGAGCGGGTGGTCCCGGCCCTCGTCGACGACGGCAACCCAGTGGGGAACGACCGGCAGCTCTGGTCGAATTCGCGGCTCTGGCCGCAGTTGCGTGAATGATCTTCGAGACGCTGTCCGACCCGTCGAGTGGTCTCCCGATGCGACTGGGACCGAGCCGACGAATCCTCAGGTCGAGGCCGACCGCGGGCGCATCGCACTGTGGCTGGACCCGGCCGATCTGGCCTGGCTGGCCTGGCATTGCGGCTGCGGAATCGATGCAACCGAGGAGGAGAAGGACCGCTGCGGTCGACTCCGCTTCCGCGCGAGTGCCGCGCTGCACAAGCACGGCCACTCTGGCTGACAGCCGGTCAACCGAAGATCATTCACGAAACCGCGGCCAGACCGAGTCTGCCGCGTCCGCTGACACACGGTCTTCCTCTCGTGGCGGGGCAGGACGAGCCGACGGGGTCCTGGTCGGCAAGAACCGGCCCAGGCCGGACCAGGACAAGCCAACGGCGCGCCGGCCTTCGAGCGTCCGCCGACCGCGGACCCGGCCCGATGTCGTACTCGCCGACCGGGCCTACTCCTCCCGCGCCATCCGCCTGCACCTGAGCCGGCGAGGCATTCTCGCGGTCGCCCCGCAACCGTGCCGCCACCAGTGGCTGCAGGTTCTGCGCTCGCCCGTAAGAGCCCGGGCCGTTTCACTGCCGGTCCGGTTGGTGGGTCAGCTGGCGGGGGTGCCGACGATGGTGGTGAGATCGACGGTCGCCCAACTCCCGTTCGGCTGGAGGGCGGTGAGGTTGATGTGGCCGCCGTCGGTCGAGCCGCGGGAGTAGACGGCGAGGGTGCCGTCGGGATCGGTGGTGGCGCTGACGGCGCCGTCCGTCACCGGGGTGCCGACCTTGTCGGTGAGGTCGGTGGTCGCCCACTTGTCGGCGGTGTCCTTGTAGGTGATCTGCAAGTGGCCGTTGGCGGCGTTGGCACTGACCACGCCGGTGACACCGTTCTTCATGGTGAAGGCGCTGGGCGAGCCACCCGCCGAGACCGGGGTGCCGACGACGTTGGTGAGATCGACCGTCGCCCACTGGCCGCTCGCATACCTGGCGGTCCCCTGGAGATGACCGTCGACACTGCGGGAGTAGATCATGAGGGTGCCCTCGGAGTCGGTCGTGGCGCTGAGGGCGCCGCCGGTGGCAGGTGTGCCGGCCAGGTTGGCGAGGTCGGTGGTGGCCCACTGGCCGGCGGTGTCCTTGTAGGTGATCTGCAAGTGGCCGTTGGCGGCATTCGCGCTGGCCACACCGACGGTCCCGTTCTTCTGGGTGAACGTCGCGGGCGCCCCACCCGCCGAGACCGGGGTACCGACGACGTTCGTCAGGTCGACGGTCGCCCAACTCCCGTTCGGCTGAAGAGCGGTGAGACTCAGATGCCCACCATCGGTCGAACCACGGGAGTAGATCGCGAGAGTGCCGTCGGGATCGGTCGTGGCACGGACCGCACCCCCGGTGACCGGCGTGCCGACCTGGTTGGTGAGGTCGCTGGTCGCCCACTTGTCGTTGGCATCGCGATACGTGATCTGCAGGTGCCCGTTGGCCGCGTTGGCACTGGCCACACCGGTGACACCGCTCTTCATCGCGAAGGCACTCGGCGCCCCACCCGCCGAAATCGGGGTGCCCACGACATTGGTGAGGTCGACGGTCGCCCACTTGCCGGCCGGATACCTGGCAGTGCCCTGAAGATGACCGTCGACGCTACGGGTGAAGGTGTAGGCCGTGTCGTCGGCCCCGCTCACCGAGCTGCCGTCACCGACCGCCGGCACCCACGCCGAACCCGGCGCCGGGTCGTTGACGACGTTCTTGTAGCGCAGCGCCTTGTAGTCGCCGTTCGGGTGCGAGTCGAGGGTCGCGGCGTTGATCGAGACCCCGGTCCGGTGCTTCACCGGTGTGCTGCCGAAGGAGTAGTACGAGAAGGTGGTGTGGGCGGCGTCGTCCCACTTCTCGAAGAGGATGACGTGGTCGTAGTACGAGTTCAGGATGTCGCCCGGCATCAGGTCGCTGCGGCTGATCTGGTAGGTGAAGCTGTCCGCGAGGCCCTGCGTGTTGGCGCTGGTGCCGAGGTGCCAGGCCATCGAGACGTAGCCCGAGCAGTCCGTGCGGTAGCCGCGGCCGGAGGAGTCCGGGTAGGAGCCGCCCTGGTCGTAGTTGATGTTCTTGCCGTACCAGAACTGGGCGCGGGCGAGGATCTCCGAGCGGGTGATCTGGCCGCCGACCGAGGAGGTCGTCGCCGCGTACGAACTCCCGGCGGTGACGGCCGTGACGACCACGGCACCGGAGGCGGCGACGGCGGCGGCGAGCGTGACGCGCAGCAACTTGGAGGCGTTCGAAGGCATGACGGTGCTCCAGCGGGGAGAGAGGGGTGGGATCGGCCGTGCGTGGTGCTCGGCACACACCGGGCCGCGACGGCTGCCCTCCAGGAGCGGCGGTCGGTGACACCTGGTCCGGTGTGCTGCCCCGGGCAGGTGCTCCCTGGCGGCGGTCACCAGTCTCACCACAGGTCAGGAGCCTCGAAAGGCCCTTGGGCAGGCCGGAACCGGCCAGGCCCGTTCCGGCCCGCCCGGATGTTCCGGCGCTCTCCTTCGCCGGACTCCGATCCGCGGCAACGGCCCCACCTCGCCAGCGACAGCGGCCAGAACCCCGCCCGGCCCCGACGACAGGTCCTGCGCCGCCGGCGCCAACACCCGGGACGCTTCCGGATGCCGAAGGGGCGACGGCTACGGCCTGATTGATTTAGTCGGGTCATATGGGTGCCACTGTTTCGGCGGCAGTCGAAGCCAGCCATGGGCCGTTCGTGGCGGGGATGTACTTGTCTTCAGCGCGTGAGCTTCGGTAAGAACGAGAGCCGTTTTCGGTGGGATTGAGCGCCACTGATCGGGTGACGCTCCCGGTCGGGCGGAGTGTTCGGTGAAGTCATCGGACCGGCGTGGATAGTCTTTGGGGTACGGGTCCTCGTGCCGCCTCCCTGACAAGACGCGGTAGGTGGGCCCGTTTGCTCTTCATCTGGTGGTATCACCGGCTGGGCTGTGGTCCCGCCCCCGGACACTGCGGCCCCCGCGCGGGCAGGGGCGGTTTCTAGGGGTCGTTGCAACACGTGGTCGGTTTGATCAGGCCGCGATGAGTTTATGCAGGCGCTCGGCTGGGGTTTCCCAGCCGAGCGTT